>CAMJRX010000012.1 GCA_946408355.1 uncultured Selenomonadales bacterium
TGCTCGACGGCTCCGGTCGTTTTCACGCTTTGAGAGTCAATTAATGCTTGGGTCGGTTCTTCGCTTAAGCCTGCTCTTCGGCGCGTCAGCTTAACGAGGTGTTCGAGGATTTTGTCCCAAAGTCCGTTAAGGCGTGCACGTCGATAAAAGCTGTGCACGGTAAAGACTGGTGGGAAATCGTGCGGTAAATTACGCCACTGACAGCCCGTTTTCACCAGATACAACACCGCATTGACCAATTCGCGCTTTTCCCATTTGCGTTTTCGCATGTTGACGAACAAGGGCGCAATTACTTCCCATTGCTCATCCGTTAAGTCTGTTTCGTATTTTTTTCTCATAATGTATCTACTATATCACTATTCAATTTTTATGAACACCTATTCTTAGAATTGTGCCGTGTTCGATAACTTGAAATCCTAATTTCTTGGCAGAGACGTAATTTACACTAAAATGAGCTTTCGCGGCGTCGGGGTTATAGAGATAATCTAAATTTGCCAAAATAAAACCTCCTCCTTAAAATTGTGACATTAGTTTTGCGTTTTCTAAAGCTGATAAACCAGTTGAAAATTTTTTTAGCGCGGCTAAAGTCTCCTCGAACGTGTCAGTTAAAACTAATTCGACACGCCCGCCCAAAAGTCTTTTAGCTTGCTTGAAAACCAAATGATAATCGGGGCTTGACGCAACAAGCACATAGCTTGACGCCAAATCCGAATGTGCCGCACCGATTATTTCAGACAACGACGGCGAAGACTCCGCGCTACCTGATACCAAAATTGATGCGCCCGCGTCTTGAAGTTTTTGCGCCTCTTCCGAATCTTTAGCGACGGCAAGTGCGGCAACTTTCATCAACGCCTCGTGAAAGGGTAGAGCGTGTGCCTCGCTCATGTTGGTTATCTTGACTTCCGAGAGCGGTCCCCAACCGATTGCTTGCTCCAAAGTTTTTCCGACGTGGTCTGTATGGACGTGAACATCTAATCCACCGCGTGCACGCTCCACGATTGAAAAGCTACTGAAGTCGCGCATTTGCCGTTCAAGTTCGGGCAAGCTCGCTTTGGAATTTTTTACGCGCAATCTTATGCAATAAGGACGAACTAAATCGTTGCGCGGGTCGGGCATATTTTTATGCGTTCCTAAGCCCAGCGACAAACTCACTGCCGGCGATACAAAATTTCCGTCTAACCCTTTTAAGCAACCCTTCAAAAAGCTCAACATAATATTTGCACCAGCGTCGCCAAGTCCCAAATTTTTAACCGCCGCTTCGCCCGATTGAATCGCTTTGTATAAAATTTCCACAATCGGCATACCGTCGCGCACCGCGTGATAGGCTCCCTTTGCCACTGCCTTTGCCACTGTGATAAAAGGAATTTCCGGTTCTTCGGGAACAACTCGTTGCGCATATAAAATTCCGTATTGAAAAGCTTTACCGAACTCCGAACCTGTCGCCTCATACTTGCCGACAAGTCCCGCACTTATCCCGCGAAACATTTGCGCTAAGACAACACCAGCATTTCCACGCGCTCCAAAAACCGCCGCCGTTGAAACTCTGCGAGCAAGTCCACCAATCGAATCATCTTTAGCGTCAGCAAGAGGCATGACCGCCGCGCCCATTGTCCGCAAAATATGCGTGCCCGCCAACGTCCCCGCGCCGCCAAGCCCGTTTATCGTTTCGTATTCCAAAAGAAATTCACTGTACGCGCCGGCAACCATGCGTTTAAAGTCGCCGCCCGTTATGACTTCTCTGCTCCCCGTCATATCCGCACCGCCTTTTTAGCTACTAGTTTTTTCTAACTACTAATTACTGATTTTTAATCGGTTGAAAGGATTATTATTGTAATTCGCGAAATAAGCGTAATAACCTTTATTGGCAAAAAGAAAATTATTGTAGTCTACATGCACTTTACCAATACACAAGCCCTCACCGAATTTGGAGAGGGCTAAAATTTTAATCGTAAATTATATTGGCGTCGAAAAATTTTTTTAGAAAATCTGCGCAAGCATTTTATAGCAATTATAGTTCGCGTGGAAAGGATTTGTGAGGCTGAAGACAACGTTAGCATTTTCCTTGAAAAAATATTTTCCTGCGTCGTTTGCCTCGAATTTTTTTCTAACGGCAATATCTCCGACGCTGAAACGCAACAATCTTTTACCGCGATAATCAAAGTCAGCGAAAAATTTTTTATGGTCTTTGGCGTCCTCAACCGATATAAAAAGATTTTCCACAGGTAAAAGCAAAAGTGATTCACGAGCAGAAATTTTTTCAACGTCCGCGCCGAAAATTGAGCGTTCGTCACTGAAAAAAATTTTATCGCGCAAATCATAGCCACGCTTGTCGATAAGTTCCTGCAACGTCACTCGGCTAATTTTTTGCCAAAAATATTTTTCGTTATAAAAAAAATTTTCCGGCTGAATCGGATTGTTCGCCGACCTGTCGGAAAATTTTATTTCTACAACGTCTAATAGTTCAACTCGCGTTCCGTCGGGATATTTTAAATCGTCAAGCGGAACTGCCTCTTCAAGTTCTGGTTTTTCTGAAATGGGACGAATCCATTTGCCCGTATCAATATCGACGCCCGCCACGCAAAAATTATTGTACTTAGCACTTTCAGCGAGAATTATCAACTTGCGAATTATCATTGCCGCGCCTCACAAATGAATAATCTCAACGTCTTCGAGGACTGCTTTAATTTTCTCTGCAACAAGCCGCCTATGACAATATTCAGGCGTCGGCTCACTGCAAAGCAAACAATAATTTTCTTGCGTCGAATATTTATCGGCAATGTAAGTATCAATATCGCGGTAATTCATCAACTCGGCAAATTCCTTCTCGTATTCGTCCCAGTCAATGTCATTTTTTTTGTAACGAACTAAAATTTTTTCAGAGGGCGTAAACTTTTTGTCGTGAAAATATTTAGCACCCAAAATTTTGCGCGTAAAAAATTCTATGTCGGGATATTTGGCAAAAGCTAGAATTTGCGACGTATTATTTAAACGAACGTCGATAATTTTCGTGACGCCGTTATCCTCAAGCAATCTAAAAAATTCCTCTGCCGTTTTGCGCGACGAACCGATTGTAAAAATTTTTTTCATGTGACGACCTCATTTCAAGAAGACACGGACAAGATCATTTTTCGTTGCGAAAAGCATTAACATTAGCAAAAGCGCGATGCCGACACGTTGAGTATAAGCAACTGCCTTTGAGCCGAGCGGCTTACCTCTTACCGCCTCGATAAATAAATTCACGAAATGACCGCCGTCAAGCACGGGCACAGGCAACAAATTTATTATGCCGAGATTTATACTAAGCAATGCTGCGAAGTTCAACAACGGAATAAATCCGCGTTCTGCGACTTGCCCCGACATTTGCACAATTCCAATCGGTCCGGCAAGATTTTCCGTTTGCTCCGGCTCTTTGAACAGGCGGGCGATTGATTCGAGCATGTAGACCGTAATTTCTTTTGTGTGCTCAATCGACAGCGCGAATGATTCTGGTATAGTTTTTGATTCGTAGACGATTGAACTTTGCACGCCGATTAATACTCGTTTTTCCTGTTCGTTAAAGGTTGGCGACAATGTAACTTCGGAAATTTCCTCGCCGCGTTTATATTGGAGCAAAACATTTTGTCCCGCATCGACGCCTTTAAGTTTGTCGGTGAATTCTTTCCACGTCGTGACCGTTTGTCCGTCAACGCTTAAAATTCTGTCGCCCTCTTTGAGTCCAGCTTTTTCTGCAGACATATTTTGAATTATCCCGCCAATAATCGGTTCGGTTGCAGGTTTGCCCGCGCCGAGTGTCGCATAAATCATAAAGAATAAAACTATCGGCAAAATAAAATTAAACGTCGCGCCCGCCAAAATTACAATCATACGCGACAAGACAGGCTTAGCACAAAAGCCTCGTTCGCCCGCAGTGTTGTTATCGGGATCCATGCCGGCAATATCATTGAAGCCGCCCAGCGGTATCGCACGCAACGAGTAAACTGTTTCGCCGTGTTTTTTGCTGATTAGTTTGGGACCAAAGCCGATTGCGAATTCGTCGACGCGCATACCAGTCATTTTTGCTGTTATAAAATGTCCGAATTCGTGGACGAGAACCAACAATCCAAATACGAAAACAGCTGCTGCTATTGTCAGAATCAAAACAAATCCTCCCGTAAAAAATCAATAAGCCAATTCGATATACTTTTCAGCTAAAGCGCGTGCCGCTCTATCTGCCTCCAATAAATTTTCTAACGTCGGCGCAAAAGCGTCGCTACGTATAACAGTTTCCTCAATCACGTCGTAAATATTTAAAAATTTTATTCGCCCTTGCAGGAAAGCGTTGACTGCAACCTCATTTGCCGCGTTGAAAGTGCAAGGCAACGTTCCACCAACTGTGCCTGCCGCGTATGCATAATTCAGCCCGCGAAAAGTTTCAGTGTCGGGCTTTTCAAAAGTCAGCGAGTTCAGCTCCCAAAAATTTAGCAGCTTGACGGGCGAAGGCAATCTGCGCGGATAAGTCAGCGCGTATTGAATCGGCAAGCGCATATCAGGCGCGGCAAGTTGTGCGATAATCGAACCGTCACAAAACTCAACCATAGAATGAACAATACTTTGCGGGTGCACGACGACTTGAATTTGGTCGTAGTCGACGCCGTAAAGAAATTTTGCCTCGATAATTTCAAGTCCTTTATTAACGAGCGTGGCAGAATCAACGGTAATTTTTTTGCCCATGTTCCACGTCGGGTGCGCAAGAACTTCTTTAACGGTGACGTTTTTAAGTTCGTCGCGAGTTTTGCCTCTAAAAGGTCCCCCCGACGCCGTAAGCAAAAGTTTGTTAATTTTGCGCATATCTTCGCCTTGCAAACATTGAAAAAAAGCTCCGTGTTCACTGTCGACGGGCAAAATTTTTACGCCACAAAGTTCAGCGTATTTAGTAATGAGATCTCCTGCCACGACGAGAGTTTCTTTATTGGCAAGTGCGATATTTTTTCGAGCTTTAATAGCCTTAATCGTCGGCTCCAAACCCGCAAAGCCGCTCATCGCCGTTAAAACAATTTCCGAATTGCCAAAAGCCGCCGCGTCGATAAAAGCTTGCCGCCCGCCCGCAATTTCAGTGCCGCGAAATTTTTTCTTAGATAATTTTTTATAAGCCGTTTCGTCAGCCAAAACTGCCAGCTTAGGGCGGAACTCTTTTATCTGCTTAGCAAAAAGTTCGACATTCGAGTTAGCCGCTAAAACTTCTACGGATAATTCGTTAGGCAAATTTCGTACAACATCGAGGGCTTGCGTGCCGATTGAGCCGGTTGAACCGAGTATCGTAATTTTTTTCATTTAAGCTATCCCCGATAAAATGACAAAATAATAGAACGTGGGCGCAGTGAAAAGTATGCTGTCGAAACGGTCGAGTGCGCCGCCGTGACCAGGCAAGAAAAATCCCGAATCTTTTATGCCCGCAAAACGTTTCAGTACCGACTCAACCAAATCACCGAGCGTCGCCGCCAATGCAAGGATAAATCCTGCAACTGCCATTTTAATCAGCGGCAAGCCAAAAATAATTGTGCCGACAATAACCGCCGTAATAATCGTGCCGATAATCGAACCGAAAAATCCTTCGACGGTTTTGCCGGGACTTATCGACGAGGCGAGCTTGTGAGAACCAATAGCTGAACCGACAAAGTACGCAAAAGTATCACTTGCCCAAGTGCACGCAAACAGCACCCAAACCAACGCGCAACCTGCGTCAACGTTCAAGTTCAAACTTAAATCGAATGTCGGCAAGAAGGCCAAAAACTTTCCAATATCAAATTTATCGAGGATTGTTGCGTTGTTCGTGGCAATTTCTTTAATGGTCGTTACAGTTTCGCCAGGTTGCGGCTCGTCAGTTAAAAAGCGCAAAAAAATTAAATGCGCGAACGGCAAGCCAATATACATTATCCCCGCCACAGAAACGCAAGCATCAGTTGGACGTGTACTCCCGCGCAGAATTACCGTTAGCAAAAAAATTAACATCATGCTAATAGTTAAAACCGCTAAAAGTTCCTCGACATTTCCGAGCCACGCGCAACAGAGCAGTAAAATCAGAGTCAATGCGCCGAAAATATAAGTCGTGATAACTCCAGCCCTTCTGAACGCGGAGGAATATTCGTGCCAAGCGAGGAGCGATAAAAACATTGCAAAGCACGCGAACGGCGCACCACCATATTGAATCACGAACGCCGCAATGGCAATTCCGATAATCCCCGTAATAATTCTTAAAACCAAGGCGTCACTTCCTTACGTATTTTTTAAAATTCAATGATTCACTGTTTTAATTGTTGAATAAGTCTTTGTTGTTCATCTATAAAAGCACAAAGAAAAGAAATTAATACATCTTGCTCACCAAGATTTTTTGGAAATTTTTTACGAACAGCTTCATAAAATTCGGCTGGCTCCATTTTAAAGTTTGCCATAATTATTTGAGAGAAACCACCGTATACAAAACACTTCAACATAGCGTAATGAAATTTAGGATTTTCTTGAAAAAATTTGAATTGATTCAATGTATCATTTAATATTTTCGTGCCCATAATAACAGAATTAAGCCAAAAATTTATTACTTGGGTTGGCGTTTTTTCGACTCGCGTTATGGAAGATTTATTTTCACGCCAAATATAAACTGCATTGGGAATACGCAAAATTTTTTTTGCACAAAAAACTACGTTCCAAGTCCAAATGCTGTCGTCGCGGATTATGTCAGGGAAAATAATTTTATTCTCAATTAGCAATTTACGCTTAACCATATAATTCCACGGCATTGCAACGAATAAGTATTCAATTACTCTATTAACTTTATCAGGAAAAGAGTTGGTTTCAAAAGTTGGCTTATCAACGAAAGGGAAATTGCTATTCTGTTGTTGCGTCTTTTGAATATTTTTGTTATCAACATCGGCTATATAATAATGTTCGCAATATACAACTTCAGCAGTATAATTTTTAGCGAGGGTATAAAGTTCCTCTAACGCAGTTGATGTTATTAAATCGTCGTTATCCATGAAGAAAATATATTCGCCACGTGAAAGAAGTAAACCTTTGTTACGCGGCAAAGAAGGTCTGCCTGAATTTTTCTTCATGCGCGAGAGGCGCAATCGTCCCCCGAATTTTTCAAGATAACTTGTGACAATCATAACACTATTATCAGTCGAGCAGTCGTCAACGACTATAACTTCAAAATTTTGGAATGTCTGCGCAAGAATATTGTCAAGAGTTTCTCCAATATATCTTTCTGCGTTATAAAGCGCGATAATTATAGAAATTGCAGGGGCATTCGTCATAAAAATTTCTCCTCAATTATTTAGTGCGCCAAAACGTCGAGTTCTCTTACCGAAATCAATAAGGGCGTCGACAAATTCTTCCGGCGTGAATTCTGGCCAAGGCGTATTGGTAAACCAAAATTCCGCATAGGCGGCTTGCCACAATAAAAAGTTGCTGACGCGCAAATCGCCGCTTGTCCTAATCATCAAGTCGACGGGCGGTTGTCCTGCGGTGTCAAGCTCATTTTCAAAAAGTTGCGCGGAAATATTTTCAGGCAAAAGTTCGCCTGCTTTAACCCTACATGCTAATTTCTGCGCGGCGCGGATAATTTCATCTTGCCCGCCATAATCAGCCGCCACGTTGAATTTGACGCCGGTATTATTTTTCATAAGTTCCACCGAATCGCATATTAGCCTTTGCAGGGAAGGCGCAAAATCTTCCATGCGTCCCAAAAATTTTATGCGGACGTTGTTTTGGTGCATTTCGAGTTTTTCGCGCTTCAGATATTCCGAAAACAAATGCATTAAAAAATCAACCTCGCTGGGAGGTCGCTTCCAATTTTCCGTTGAAAAGGCGTAAACCGTCAGAGCCTCAAGCTTGAGATTAACCGCCGTCTTTAAAATATTTTTGAGGGTCTTGACGCCGGCGGTATGCCCCGCGCTCCTAAGTAGCCCGCGACAACTTGCCCAGCGTCCGTTGCCGTCCATTATTATCGCCACATGTCGCGGCATTTTGTTTTTATCGACTCGCGCAAGCAAGCCGGCGTCACTTTCCCACATAATTAAACTTCCATAACTTCCTTTTCTTTGCCCGCCCTCGCGCCGTCAACGAGCTTAATATATTTATCGAGGAGCTTTTGCATTTCGTCCTGCGCGTCTTTGCGGTCGTCTTCAGTTATCTGCTTGCCCTTCTCCAACTTTTTAATCGATTCGTTAGCGTCGCGACGAATATTGCGCATTGCAACTTTAGCCTCTTCCGCTTTTTTGCTAACAACTTTGACAAGTTCTTTGCGGCGTTCCTGCGTCGGTTGAGGAATTGCAAGGCGAATTGTTGTGCCGTCGTTATTGGGCGTCAAACCGAGATCCGATTTCTGAATGGCGCGTTCAATGTCTTTAAGCGAATTTCTGTCATAAGGCTTAATCATAATCATGCGTGGTTCGGGAATGGTGACGCTTGCAACTTGATTGATAGGCATTGTTGTACCATAAATATCAACCATAACTTTATCGAGCAGACTGGGGGCGGCGCGTCCTGCGCGGAGTGTACCGTAATCTTTTTTCAAGCCGTCAAGAGTTTTGCCGAGCCTGTCCTCTGCCGATTTGATAACGTCCTTAGTCATTTGAATTTCTCCTCCTTAGCCAACAGTTGTGCCGATTGTTTCGCCGATTGCGGCGCGATAAATATTTTCGTGGTCGTCAATATTAAAAACGACAAGTGGAATGTGATTATCCATGCAAAGACTAGTTGCGGTTGCGTCCATAACGTGCAAGCCGAGATTTAAAATATCAATGTAACTTATCTTATCGAACTTTTTGGCGTCGGGGAAACGATTTGGATCGCAATCGTAGACACCGTCGGCTCCGCGCTTTGCCATTAATATAACGTCCGCTTCAATTTCCGCCGCCCTAAGTGCCGCCGTCGTGTCAGTTGAAAAGTACGGATTGCCCGTGCCCGCGCCAAAAATTACAACGCGCCCTTTCTCTAAGTGACGAACTGCGCGGCGTCTTATGTAAAGTTCAGCAACTTCGCGCATTTCGATAGCCGTTTGAACGCGGGTAAAAACTTTCAGCTGTTCAAGGGCATCTTGCAGGGCGATAGCGTTCATAACAGTTGCGAGCATGCCCATATAATCAGCCGACGCTCTGTCCATGCCTTTAGCCGCGCCGCTCAAGCCACGCCAAATATTTCCTCCGCCCACGACGATTGCAACTTCCAATTTTTCCTTGTGAACTCGTTTAATTTGTTGAGCAATGCTCTCAACCACTGGCGGATAGATACCGAAACTTTTTTCTCCGGCAAGAGCTTCGCCGCTCAACTTCAGAACTACACGTTTATATTTCATAAAGTCAGACCGCCTCCGTTCGTCGACAATTTTACAAGTTACTTTATTTCCTGTCAATAATTCCTATTGAAAAGCTGAAAAAAAGGTGATATACTTCGCCGCGTGAAAGAAGGTGATTAGCAAATGACGGCTTTGAAAAAAATCGGCTTTATCGGAACTGGCATTATGGGCGCGGCAATGGCGGGTCATTTAATGGACGCGGGCTTTTCTGTCAGCGTTTACAACCGCACGAAGTCTAAGGCGCAAGCTTTGATTGAACGCGGCGCGAAATGGTGCGACACCGTTGGCGAATGTGCAACAGGTCAAGATGTCGTGATTACAATCGTCGGCTATCCTAAGGACGTCGAGGAAATTTATTTGGGCGCGGGCGGAATTATTGATTCGGCTAAGGCGGGTGCTTATCTCGTTGACATGACGACTTCCTCGCCAATTCTTGCCGAAAAGATTTTTGCGGCAGCTCAGAAAAAAAATCTCCACGCAGTTGACGCTCCAGTCACTGGCGGAGATATCGGCGCAAAAAATGCTACGCTTACAATTTTAGTTGGCGGCGCAGAAGAAGATTTTAACGCTCTGCAACCAGTCTTCGCGGCTATGGGAAAAAATATCGTCTACGAAGGTTCAGCGGGCGCAGGGCAGAAAACTAAAGCTTGCAACCAAATCGCGATTGCCGGAACGTTAGCGGGCGTATGTGAGGCTTTTGCCTATGCTAAGGCGTCGGGGCTTGATGTGGAAAAAGTTTACTCGGCAATAGTAACAGGTGCGGCAGGCTCCTTTCAAATGAGAAGTGTCGCTCGTAAAGGTCTCGACGGCGATTTTTGTCCTGGATTTATGCTCCGGCACTTCGGCAAGGATTTAGCAATCGGCATGGAAACAGCTACAGCTTATGGCGCGGCGTTGCCGATTTTGGCTATGGTTCTTCACGAAGTACGCAAGCTTGAAGAGTCGGGCGAGGGCAATCTTGGAACGCAAGCTCTATTGAAGTATTACAGCGTCATTTAGATTCTATAGGCTTATCGGCGTCGAATTGGCAACGGCAAGATTTTCTTTAGCGACTCTTTTCGCGGCGGCTCTTGCAAGTGCTTTTGCGCGAAGTTTAGCCTTTGTTTCCTCTGTATGATGCTTACCTTCCATAGTTTTTCTGCCTTGATTAGACGCGCCAATTTTTGATTTTATTTCATCAGTGTGATGTTTACCGTAAAAAGGATTGTTTTCACCTTTATTGACGGCAGATAAAGTGGTAGCTATTTTTGCTTTGGTCTCAGCGGAGTGATGTTTACCATAAAGAAAATGTTTATCACCTTTTCTGGAAACAGACATTTTGGCTTTTGTTTCAGGTAATGCTTTTTTTCCTTTATTAACTGCTGGTCTACCTCGACGTGACGCTCCCATTTTTTTGCGGATAGCTTCGGACATTATAGTGTTACCAATGCCGCCACACGTCTTGTTGTATCCATTCGGATAAAAGAGTGAAAGAAAGCCACCCATTTTTTTCGTGTTCGCTAATCAGATTCGATGGAACGCCCCTTTCGACGATCCACCAATCAAAATTTTCCCAGCCAAGACTCTGAATTTCACGGTCGATGAACTGTTTTTTTACCGCGCTTGTGCTCACTAATGCGAGTTTCTACCTTGCGACTTGTGGTACCGACGTAAAATTGATTTGAGCACCGGCACCAGATGACGTATACGCTGAAGAAAATGTCCGTTTGACATTCGGAGCTGGTTTTGTTATTATCTTCCACGTGTAAAACTCCCTTCTGGAATTTGTGACTTCAAACGCATTTTAGCAGAAGGGCAAATTTTTTCAAGGAGTGAAAAGTTTTGTTAGACGAATGGAAAAAATTCATATTGCGCGGAAATATCGTGGACATGTCCGTCGGCGTCATCATCGGCGGAGCTTTTGGAAAAATTGTTTCCTCGTTCACGTCCGATATACTAATGCCACCGCTGGGGTTGTTGCTCGGCAAAGTGGATTTCTCAAATTTCTATATAAACCTTTCGGGTCAAGAGTTTGAATCCTTCTCCGCCGCCAAGGAAGCAGGTGCACCAATTATCGCTTACGGCTCATTCCTCAATGTGTGCCTCGATTTCCTGATTATGGGTACGGCTGTTTTTATTTTGCTGAAGCAAATCAGCAGATTTATGCCGGCACCGCCGCCGCCGCCGCCCGATCCGCGTAAATGTCCGTTCTGTCGTGAAGTTGTTGCAGACGACGCGACTAAATGTCCGCATTGCGCTTCCGACATTAAAGGCAAATAGTTTCTTGATATAAAAAATACAGCCCCTCCGATTTTGGAGAGGCTAAGCTTGAAAAAAGTTCGCTACAAAAAGTGGCGGACTTTTTTAGTTTGAAGATTATATTTTTGCCTAGAATTTTTTTGCAGTGAGAGTTTCTTCTACGCGCTCGGAAATTTCAGCTAAAGATTTTCCGCCCGCCGATTCAACCGCCGCGAGAACTGCGCCTTCAACCAACGGGCAATCAATCATTTTAACATTCGGCTTGTCTAAATCTTCCAAAACCATTTCCGTTGTCATGACGGCAGAACCCATGTCCATTAAAATTATCACGCCGTCAGCTGAATAAACTGCCTCAATCGCCGCGCAGATTTTTTCGTAGCTCGTGCCTAAAGAGCCGTCCTCAAGACCGCCCGCCGCGGCAAGTGGAGCATTCGCCATCATTTTTGAAATTTCAACGACGCCTTCCGCGAGTTTTTGACTGTGCGAGACAATTACAATGCCTACCATGTCATGCCTCCCGCAAAACGTCCAACACAGTCTGCAACATAAACAAAGATGACGTTGCGCCTGGATCCTGATGTCCAATACTGCGCTCCTTAAGATAGCTAGCGCGTCCTTTCGTGGCGATAATTGTTTTGGTGTATTCAACGCCTTTAGCCGCCGCGTCAACACCGTCACTTAGCGCGTCAATTAAATTTTTGCCGCCGTCAATGTCTTCCTTTAATGCCTTGTAAGCGGGGCAAAGAGAATCAAGCATAGTTTTTTCGCCTTCAACGGCTTTACCTCGCATTTTGATACCATTAATCGCCGCGTCCAATGCCGCAACAAATTCCGCGTCCGTGAGTTCCATTTTGCCTTTGCAGACATTGCCCGCCTTCATAAATGCCGTACCGTAAAGCGGACCCGACGCGCCGCCGACAGTTGAGACAAGTTGAGTGCCGACGCCTTTTAAAATCGCGCCAATATCTTTATCAGCGAATGTCGGCAATTTTTCTTCGACACTTTTAAAGCCGCGAGCAAGATTTATACCGTGATCGCCGTCGCCGATTTCGTTGTCGAGTTCAGTTAAAAAATCTTTCTCCGCCTCAATCTTTTTGGCAATGGCGGCGATTATCGCGAGAATTTTTTTATTGTCCATTTGCTTACCTCTTGAGCGCGGGAGTATCAGCGGGTGCGTCATAAAGTTTCTTAAGTTCATCGTCGAGGCGCAACAGAGTCAGCGAAAAGCCCGCCATTTCGATTGACGTCATGTAGTTGCCAACCATTGTGTCGTAAACTTTAACGCCCACCTCTTTAAGATAATCTTGCACAAAATTATTGATAATGTAAAGTTCCATAAGCGGCGTCGCGCCCATGCCGTTTACCATAACAACGACTTCTTGATTTTTATAGTCGATGTCAGCGAGGATTTTATCCAAGAGAGTTTTAGCGATTTCGTCAGCGGAGGCGATTTTTTCTCTGTGCGTGCCGGGTTCGCCGTGAATACCAATGCCGATTTCGACTTCGTCCTCTGCAAGTTCAAAACCAGGTTTACCGGTGGCGGGAACTGTGCACGGAGAAATTGCCATGCCCATTGTCCGAATATTGGCGATAACTTTTTCCGCGACGGCTTTAACTTCCTCAAGAGTTGCGCCTTCCTCAGCTTTAGCCCCGGCGATTTTGTGCACGAGGATTGTCCCTGCGACGCCGCGCCGCCCCGTCGTGTAGAGGCTATCTTGAACTGCAACGTCGTCATTAACTACAACGTGGTCAACTTTAATGTCCTCGTCTTGCGCCATGTCGATTGCCATTTCAAAATTCAGCACGTCGCCCGTATAATTTTTGACGATACAGAGAACGCCTTGATCCGTTGCAACGGCTTTAATGCCCTCGAAAATTTTATCAGGCGTCGGCGAGGTGAAAACCGCTCCAGCAACTGCGCAGTCAAGCATACCCGTTCCGACAAAACCGCCGTGTGCAGGTTCATGACCGGAGCCGCCGCCGCTAACGAGCGCAACTTTATTGGCGGGCTTTTTATTGGCGCGAACGACCACATTGCCGCATTCGAGCTTAGCGAGTTTGTCGGGCGCAGATTTAACCAGTCCCAAAATCATTTGCTCTTCGACGGAGTCAACCGCATTGATGAGTTTTTTCATGTGAATCCCTCCTAAAAAAATTTCAAGCCTAGCGAGAAAAATTTATCACTAAGCTTGAAGTGTGTCAATCACAATTAACTTGAAAGTTTTATGAACGTATGATATAGTTTAATTGGTAGGTAGTTTGATGTGTCGGCTTCTTCCTCGAAGGAAGGAGGTGACGCGTATGGAGTTTAAGGACTGGTTGGATGTTATCTGCGAGGTCGGAACTCTCATCTTCGCGGCACTGACGTTCTTCGGCAAAAACAAGTAAGTGAAGAGCCGTCCATCACGACGGCTTCTAAACCGTTTTCAAAGACTTAACAAACTAACGGGGAAGGAGTCGACGTGCCAGCATCGACTGCCTACCGCCATTTTGTATTTAAAAATCGTCTTTTACAATGGCTCCATAATTAATTAACTATCACCTAACAAACACAAGAAAGAAGTAGACGCGGTAGCATTAACTACCTACCATTAAAATTGTTTTATTTAAGCAAGAAAAATTTACCATAAGCTTGCAAATAAGTCAAGGAGAGATTTAAATGATTGTCTACGCAACACATAAAGGCGGAAAATATTTGCCGCTTGCCGAGAGCTTGAAAATTGATTCGACGACGACGCGCGGTCTCTACGTGAACTTAACTAATCGTTGCAACTGCGATTGCGTCTTCTGTTTGCGACAGAAAAAATCTATGGCTAAAGAGTCGAGTCTTTGGTTAGAGCGCGAGCCGACGGTTGAGGAAGTCAAAGCTGAATTCGACGCCGCGCCCTGGCAAGTTATCAAGGAAGTTGTCTTTTGCGGATTCGGCGAGCCGACGATTAGACTTGCCGAACTTGTGGAGCTGTTGACTTACGTAAAAAAAATCCGCCCGAATATGCCGACGCGCCTCAACACGAACGGTTTGGGCGAACTTTATCACGGGCGAGAAATTGCCGCTGACTTTGAAAATATTCTGGACACGGCGTCAATTAGCCTCAATGCCGCGACTGCCGAAAAATATTTCAAGCTTACTCGTGCCGCCTATGGAATAAAATCTTTCGACGCGATGTTAGCTTTTGCTGAGCATATGAAAGTTTTCGTGCCGCATGTAGTCTTAACTGTCGTTGACCACGTTACACCGCCTAAAGAAATTATTGCTTGTCAAAAAATCTGTGATGAACGAGGATTAACTTTGCGCGTTCGTCCTTACGAGGACAGCTGAATTGAATTTTTACTCTGTTTGAAACGATAGACACCCGCGCCGAGTTTAGCTGGTAGCTGATAGCTGTTAGATGTTAGATTTTTACCATCAATGGCGTCGCGATAAAGTTTAACAACCTGCGCGGTGACTTTAGGTGAATAATTTTGCGCCTCTATCCTCAACACCGTTGCGCCCAAAAATTTTTCAACATAAGGCAACATGCAAAGTTCTTTGCCAAAGAAAATATGCCAACGCTTAAATTGGTCGACGCGCAACTTGTGAACTTCGTCGGCTTCGTCTTCTAATGCGTAATGTTTATTCAATTTATCAGGCGTCGCGAATTCGTCATAATCCGGCAAATAAAGTTTAGCAAAGTCATGGTCGCAAATCATTGATTCCGTTGCGCCGTGAATAATAACTTCAATCGGCAACGGTGAATTTTCAACGACGCTCCGAACTTGCGCAAAACTCAACTCTAAAGACGCCGTAGCTTGAACCGCTCCTAAACTTTGCAAAAATTCTGCGGCAACAGGATTGAACACGCTAAACGATACATCTGCATAAATCGGCGCGTCTGTCAAAGTTTTTATCAAATTCAACGCGCCCAAATTCCCAACTAATACGCCGTCAAAATTTATATCATGCGAAAAAATTTCCGTCAGCTCGGATAAATCTTTATATTTAGAAGTTCGCGGCGTCGCCAAAATAATTTTCTTTCCTGCCGTGTGAGCAAATTCGACGGCTTTTTTTAATTCGGCAAGCGTCCACGGTTTTAGCGGCTTAAAAACTTCGCCACCGACGTAAATTATATCCGCGCCTGAATCAATCGCCGCCTGTGCACTTTTAAGCGACGCAACCCGCGCAGATAATTTCGGCTTGCCGGAAGATTTAATCGCCCGTTCGGAAGAAAAAATTTCTTTAACTGATTCGTCGTCAAAGGCAGGCTCAACAACTGCGCGGCTGAAAATTCTAGGCTCGCGTTCGCCAGTCAAGCCAATGTCTTTAATCGTCGGTGCACCAAATGCAAAAGTCGTAGTGAAGTCACGAACACGATTTTTATAAAGATTTTGCCAGCGTTCCTCGTTAACGGTATAGCCCATCGGGTCGGCAAGATAAGCGTCAATTTCGCGCCGATAAGTCGTAACCAAGCGGCGGACAAATTCGGGCGGTCTCATGCGTCCTTCAATTTTAAAACTCACGACGCCCGCTTGAATTAAATCCGGGATATTTCTAAACATGCACATATCGTTAAGCGCAAGTTTATATGACCAATCGTTGAGCGTTGCGCCAGTTTCCTCGTCGATAAGTTTATAAATCCAGCGGCAAGGTTTCATGCAACGCCCACGATTTCCGCTCTGCCCAAAAACTACTCCAGAATGAATACACTGCCCCGACTCCGCAAAGCACATGTCGCCATGCATAAAATATTCAACTTCAATGCCGGTTCGCTCCTTAAGCAAGGAAACTTCCGTTAAAGTCAATTCACGACCGACTACCACGCGAGTTATACCAAATTTTTTTAGCAATTCGACGGTGTGAAAATTGTGCGTGTTCATCATAACTGAGGCGTGCATTGGAATTTTTATGCCGAGCTTGCGCACGAGATTTATAACCGCCAAATCTTGTACCAAAATCGAATCGGGTTGAATTTCGTCAAGATAGCGCAAAAATTTTTCTAGCGGCGCAAGTTCCTCCGTGCTGATTAAATTGTTTAACGTGATATAAATTTTAACGCCTCGTTCGTGAGCAAATTCAATCGCCGCTTTAAGTTGCGCGTCGTCGAAATTAAAATCTGTACGGTGTACGCGCATGTTAAACGCCTTGCCGCCGAGATAAACTGCGTCCGCCCCTGCCTCAATCGCCGCAACTAACGATTCCCACTGTCCAGCAGGTGCTAATAATTCAACGGATTTTTTTTCCATAACAAAACCCCTTCAGAATCTAAACGAATTAAATTTCTTATGCGAAGACGAGCGGCAAAAATCACTCCACACCGCCCGATAAATTTTTTCCAGTTCGCGAATATATTTCTGCCCGTCCATAAGCGCGGAATTTTTAACATGCTCCCTAAGTCCAACGTGATAAGCCGCGATTAACTCTTTGCGCCGGCTAAGTTGAATTGCTTTCTTGACGTAATCCATTGGACTGTTGGCAATCAGTTCTTTAACATCGGCGGCATTTAAAATTGACGCGCTAAGCCTTGCGCCGTGCGTTTTGCCGCGAAAAGTTACAACCGGCACGCCCATATACAACGCCTCGCAAGTCGTCGTTCCGCCCGTGTAAGGAAAAGTATCAAGTGCAATATCAATGTCGCCGTATTGTTCGAGGTAGTCGGGACTGTAGGGGCGAAACTCCACGCGGTCAATCGGAAAACTCATCTTGCAAAATTTATCTTTAACAAGTTCCTTGCCGTCGTCGAGACTGAAAATTTTCCCCTTGAGAATCAGTCGGGAACGCGGCACGCCGTCTAAAATTGCACGCCACATATATAAAACGTCGTCGCTGACTTTTGCAAAATTGTTAAAGCTTCCGAACGTTATAAATCCGTTCTTTAAAACAGGAGCGCGAAGTTCTTGTGCGGGCATGTCGCGAATCAAGCCGGGCGCATAGCAGAAACAACACGTGTCAAGCCGCAAAAGTTTTTCCGTAAACGTGTCAAGCGTATTTCTTTCCGGAGAACAAATTTTATCCGATAAAAAATAATCTACCGCACCTAACCCCGTCGACGCTGTATAACCCAGTGCACAGATTTGAACGGGCGTAGGTTTATAAGCCAAAATCGGCAGACAACTATCTTGTGAATGCCCCGACAAGTCAACCAAAATGTCAACGGCATCCTCGTCAATTATCCGCGCCGCCTCCAACGGTTCCTTGCCGATTAAATCGCGCCAATTAACTTTGAAACTTTTAAGCTTCTCCGTTACAAAATCTTTCTTGCCCGTAGAGTAGCACGTTACAGAAAAATTTTCCGCGTCATAATCTTTAAAGAGCGGCGGCAGAAAATTTGCAAGCGCATGTTCCCTGAAGTCCGGCGAAATATAGCCGATATGAAGTTGACGCTCCTCGTTGAATTTTTTTCTGCCGTGCGTAAAGGGCACCACTCGCGAAAAGAACGAATTATAATTCCGCGCCAATTCCTTTGCTTGATTGGGCGGCAATTCGCGATAATTCTTTAAGAACAAATGCTTAGAGTAAAGTTCCGCCGCTTGATCTTCCCTGTCAGTTAGTGTGCTCGCCTCCAACAACGCTTGAGCCGCCCGCGCAGGTTCGCCCGCTAAATAAAGTCCGTTTGAACTCCAACTCAACGCCTTAAACAACAGCGATTGCGCGATAAAAAATTTTTTCTCCAATAGCCTTTGATAATCTTCGTCGGCTGAAGTTTTTTCGCGGTGTTTTAAGGAAAATTTTCTGTTGAAGTCGTTTAACTTGGCGTGCAAAGCTTTAAGTTCGGTGTGCGCGTCGGCTATCACCGCGTCAAAAATTTTCAGCTGTTCGCGAAGCAGAAATCTTTTCATTGCGACGCCGCCCATTACCAATCGCCCGCGCAGATGATTCGCCTCGACTGATAAAGCATATTCCGATAAAGATTCTGCCTCGTCCACATTGCCCAAGTAAAGCGACGATTCCGCCATAATCGCTAGCCCGTCTGGAGAATTCTTGTCGACATCAAAAATTTCACGTGCGACGATGCGCATGGATTTTGGGTCACCGCTCGCCGAAAACTTCTCTGCCAACGTCACCCAGTTTAAAATCTTCTCGTCCATGTAATTCCTCCCACGCAATAATTTTTTTTATAATAAACCAAACGAGCCAAATTGACAATAAAATAATTTTTATCTTATAATCTACAAAAAACAAAGGAGTAATTAAAATGAACCAACGAGGCTTTGCGACGCTGGAAGTAATTTTAATGGTTATGGTTATCGGGATTCTTGCGTCGATTGCTGTACCGCGTTTTACTAACGTGACGACCGCCGCCAATACCGCCAAAATTCAATCAGACCTCTCGACTATCGACACAGCAATTTCAATTTATTACATGGAGCACGGTTCTTACCCTACGGCACTTAATCAATTAACCGAATATTTGCGTGGCGCAGACGGAAATTTAAAACCACCTTCGGGAAAAGTTTATTTGAACGGTAACAAAACAGCTGTGGACGTTCCTGCTACAGAATATACTATTCAAGAAGCAAGTGGAAACAATGAGGCGCGAGCAATTCTCGGCTCAAACAACACCGCAGATAAATTCTATATTCCGAAGAAAACAACTTGACGGAAAAATTTTTGTGCGTCGCGACGGGATTTAGTTGACGCGAAAAATTTTTCTTTGTATAATACGACGCAGGGGAGAAAAATTTTTTTCCGAAGCGTTTAATATTTTACGAATGATTGACGATAAAATTTTCAAGAAGACAATAAGCGAGTAAAAAATTGCGGTAACTCGTTACGCGTGCGAGTTGCAAGACCTGGCGACGGTCGGGCGGCAGTAAAACTCGTTTGTTTGACGGCGGAAAGGAAACCGTCGACTAAGGAAAATTTTTCTAGGAAAGATCAAGGAGGAAATGACCATGGCAATGGTAGTAAAGAACAACATGAGTGCAGTGCGTACACTCAACACCCTCAATTCCAACACCAACGCATTGCAGAAGAGCTTGCAGAAAGTTTCCAGCGGTATGAAAATCAACAGCGCACAGGATGACGCTTCGGGTTATGCAATTTCCGAGCGTATGCGCGTTCGTATTCGTTCACTCGATCAAGCTAACCAGAATACCCAGAATGACTCTAGCTTAATGAAAACCGCAGAAGGCGCAGTCGGCAACACCGTCGAAATTCTCCGCGCTTTGAAAGAAAAGGCTATCAACGCCGCCAACGACTCCAACACCGACGAAGATCGCCAGACCATTCAAAAGGAAATTAACCAGTTCATCGACCAAATCGACGACAACGCCCTCGTGCAATTCAACGGCAAATACCTCATTGACGGCTCCAAAAACAATGCTAGCATCAGCTCAAAGACCATTTTGCTCAACCAGAGCTTGGACGTTGGAACCGATGTTACCAGCACCTTGACGAGCCTCAGAAACCGCGCGGGCGATTCGCTCGGCATTCAAAATTCCGACAAATACCAACTCTCTTGGGTTCAAAACGGTACTATCCATACGACCAGCGGTGATGTCTCCACTGTGAAAACTTTGGAAGGTCTCTTGGCTGAAGCGTCGGATTACGCAGACCTGCAGAGAACCGATACTGCTGCTGGTAACAGCGGTCTTATTAAGGCTTTAGGCGATGAGAAACCCACTCCGACTGGTAAAACAGCGACAGTAGTTATAGATAATACTGGTGATCTTTCTAGTCCCAAAAGTGTGACAGTTACTTATAAAGTACCAGATTCAGCTGGCACTGGTTGGACATCAGCCACGACTACTGGAACTGCGACTGGTGGCGGTACAAAAGAGATTACTTACCCCATCTACACGTCGGCTTCTTCTCCTGAAGGTGCTGTCGATAAGTTCAATAAGGCAGTTTACACTCCGGACAAAACGGCAGGCTTGACGGTGTCGGCAAAAGAAAAAGGCGTCGATAAGCAACTTTCCGGTCTCACAATCAGCATTCTCGACCAAGACGGCAACGTCAAGAAGGCAGCTAATGCGGCTCTCGACCAATTCAAGCAGTATCAGCGCGCGGAAAACAAGACCGGCGATATGTCGTTGAACTTCCACATCGGTTCCGAAGCAAACGTAGCGATTAAAGTCGGCATGAGCGATATGCGTTCGCAAGCTCTCGGTTTGAAGGGTTCCGACGGTGTCAGAATCGATGTCTTCACCAAAGAACACGCAAATGCGGCAATCAACGTCATTGAAAATGCATTGACCAAAGCTCTTGACCAGCAAACGACAATCGGCGCGATTGAAGCTCGTCTCGAATACACCAGCACTAACCTCACGACTTCTAGCGAGAACGTCCAAGCGGCAGAGTCGACGATTCGCGATGCTGATATGGCTAAGGAAATGACCAACTACACCAAGAGCAACGTCCTGTTGCAGGCAGCTCAAGCTATGTTAGCTCAAGCAAACCAGAACAGCTCGGCAGTCCTCAGCTTGCTCCAGTAATACTAATCGCGTCCCAAGCGGGCGCATGTTGTTCGATACTAAAAAAGCTCGTCAGCTTCGGTTGGCGGGCTTTTTGCTAGATTTAGGATTGCTTAACAATTTACGTTCAATGCTATAAATTTTTAACGACGCCTGATAATATAAATGTTTGAACGAAACCTCCAAAACGGATTGCTACACCGTCAGGAGGTTTTCGTTTACCTTGACAAATAGTTAAGCTTGTGATAGATTTTGTAATGAAAAGATGAAACCAATAGGATATTCTCAAACTAGGCTATCACAAACGAAACCCCCAAAACGGATTGCTGCACCGTCAGGGGGTTTTCGTTTACCATAACCGATTGCTGCTCAGTTAGAGGGTGGGTAGAGGGTTAATAACTCCTGCTACTTTTTGAAAAACCGATCGTAAAGATAACTGCCCAAAATCTTAGACAGCACATCCCATACCAATGAAAGGATACTCTCAAACATCAGTAGCATCAACGGAATTATATCAGAAAGTTTTCAGCTGTTCAATATTTCGTATAGGCGGGCTTTCGCTGTTGACGCAGAAAAATTTTCTTGATAAAGTTAGCGAAGATTTTTTTGGGAGGGATTAATATGCGCGGAGTAGATGTTTCGATTTTTAATGAAAATATTAATTGGCAAGCTCTGAAGGCGGCGGGCATAGATTTTGCCATTTGTCGCACGGGTTACGGTCGCACGGACGCCGACGAAAGTTTTCAAGCACACGTGGACGGGGCGCACAAAGCAGGGCTTATTTGCGGAGCTTATCATTATTCTTACGCACTCACGGTTGATGCCGCCGCTCAAGAGGCGCAGTTCTGCAAGCAGATTATCGAACGGGCGGGCGTCTTGTTGGAGTTGCCGGTTTGGTTTTATATGGAGGACAGCGACACTTATAAAAAACGTCATGGCTTTGAATTCTCGCGCCAAAATGTAACTGCCATTTGCAAAGCTTTCCTCGACAATATTAAGCCGTTGAATTGCGGCGTTTACTCGTCATATTCGTGGCTGGAGGAAATGATTGATTGGAAGTCGCTTGGCTGTGAAATTTGGTCGGCGCAGTGGTCTAAGGAAGATTCTTTCAAGGGTCGCATGTGGCAATACACCGACGCGCTTAAAATCGGCGGTCAAACTTTTAACGGAAATATTTTATACGAGGCGGAAGCCGTTCTTGGACAGACTACGGAGCAACCTCAAGCCGCGCCGCAGACGACTAACGATTTAATTCACAGTATTTTAAGCTCGCACGCCAAAGACGAAACGACTGCCGCACCTGCTCAACCAGCGACGTCTCAGACGCTTAAGCCTCAAGCAAATCCTTCTGCCGCCATTAACAGCATTTTGTCGAATATAAGACCACAAGCTGGCGCAACTAAAAGCAATGCCGCTCAACCGTCCGCCGATGATAAAATTCGCAACATTCTGGCGAACGCTCGCAATAAGAAATGACCTTTTAAAGGTATGTGTGCTATGTTAATTTTATTGGTTGACAGAAAAATTTTAGGTGTCTATAATTAGACAGCTTGCGCACAAAGAGCGATAAAATTATTTGGAGGTATTTAAACATGGCAGTTGGTAAGGTAAAGTGGTTTAGCGCGGAAAAAGGTTACGGATTCATTGCTCGCGAAGAAGGCGACGATGTTTTCGTTCATTTCTCGGCCATTCAAAGTGACGGCTACAAAACTCTCGATGAAGGACAGTCCGTTTCGTTCGATATTATCGAGGGCGAACGCGGTCCGCAAGCGGCCAATGTTAAGAAACTTTAAGCGTTAAGAACCGCGAAATCTTATCTGTAAATGACTTGTTTCCGAAGGACGTTATATCGGAGGCAAGTCATTTTCGTTTAGGGGTTGATTAAATGAAATTCGTATCGTGGAATGTTAACGGCTTGCGGGCGCGTCTCAAAAAAGATTTCATGCCCGCCTTTAAAAGTTTGGACGCGGATATTTTTGCCGTGCAGGAAATTAAAATGCAAGCAGGCGAAGCTATCTTGGAGCTGAACGGCTATAAACAATTTTGGAATTACGGCAAACGCAAAGGCTATTCGGGTACGGCAATTTTTTCCCGCATTGAACCGCAAAATGTCACTTACGGCATTGGCGTCGACGAATTCGACAGCGAGGGGCGCGTCATCACTCTCGACTTTAAAGAAATTTTTTTCGTCAATGTTTATGTTCCAAATTCGCATAATCTTGAATGGCTCGAACGGCGTATGAGCTGGGAAAATTCTTTCCGTGAATATCTGCGCGGACTTGACAAGCAAAAGCCCGTTATAGTCTGTGGCGATTTTAACGTTGCGCATCAGCCGATAGATTTAAAAAATCCCGCGTCGAATCATCACAACGCAGGATTCAGCGACGAGGAGCGCGGCAAGTTCTCTGAACTTTTGAACGCTGGGTTCGTCGATATTTTCCGCCGCCGCAATCCCGATTTAACGGGGGCTTACACGTGGTGGAGCTATCTTAGAAAAGCTCGGCTTACGAACGCGGGCTGGCGTATTGATTATTTTTTAATTTCGGAGCGATTGACTGATAAAGTTGTCGACGCCACGATTGAGAGCGACATTTTTGGCAGTGACCATTGCCCTATAACTTTAGTCACCGGTTAACATAGCTAATTCCTCTGCTGTTACCTTAGTTGAGGAAATATTTTTTATCTGTTCGTCCTTAGTTAAAGACGCGGCGTTCGGCTCTAAAATTTTTGACGACTGCGGCGCGTTATCTGGATGCAACGTCACGTTGCTTATCTGCTCGTCCTTAGTAAGGGAAACTTTTTTCTCGTCAACGAATTCAATCGGCTCGGCGAAAATTTTTTTAAATGCTTCTTCCGCCGTGTCGACAGCAAAAATTTTTAAGCCAAGATGCCCTTTGGGGATGTCTTTGGCATTTTCTTTAGGGATAATTAAAGTTTTAATTCCCGCCTGCTTTGCGCCATAAGCTTTTTCAAAAACGCCGCCAACGGGTCGAACTTTACCTTGCAAAGAAATTTCTCCAGTAACTGCCACGTCTTGACGGATTTTCGCGCCAGTAACCGCACTAACCAACGCCGCAAGAATCGCAGTGCCCGCGCTCGGTCCGTCAATGTTGCCGCCGCCGATAACGTTTATGTGAACGTCGAAGTCGTGAATATCCTTGCCCGTGACTTTGCGCAAAACGCTTGCCGCATTGAAGACGGAATCTTTAGCCATTGAACCTGCCGTCTCGTTGAAACGAATCGTTCCCTTGCCCTTCTCGGCAGGAAAGACGACCGCTTCAATCTCGATAACCGAACCGATAAAGCCGCTGACGCCCAATCCGAAAATGTGCCCGACTATCGCCTTGCTTGAGGCTTTTTTAGTGACGTATTGATAAAGACGACTAACTTGCGCAACTTCGTAAACGTCCTGTTTAGAAATTTTAATCGGGCGGTCAATATGCAAAACTTTATCTTCGTCGCGGTCAAGGGCTAAGCTGTAAGCGTCGGCAAGAATATTAATCGCTTTACGCCCTTCAATCGTGTATTCGCTAATTGTTTCGGCTAATCCGGTTTCCAATTCGACGTTGAGTTTTTGCGCGGCGTTTTGGACAATCTCGACGATATGCGCGGGCGTCAACGGCTCAAAATAAATTTCAGCACAGCGCGAACGCAACGCGGGATTAAGTGACGAGGCGTCGCGAGTTGTCGCACCAATTAAAACAAAGTCAGCGGGCGCACCGTTCTCGAAAAGCATTTTAACATACGGCGGAACTTTTTCGTTCATCGGGTCGTAGTAACTCGATTCAAAAAAGGCGCGTTTATCTTCCAAAACTTTAAGCAATTTATTCTGGAGCATAATATCCATTTCGCCGATTTCGTCGATAAACAAAATGCCGCCGTGCGCGTCCGTAACGAGTCCAGGCTTAGGTTCGGGGATTCCGCTGTCGGCAAGTTGACGTTGTGCGCCTTGATAAATCGGGTCGTGAACGGAGCCAATTAGCGGATTTGTCACGTCGCGAGGATCCCAGCGTAAAGTTGTGCCGTCCGTTTCTATAAAAGGCGCGTCTTCATTAAAAGGACTAAGTTCCGTGCCGCGCACCGCCTCCAAAACTAAACGCGCCGCCGTTGTTTTGCCGACGCCCGGCGGTCCGTATAAAATTAAATGTTGGGGATAAGGCGACGCCAGCTTTGAACGCAAAGATTTAACCGCCCGTTCCTGTCCAACAATTTCGTCTAAAGATTGCGGGCGTAAAAGTTCCATAACCGATTGCGTGAGGTGAATTTCTTCTAGCTGTTGAAGTTCCTCGCGCTTTTGTTTATCGTGCGGCGTTTCCGCTTTTGGATCTTCCTCGCGCAAAATTTGCATACGAATATCCTTGACGTAATCTTGATGTTCCTTTTCCAGTTTTTCGTTAATCTTGCGTTCGATTTTGTCCTCAATCTGCCTACGCGCCATAATGTCAGCTATCATCTCTGAAATTAGAAGAACTTGCTTTTTAATATCCGACTTTTTGGGTGGTGGCGATAACGTTGGATTTTCCTCTAAAATTCGGCGCAGTGCCAGAACTCTTTCGGCGGGGTCGTGCGAACGCATATAACGAAGCGCATCCATTTTGCCCGCCTGCAAAACCAATCTATCAGAACCCATTATATCAACAAGAATTCCATAAAGCGCGGAAATTTCGCGGTCAAGTTCGGTTTCCTGTCGCGGTTGAGGAACATCTTTCTTGCCAAAAAATTTTCTGAACATGATTAACCTTCGACGACTTCAATTTTAATTTTAGTAGTAACTTCGGGGTGGAGTTTGATAACCGCGTCATAAACGCCCGCGCCCGTCACGTCGCCTTGAATGGAAATTTTGCGCTTGTCGACGTTAAGCGAATGATTTACTTTGAGAGCCTTAGCAACATCACTGCCGCCGACGGAGCCGAAAAGTTTACCGTCTTTGCCGATACGCACGGGAATTTTAACGGTAATTTTTTCTAGTTGTGCGCCCAAAAGTTTTGCCTCGTCAGCCTCTTGTTGAGCTTTGCGGGCTTTATTTTCCGCATGAACTTTTGCAGAATTTAAATTCGCCGTGTTCGCCTCGACTGCCAATTTACGCGGCAAAAGGTAATTGCGCCCGTAGCCGTCCGAAACTTCGACGACTTCGCCTTTTGAGCCAACTTTTTTAACGTCTTCCTGCAATATAACTTTCATGTTTTTAGCCTCCTTAATTACACTCGTGGCATTTATAACACAAGCAAATAATTTTTACAACTCATTGCGCAAGGGATAATTTTTAAGTTTTGAGCTTGCCAATAAGTTCACGAATATTTTTCAAGCCGCAACTGCGCAGGTATTTTTCCAAGTCGTCAGCGATTTGCATAGTGATTGACGGTTCCGCAAAATTCGTTGTGCCAATCGCTACTGCAGAGGCTCCCGCTAAGAAAAATTCTGCCGCGTCGTTAACTGAACGAATACCGCCCATGCCGATTATCGGGACTTTAACGGCGTTGGCAACTTGCCAAACCATACGCAACGCCACAGGTTTAATCGCGCCGCCAGAAAGCCCGCCCGTGATATTTCCGAGAGTCGGTCGCCACGTGTGAATATTTATATCCATACCCATTAGCGTATTTATCAGCGACAGACAATCTGCGCCCGCCGATTCACAAGCAAGCGCAATTTTCGTTATGTCCGTGACATTCGGGCTAAGCTTGACGATAACAGGCTTACTTGTAGATTTTTTTGCCGCTTGAGTGACTTTTGCCGCTTGCCTCTCGTCGGTGCCGAAAATTATTCCGCCGTCTTTAACATTCGGGCAGGAAATATTTAGTTCAATTGCCGCAATGCCGTCGACGTCCAAAAGTTTTGTAAGCTTGCCATAATCCTCGACACTTGAGGCGCTAACGTTAACGATAATATTCATTTTATTTTTAATTCGCGGCAAAATTTTAGTTAGAAAAGTTTCGACGCCGGGATTTTCCAAGCCGATACAATTCAACATGCCAGAGGGCGTTTCAGTAATTCGCACGCCGTCATTGCCCCTGCGCGGCTTGAGCGTAATGCATTTGACCATGACGCCGCCGAGCCGCTTTAGGTTGACGAAACTTTCAAATTCTTCGCCGAAACCGAACGTCCCCGACGCGGCAAAAATCGGAGTGTTGAGTTTTATACCGCACAATTCTGTTTGCAAAATATTTTCCGCAGACTTAAATGTTCGTGGCGTGAAATTTTTTCCATAGCGGGCGTCAATCCACTGCACGAGGTCAAAAAGATTTTTCAAGCATTGCTTAGCCTCATCAGCAGAAAATTCCTGTTCGTTATGAATTGCCGCGTTGCCAACTTTGCGGCAGTAATGAACTTTATCCGCCAAATTTTTATCTAAGCCAGCGTTTTCAATCATGTCGAAGAGATTATCGGACGGCATTTTATTTTCCGCCGCATAAAGCCATTTAATCGCCGCGTCGAGGGCAGTCCGCACGAGCTTAACGCAAGAGTCATAAGAATTTTTAAACGCCGCCTCTGCGTCAATGCAATCTTTAGCAAATGAGCGATATTCGGGCTTGTCGTTGAGAAAAGAAAAGTTATTCACGCTGCTCACCTCCAAAAACTTTTCGGGCGTCGAAAATGGGACCGTCTTTGCAAACTTTTTTCCTGCCGTCGGCGGTGTCAATCGAGCAACTCAAGCACGCGCCCAATCCACAAGCCATACGCTTTTCAAAGGAAACTTCGCACGGAATGTTTTTTTCAAAAGCAAATTTGGCGACGCCGCGCATCATAATTTCGGGACCGCAAGTCAAAATCGCCGAATAATTTTCTGCCGATAAAACTTCAGGCAATAAGTCAATTACGAAACCTTTTTTAGTGTAGGAGCCGTCGTCAGTCGTTATAAAAATTTTCCCTACATGCGGACGAAATTCTTCTTGCCAAAAGATAACCTCGTCTGAAGTGCGCCCGCCAATTAAAACGTCAGCAGAAAATTGTTCAGCCGCGCAGAGCAGAGGAGCTAATCCCATGCCGCCGCCAACTAAAAGAATCTTCCCTTTGTAAGCCTTATAGCCGTTGCCGAGTGCGCCCAAAATATTTAAACTTTCACCAACCCGCCGCGCAGATAATTTTTCAGTGCCGCGCCCGACTGCACGATAAAAAATTTTAACTTTGCCGTCAGCCGTCGAGGCAATGCCCAGCGGTCGTCGCAACGTGAATTCGTCCGAAATTTTTACTTGAACGAATTGCCCTGCCCGCGAAATTTTTGCAAGCTCCGGCGCGTCAAGCGTCAACTTAAAAATTTTTTCAGCAATTTCCTCGTTCGATAAAATCACTGCGTTAAAAGTGTTCATAAAAATTTCTCCCTTTGTAGATTGCTTGAATTTTCCACGCCAAATTAAAATTTCCTTTAGCACACAGAAAAACCGCTAAACTTTTATCGCTTGACGCTCAACGGCAAAAAATATAAACTGCACTCAATCAAAAATTAAGGAGGAAAATTTTATGCAAATAACTAAGACAGCCCTCGACGGCGTATTGATTTTGGAGCCGAAAGTTTTTGGTGACGCTCGCGGTTGGTTTATGGAAACGTGGTCGGCTCGCAAGTTTGAGGCGGCAGGTTTGAATTTTAATTTTGTGCAAGATAATCAATCCTATTCGGCGCAAAAGGGGACTCTACGCGGCTTGCACTATCAGACGGCTCCCTTTGCTCAAGCTAAGCTCGTTCGTTGCACACGCGGCAAACTTTTGGACGTGGCAGTTGACATTCGCGAAGGCTCTGCGACTTTTGCAAAATGGGTTGCCGTCGAACTCACTGCCGAAAATAAAAAGCAGTTGTTAATTCCTCGCGGATTTGCGCATGGCTTTTTAACGCTAACTGACGATGTGGAAATTCAATACAAGGCAGATAATTTCTACGCGCCGAATTGCGACGGAAATATTCGTTGGGACGATTCGGAAATTAACATTGAGTGGCCGTTTGAACCGACGATTTTAGCTGACAAAGACGCCAAAGCCCCGACGCTTAAAGAACGTTTGGAGCGCGGCGAATTGAAATTTTAATCATGGAACTGACACGCGAACAACAAGAGGCGGTTGACGCATACGGCGAAAATTTATTAATAGCGGCGGCGGCTGGCGCAGGAAAAACAAAAACTTTAACCGAACGTGTCGTAAAACTGATTGAAGAAAATTTCTGCGAAGTCGACGAACTTTTAATCATGACGTTCACGAAGGCGGCTGCTCAAGAAATGCGCTTGCGAATTCAATCCGCGCTCATGAAACGTTTGGAAACTGAACTAGACGCCACAAATCAAGCACACCTCGAAAAGCAAATAATTCTTTTGAGCGGCGCACAAATCTCGACGTTCGATTCATTTTGCCAATCGGTTTTGCGCAGAAATTTTTCGCATATCGACCTTGACCCGAAATTTCGCACGGCGGAGACCACTGAATTAGATATTTTAAAAAAGGAAGTCATCGAGGAACTTTTCGAGGAAAATTATCTGAACGACGCCTTTAAAAATTTTACGGACGAATTCGGCGGCAACGTTCACGGCGACGACAAAATTCACGAGATTATTATCGACTTGCATGACTTTTCGTTGAGCATGCCTTATCCTGACGAGTGGTTAGATTCGCTTGCCGCACCATATAATTTGCCCGAAAACGCCCGCCTCGACGATACAATTTGGTTTAAATTTCTAAAGCCGCATATTGTCCAAACGCTGAAAAAAATTTTCAACGACTGCGCGGCGGCTTGCGAACTTGCCGAACAAAATAATATCAAAGTCAAAATTATCCGTAGCGATTTTAATCAGATTAACGACTTGAAAACTTCACTCGACGATTGGAATGCGCTTTACGATAAAATTTGGACGGTAAATTTTGATAACTTCGGCGGCGGAAAATTTGTTGAAGACAGATTAATCATCAAAGACGCGATTAAAAATTTGCGTGACAGCTACAAGAAAAAACTTGAGGCATTGCGCGATAAATATTTCCTCGCCGACGAAAATAAAATGCTCGCCGATGTCCGCGAACTTTTTGAGCCGATTAAAGAACTTGTCCGCGTGACGAAACTTTTTGCGCAAAAATTTTCTGAGGCAAAGCGCGAACGTGGCATTATTGATTTCAACGACATGGAGCATTTCGCGCTGAAAATTTTAGATACTGCGCCCGAAGTTGTCGCAACCTACCGCGATAAGTTTAAATTTATAATGGTTGACGAATATCAAGATACCAACGGAGTGCAAGAGGCGATTGTCCAAAAAATTTCTCGCGGCGATAATCTGTTTTTTGTTGGCGACGTTAAGCAGTCGATTTATCGGTTCCGCCTCGTCGATTCGGCTAACTTCAAGGATAAAATGAATTCTTATCGCTGTATAAATCTGTCCAAAAATTTCCGCAGTCGGGAAAAAATTATCGCGGTGGTTAACGAAATTTTTAAGCGGCTCATGAATAAGCGGGCGACGGAAATAGATTACGACGCGGCGGCGGCTCTGCAATTCGGCGCAAGTTACGAGGTCGGCGAAAATTATTTTGACGAACGCCCCGAATTTTATTTTATCAAGACGGAAGATGGCGACGGCAACAAGGCGATTGAAATTGAAATGCGTTTTATCGCGGGGAAAATTCACGAGCTGATTGCGTCGGAAAAACTTGTGCGCGACGGCGAAAAGTATCGTCCCGTTGATTTTAGGGATATTGTGATTCTGCACCGCTCGCCTAAGACAACGGCGTTTGAAATTCTCGACACGCTGAAAAAATTTGGTGTGCCGGCTTACGTGCCCGACGAGGAAAATTATTTTCAGGCGAATGAAATTCAAGTCGTTATGAGCTTGCTAACTTTGCTGGACAATGCGCGGCAGGATATTCCGTTGGCGGCTGTCATGTTAAGTTCGATTGGCGGATTTAGCGCGGAAGAGCTTGCCGAAATTAGAATTGCAAATCCCGACGTCGATTTTTATACGGCGGTTGCGAACGGCTCGGACAAGTGCAAAGAGTTTTTGACTAAACTCAATGTTTGGCGCGAAACGGTTCGTCAAATGGGCGTGCCCGAACTTTTGAGCAATCTTTATCGCGAAACGGGCTATTATGATTCTGTCGGCAAAGAGGAGCGCGGCGAAGTTCGTCAAGCCAATTTGCGAATTCTGATTGACCGCGCCGCAAATTTTGAATCAACCAATGCTCGCGGCTTGTCGAGGTTTATTGAGTTTATAAAGAAAATTCGCGACATGCAAAAAGATTTGTCTACAGCGGCGACACTCGGCGAAAATGAAAATGTCGTGCGTGTCGTGACTATTCACAAAAGCAAAGGCTTGGAATATCCGGTGGTGTTCGTGGCGGGCGTCGGCAAGCAATTCAACGCAGATGATTACACGCGGGCAAAACTTTTCATGCACAAAGAATTTGGCATTGGAGCGCACAGAACGCCGAAAAATTCCCAGTTAAAAGTTAAAACGTTGGCAACGCAAGCCGTATCAAAAAAAATTGCCGACGAATCAATCGCTGAAGAATTGCGGCTTTTGTACGTGGCGATGACGCGGGCGGAAGAAAAATTATTTTTAGTCGGAACAACAACGAAAACCGCGCTAAAAGATTTGCGTTCCGTTGACGTGCCGGACGACTATGACATTTTAACGGCGGGAAAATTTATGGATTGGTTGTTGCCGATAAAAGACGCGCTCGAACCTGTCATAAAATCGCGGCTTGTGGAGTTATCAGAGGTTTTAGCGATTAAAGAGCGGTCAATCGAAAAGGCACAGAAAAAAATTGCTCAAGCCCCCGAAAAACTTCCGTCGACGCCACTTGAAAAAATTCCGGCAAAACTTTCTGTAACGGAACTTAAACGCCGCGCAGAGGAAGAGGATTTACCTCAGCTTGAAAAATTTGCGCAAAAAAATTTCGCCTATCGACGTCCGAATTTTATTCAGAAGAAAGAAATTTCAGGCGCGGAATTCGGCTCGCTTATGCATAAAGTTATGCAGTCTTTGAACTTGAGCGGCGACTTATCAGCTAAAGGAATTGCCGCGCAGATTGTGGAGCTTGCCAAGCGTGAAATTATTCCGTCGGAGCACGTCAATCTAATTAAGGCAGAAAAAATTTCCAAATTCTTCGCCAGTGAACTTGGGCAACGTTTAATAAAAGCGCAAGAATTTTATCGCGAATTGCCGTTCAGCCGACTGATTGACGCGCAAAGATTTTTCCACGTCGACGAGAAAATTTTTATTCAAGGCATAATCGACTTGCTGTTTAAAGACGCGGCGGGACGTTGGATTCTGCTTGATTACAAAACAGACCGCGACGCAGAAGATATTGCCGAACGCTACAAAATTCAGATTGAACTTTACACGGCGGCAGTTGAGGCTTTACTTAAAATAACCGTCGCTGAAAAATATCTTTATCTGCTAAATGGCGGGCGGCTCGTAAAAATGTAAAAAAATAACGTCTCCGGTTCAACTAACGCCGAAGACGCTTTTTTTTTGTTATCTTAATCGCGCAATGTGGAAAGTTCCGGTCACAACTTCTTTCCTGTGGCAGTGCGGACATTCATTAGCGATAATGCCGGTGTAGCCGCAAACGGGGTCGCGGTCGACGGGGTGATTTATGCTGAAATATCCCATATCGGCATCATGCATTGCCCTAACGAGAGCCTCGAACGCGGAAAGATTTTTCGTCGGGTCGCCGTCCATTTCGATATAGGCGATATGTCCCGCGTTGCAAATTGCGTGGTAGGGAGCCTCGATACGAATTTTATCGCCTGCGCATATTGGAAAATAAACTGGAACGTGGCTTGAATTCGTCATATACGGGCGGTCAGTCACGCCTTTTATATTGCCGTAAATTTTGCGATTAGCCCGTTGAAATTGTCCAGCAGTTGATTCGGCGGGCGTCCCAAATGTCGTCCAATTTCTTTTCTCGCGCTTAGTATAGTCATCAGTTCTTTCGCGCAGGTGTCCGACAATTTTTAAGCCGAGTTGTTGAGCTTCGTCGCTTTGCCCGTGATGTTTACCGATTAACGCAACCAAACATTCCGCCAAACCGCAAAAGCCGATTGAATAACTCGCGTGCTTGAGAACGTCTTTAATTTTATCTGTCGGCTTGAGTTTTTCCGAATCCATCCACACGCCCTGCCCCATTAAGAACGGGAAATTATAAACGTGTTTTTCCTCAATCGTCTTTAGCCGGCATAATAAATAATCGTGGCAAAGTGTTATATATTTGTCATAAAGCAGGAAAAATTCCTCGATGTCGCCTTTTGATTCTAGGGCAAGTTTTGGAAGATTAATAGTCACGAAAGCAAAATTTCCACGACTGCCTGATTCTTCGCGTCCATTGACATTTGACATAACACGAGTCCGGCACCCCATTGTTGCGACGCAACTATTATAATCGCCCGGCTTGTAGTATTGTAAATTATATGGCGCGTCAATGTTCACAAAGTTAGGGAACAATCTTTTCGCGCTAACTTTGCAAGCTTGACGGAATAAATCATAATTCGGGTCATGAATGTTGTAATTGACGCCGCTTTTAAGTTGAAAGACGCTAATCGGGAAAATAGGCGTCTCACCATTGCCTAAACCCGCGTCAATAGCGTTGAGCACCTCGCGAATTACGAGCCGACCTTCGGGGCTGGTGTCCATGCCGTAATTTATTGAGCTAAACGGAACTTGCGCACCGGCTCTGCTGTGCAACGTGTTAAAGTTGTGAATCAACGCCTCCATTGCTTGATGAGTTTCTTCTTCGACGTCCGCGCAAGCCAGTTTGTAAATTTTTTCAGCGATTTTTTTGTCACCAACGATTTGCGTTAAGTTCTCGACGGCGGCGGGATTTTCTCCCTCAGAATAAGTGCAAATATTAAAATCAACTTCGCCCGTCGCTTGAAAGTCGCAGAATTCACCGGCGCGTTTAATCTCGTCGCGAATCGCCCGCTTAAAAGATTTTCGCACGCCTTCAGCCATTGCGTAATCAAAGGCGTTTATGCTTTGCCCGCCGAACATGTCATTTTGATTGCTTTGAATGGCAATACATGCAAGCGACGCATAAGAACGAATTGAATTTGGTTCGCGAAGGAAACCGTGCCCCGTCGAAAAGCCGCCGCGAAAAAGTTTCAGCAAATCAATTTGACAGCAGTTAAAAGTTATCAGCGAAAAATCTTTGTCGTGAATATGAATCCAATTTTCCTTATCGGCTTTTGCAAATTCTTCAGGCAAAACGTAATTGTCGACAAAGTGCTTGGAGCTTTCCGCGCCGAGCTTGAGCATAATTCCCATTGAAGCATCGGTGTTAATGTTGGCGTTGTCGCGTTTTAAGTCAATGTCCATCGAATCGGCGAAAAAAATATCGCGGTAGGTGTCCATTAATTTTTTCTGCGCGGCGCGGCGTTGGGTATGTTTTTGGCGGTAAACAATGAATTGCTTAGCCACGTCGAAGAAACCGTGCGCCATTAAACATTTCTCGACTTGATCTTGAATCGCCTCGACGCCGATAATTTCGTTTTCGGCAATAGCTTGCTCGACGGAATTTGTTACTAACTCCAAATCCTCTTCGGAAAGTTTATCGGCAGGGGTTGAGGCGTCCCGATTCGCACCGACTATCGCGTTGTAAATTTTTCTGCGGTCGTAATTAACCTTCTGCCCCGAACGCTTCCGAACTTTAGCTAAATTCATGTAGCTCCCTCCTTTCAGAGTGTGAAAAAAAATGAGCTCCATCCTCCCTCCAATATATTCTTTGAACTATTCGGCGCAGGTTTGGATTTTCCTTGTGTTGCCATTACGCCAAAGTCTTTGCGGAGGTTGATTTAATGCGTTGTAACAAAGTGGCAACGAGAAAAAATTTTTTTTGCAATTCTCCAGGTGATTGGTTATAATGAATCTGAAAAGAAATTGAAAAGGAGTGAGACTTTTGCCGACCGGAAGAATCCTCGATTTGAATGCGAAGTCACAAGAGCTAAAAGAAAACGAAATGCCAGCCGCGCTAATTTATTTTGAGGAGCGAGTGCCCGTATACGATTGGCAGGAATTATTTTTTATCGCGGTCAAGTGTCTTTATGCTGAATTTCCAGACACGATTAACAGTTTGTGTTCTACCGACCCGACGAGAAATCTTTTTTTGCGAACTAATACAATCGATATGCTCAAGCCGAAAAAAATTGCGCCGATAATTTATCTGGAGACGCAACGAACGCCACAACAAATTATCAAGGCGATAAAACTAATTTTCAGCCGCGCAGACGTTCGCAATATTCACATGCGCATTGAAGTTTACGAGCCACTTTATCCGCCGAAAAATTTTCCATTGCCAATTCCCAATTCAAAATTAAATTCCAAGCCCGTATTGCATTTGAATCAAACGATTGAGGAAATGTTAGCGACTTTGGACGCAATGGAAAATTACGCGCCGAAAAAATCCAAAGTCGTTTTGACGCATGCGAGTAGCTACGGACGAGTTGAGCCGCAAGTTTTCGGGAATTTATTTTTTGAGCTGGAGGGCACGCGGCATGGACCCTTTGCCAACGAAAAAAATCGTTATGTCGCGCTTATGCAGTGTCTTGCTGAACTTTATCCGTATCAAATTTTAAAAGAGGCGGGACACCACATTAACAGCGAGCACCGCCTAACTTTGATGAAAGGCTCAAGTTATTTATATTTCCGCGAGCCTGTTGAGTTGCCGAACAATTTATTTATCGATAAAGATTTTCCCGACCGCGTACTCGTCGAAAACGAACGATATTATCTGGCGCGTTGCGGGCTTTACTTTGAAAGGGTAATGGTTAGTAATGGTTAATGGCTGAACGAATTACTTGGATTGATTTTGCCAAAGGTTTTGCGATTATAAGCGTCGTACTCGGTCACGCGCTCGACGACGATTTTTCGCTGTGCAAGCTCATTTTTATTTTCCACATGCCGTTCTTTTTTATCTTGGCGGGCTATCTTTTAAATTTAGACAAGTGGGGCGGCGCAAAAAATTTCAAAAATTTTTTGACGAAACTTTTCAAGCGACTGCTCGTGCCGTATTACCTGGCGAACATTTTATTTTTTCCGATTTGGTTTGTCGTCTGTCACGAGCTTGGATATCTGAATTATTTTTTGGAATGGTGCACTTATAAGCCGCTCAATTTTTTTACGGAAATTTTTATCGGCGACGGCACGAATTTAGTTTTGGGGCAACTGTGGTTTTTGCCGACGCTTTTTTTGACGCAGATAATTTTAATTTTCCTTTACAATCATCTGATAAAAATCGGCGCGAAAATTTTTTGGTTCGCGGTCGCAATCGTCTCGTGCGCCGGCTTCGTCATTAAAAATTTTTTCTTACTGCCAATGGGCTTGGACATCGCTTTTGTCACGCAAATTTTTTTGTTGGCGGGCATTTTGATTCGCAGACACAAAGTCCTTGACAAAATGGATTTTAAATTTTGCGGCGCGTTGATTTTGATTTTGCTCGGCGTTTTTTATTTCAACGAAACGATTGACGTAAACACGCGAACTTACGGAAACCCGTTGTTGTTTTATTCGGGCGGCATCGCGGGCACGTTGCTTGTCATGAAATTTTCCATGCTGATGACGGGCGGAAAAATTTTTTCATTGATAAGCGACTGCGGACGACAGAGCATGATGATTTTGGTTTTGCACTCGATAATTTTAAACGTTGCTTACGAAATAATCGTCAACGCGCTGAATTTTCCGGCAGAAAAAATTTTCACGGACGCCGCAGTAATTTTCTTCGTGACGGCGGCGGGTGTTTTGATTCCGTTGTTCGTCGCAAAAAAATTCGGGCGGCTCCCCGTGCTGAAAAATTTTTGCGCGTAAAAAAATATTTCCCGTCGTCGCTTGCTTATAGTTAACTTGATACTTTATAATGACATTGAAGTATTTTTAGGAGGCGGTGACAATGGAGCTCACACGCAGAAATTTTGTTAAGCTCGCAGGGATAGCGGGGTTGATTGGACTGGCAGGCAACTTTACGGCTTGTAGCAACAATGTGGCAGGTACGGGAAGCGTTGCGGAGGCGGATAAACTTCCGCCTGCTGACAAAGCCAAAGTTTACTTTTCTGAGAAAATAGACGCGGAACATCTCATTGCGCTTTATAATAAAATTAATTCAGATATAAGCGGTAAAGTTGGGATAAAAGTTCACACAGGCGAACCGAATGGACCTAATATTTTGTCGCGCGATATGGTGCAAGCTTTCCAATCTCAAATTCCGAACTCGGCAATCATTGAGACGAATACGCTTTACGGCGGCGCACGTTCGACGACTGAACGCCACAGAAAAACCCTTAAAACCAACGACTGGACTTTTTGCCCTGTCGATATTCTCGACGAAGACGGCGACGTTTATTTACCCGTCAAAAAAGGTTTTCACCTCAGCGAAGTTGCTATGGGTTCGCACTTAACTAATTATGATTCGCTTATCGCGTTGACGCATTTTAAGGGGCACGCAATGGGCGGTTTTGGCGGCAGTTTGAAAAATCTAGCTATCGGGTGTGCTAGTGGCAAAGTCGGCAAGGCTCAAATTCACGGCAAAAATTGGGAAACGGGAAATGATTTTTTGGAACGTATGGTTGACAGCGGCAAAGCGATTTGTGACCACTTCGGTAGGAAAATTGTTTTTATAAACGTCTTAAATCGCCTAAGTGTTGATTGCGATTGCGCGGGTGCAGGTGCCGCCGCTCCGGTCATGCCTGATTTGGGGATTCTCGCCTCGACCGATATTCTTGCCGTCGATAAAGCCGCAATCGACATGATTTATAATTTCCAAGACGACCGCAAGAACGATTTGATTACGCGGATAGAAAGTCGCGGCGGGCGTCGTCAACTTTCCGCTATGGAAGAACTTCAAATGGGCACTCCCAATTACGAAATCATTTCTATTAGTTAACACTGCATTAATCGGAGGAATTAAATGATTCATAAGTTTAAGCAGGGCGACGATTTTATTTTGTTAGATGTGAATAGCGGCGCGGTTCACTTAATCGACGAGCAGACGTTTAAAATCCTAGACGACTTCGACGGCACCAACGACGCGGAAATTTTATCAAAGTATCCTGCCGCTGATACCGCCGAAATTTTGAGCGAACTTCACGAGCTGATTGACGCGGGCGAACTTTTTGCGCCGGATGTTGACGTGCCTCCGACGTTTGCAACTCGTGGAGTCATGAAAAGTTTATGCCTTATGGTTGCGCAAGATTGCAATCTCCGTTGTAAATATTGTTTTGGCGATGGCGGAACTTTTGGACACCGCGCAGTTATGTCGGAAGAAGTCGGGCGTGCGGCTGTTGATTTTATTATGAAAAATTCGAGTATTCGTAAGCATTGCGAGATAGATTTTTTTGGCGGCGAGCCTTTGATTAATTTCCGAACAGTTAAAGCCGTAACTGAATACGTTAGACAACGCGAGAAGGAGACCGGCAAAATTTTTAAGTTGACGTTGACGACGAACGGCATTTTACTTGACGAAAAAATTTCTGCATGGCTCAACGAAAATAATATTTCGCTAGTTTTAAGTTTGGACGGGCGCAAAGAAATTCATGACGCTATGAGACCCGATATTAGCGGGCGCGGCAGTTATGACCGTGTGCTGAAGAATTTTAAGCGATTTATTGACAGTCGCAACGGAGAAAATTATTATCTGCGCGGCACCTACACGAAAAAAAATTTGGATTTTACCGAAGACGTTTTGAGTATACACGACGCGGGCTTTGATATTTTATCTGTTGAGCCGGTTGTCTTGAAAGATTCGCCGCTTGCCTTGACGGAAGAGGATTTGCCGAGAATTTGCGAAGAGTACGACCGATTAACCGAAGCTTATCTGGAGCGTCGACGCGAGGGGCGCGGATTTTTTTTCTTCCATTTTAACGTTGATTTATCGAATGGACCTTGCGTTGCGAAAAGATTGGCGGGTTGTGGCGCGGGGCACGAATATTTTGCTGTAGCTGAAAATGGCGATTTATATCCGTGTCATCAATTCGTTGGTCGCGAGCGATATAAATTAGGAAATATTTTTGACGGCGTTGATAAATCTGCGCGGCACTGGTTGAAATATTTCCGCGAGTCGCACGTCCTCAACAAGCCAAAATGCCGCGATTGTTGGGCGAAATTTTTTTGTAGTGGCGGCTGTCATGCTAACGCCGATTTATTTCACGGAGATATTCGCAAACCTTACGAGGTCGGTTGTGAGATTCAGAAAAAACGCCTTGAGTGCGCCATTTACATTCAAGCTAAGCTTGCCGAATAAAAAAAGAGGTTTAAACGTTATGACAAAATATTTAATGTTTCAAGGCACGAGTTCGCATGTTGGCAAAAGTATATTAACAACGGCTCTGTGCCGAATTTTTTTTCGCGAAGGTCGGCGCGTCGTGCCGTTCAAAGCACAAAATATGGCGTTGAATTCGTTCGTGACGGCTGACGGCTTGGAAATGGGACGCGCACAAGTTGCACAGGCTGAGGCGGCAAATCTCGCGCCGCGTGTCGAAATGAATCCCGTTTTGCTTAAACCGACGGGCAACGCAACTTCGCAAGTTATAATTAATGGGCGGGCAATCGGCGTAATGAGTGCGGCAGCTTATCATCAAGGTTACTCGCTTAAGGCGTTCGAGGCAGTCAAGGCGGCACTGCAAAAACTTTCCTCTGAATTCGACACGATAATAATTGAGGGAGCTGGCTCTCCTGCCGAAGTCAACTTGAAAGCCAACGATATTGTTAACATGCGCGTCGCCAAATATTTAAATGCGCCCGTGATTTTGGTTGCTGACATTGACAGAGGCGGCGCATTGGCGTCATTGGTTGGCACGCTTGAATTGCTTGACGACGACGAACGCAAACTTGTTAAAGGACTTGTGATTAATAAATTTCGCGGCGATGTGAATTTACTTTTGCCTGCCGTCGACTTTTTAGAGAAAAAAACTGGTAAACCTGTGCTCGGTATCGTTCCGTTTATAGAAAAGCTCGGCATTGACGACGAAGACTCCGTTTCTTTGGACGATAAAGTTTCTTCGGGCGGCGAAATTAATATTGCAGTGATTCGGCTGGGCAAGCTATCGAACTTCACGGATTTTGACAGCTTAGCGGGCGAGATTGATGTTAATCTTTTTTACGCCACTGAACCAGACGAACTCGACGCGGCTGACGTAATTATTTTGCCTGGCAGTAAAAATACTTCGGAAGATTTAATCAGCCTACGCGATAATCACTTTGATGAAAAAATTTTGCGCTGTGCTCAAGCGGGCGTTGCGATTGTAGGTATATGCGGCGGCTTCCAAATGCTCGGCGAAAAAATCTTTGACCCGCTACAAACTGAATCGAATCACGCTGAACTTGACGGCTTAAAACTTCTGCCGATTGAAACGACGTTTACCGCCGAAAAGTTTACGCGGCAAGTTACAATCTCCGTTGACTTTGAATTTTTAGGCAGTCGAATTTTTAGCGAAAATCTTGACGGCTACGAAATTCACGCGGGCAAAAGCAACATTGATAAAAAAATTATCGCGGCGGGAAATGTTTTCGGAACTTATGTACACGGCATTTTTGATAACGACGACTTCCGCCGAAAATTTTTGAACGCCGTCCGCTTGAAAAAAAATCTACCGCCGCTTGCCTCAACTCGTAACGTTAGGGCGGAGAAACAAAAAAATTACGAACGACTTGCCAATATCGTCCGTCAAAGTTTGAATATGGACTTGTTAGAAAAAATCATTCGCCAAGATATTTTTTTGTGTTAAAATTAATATCGAGGTGATTTTTTATGGAAAGAAGTTTTTCCATTCCGATTTCGCGTAGAGACTTACTGAAATTAGCGGGAGTGACTGCTGCGGGCGTCGTGCTTAGCGGCTCAACTCACGTCGACGCGGCGGAAAAAATTTCTGGCGAATCTATCAAATATGCTAATAAAAAAATTCCGTTGATCAGCGCAGACGTTTGCATTTGCGGCGGAGGTCCTTCTGGCACGGCGGCGGCTGTCAATGCGGCTAGAAACGGCGCAAACACGATTTTAATCGAACGCGGCATTGCGCTTGGCGGGCTTGGAGTACTCGGTTGCGTTTATCCCTTCATGGACACGCACGCCCCCGACAGCGACACACCTTATCTTGCGGAGCTTAAGCAAAGACTTCGCGCTAAAGGCATTGAACCTTTCGACGGCGTAACTCAACAGACGTGGCACAATCCCGAAATTTTAGCAGAAATCCATGACGAGATGTGCGAAGAGGCGGGCGTCAATGTTTTTTATCAAACGGTCGTCGTTGATTCGCTGACTGCAAGCGATAAAATTACAGCGATAATTGTCCAGACGATTGAAGGACTTGCGGCAGTTAAGTCGAAGATTTTTATTGACGCGACGGGCGACGCTTACCTTGCTCGGAGTGCTGGCGTTGATTATGAACGCGGCTACGAGAAAACCGGCAATAATCAGCCGTTGAGTTTTCGCTTTGAAATGGGCGGCATTGATACCGAAAAACTTTACAATTACGTCGCGATTGAATTGCAAGAGGATTGGTGCAAGTCTAAGTTGCCGTACTTTGAAATTGCCGAAGCTATGCACAGGAAACAACGCTACAAATTGGAAGCGTTTATGGAGCGTGGCGTCGAGAGCGGCGAACTTACACAGGACGAGGCAGAATATATGCAAGCCTATACGATTATTGGCAAAAACGGCGTGATGAGTATGAACTGCCCCGAAATTCCCGTTAAGTTCAGCGCAACCGACCCCGTAAGCTACAGCAAGGCAGTTACTTTCGGGCGCAAAATGATGCGCAATATTGCCCGCTATCTGATTAAACATTTGCCAGGCTTTGAAAACGCTTTTATCAGTCGCGAGGCCGTCATGCTTGGAGCGCGTGAATCGTGGCGCATTAAAGGCAAATATTACATGGTCGAGGACGATTATCACAACCAAAGCCGTTTCCCCGATGCCGTTTGTCGTACAGCGTGGTTTATCGACGCGCACGGCGAAAAAGTTTCAGAAAAACTTCCAGCGGGCGGTTTCTATGAAATTCCCTACCGCGCACTCATTACGGATAAAATTTCTAACTTAATCGTCTCTGGGCGTTGTATCAGCGCGAGTTTTATTTTGCAAGCGTCAATGAGAATTCAGCCGACTTGTATAAGCATTGGCGAGGCGGCGGGCATTGCGGCGACGTTTGCTATCAAAAATGGTATTGCCGCTAATGATTTAGATTGGGCGAAAATTCCCGCTCATAAAAGAAGTTACATAAGCAAGGGGTGATTTATTAATGGAGAGAAGCTTTTTGATTCCGATTTCGCGACGCGACTTGTTGAAGTTTGCGGGCATTACGGCGGCGGGCGCGGTTTTCAGTTCAAATAAAACTGTTGAGGCGGCTGAACCTCCTAAAACGCAAAATTTTAACTTCAACGGCGCACAAATTCCGACTTTGCTCCGTGCAGATGTTTGCGTCGTTGGCGGTGGACCTTCTGGAACGGCGGCGGCTGTCACTGCGGCTAGAAATGGCGCAAGTGTCGTTCTTATTGAGCAGGGCACTGTTTTGGGCGGCTTGCAAACTCAAGGGCTAGTTTATCCCGCCATGCCCACAAGAATTTTTAACAGCGACACGCCCTATATCACCGACTTAAACAAAAGATTTGCAATGCACGGAATTAACGTAAGTTTTACTGAAGAACCGCAATACAAAAACGGCGGCGACGCTCGCGAATATACGCCCGAACTTTTAGCCTTTATTTACGATGAACTTTGCGCCGATTACAAAGTTAATGTTCTTTACAACGCGACTTTAATTGGGGCTAACACTGCGGGCGGGAAAATTTCTGCGGCTATTGTTCATACCGTCGAAGGGCTTAGCAAAATTGAGGCGAATATTTTTATCGACGCAACGGGCGACGCGGCTTTATCGAGATTTATTGGTATTCCGAGTGTTCGCGGCTCTGAATATAATGGACGCAATCAGAAAATGAGTTTTCGCTTTGAAATGGGCGGCGTCGAGGAGATGAAAGTCTACAAATTTTTTGTAAAGAAACTTAAAGATGGCTGGTGCGAATCTAAGCCGCCCGAATTTGAATTTGCGAAGACGACGCACACCGAAAATTTTTATTACGAGGGAATTCAGCGCGGCGAAGTTACTAAAGACGACGTTGCATATATTCAAGCGTTTACCATACTCGGCAAGCCAGGAACTATGTCGATGAATTGCCCTGAAGTTTCGCCGTTTCTTTACTCGTCGACAAGTGCATTGGATAGGAGCAAAGCTATTCAACAATGTAGAATTATGATTCGGCGGCTCGCACATTTCTTTAAGAAAAATATTCCAGGCTTTAAAAAAGCTTATATCAGCCGCGAGGCGTCAATGCTCGGCGTTCGCGAATCGTGGCGTATACGCGGTAAATATTACATGACGGGCGAAGATTATTTCAATGCGCAAAAATTCCCCGACGCCGTTTGTCGCTCTGCTTATCCGATTGATATTCATGACGAGGCATTGAATCTTGAAAAGCCGCTTGCTAAAGGCGAATTTTACGAAATCCCCTACCGTGCACTTATCACCAACGAGTTTTCTAACTTGCTTGTGGTTGGTCGTTGTATCAGCGCAAACTTTGCGGCTCAAGCGTCCGTGCGAATTCAGCCAACATGTATGAGTATGGGCGAGGCGGCAGGTATTGCGGCGGCTTACGGCTTGAAAAATAATATCGCAGTTAACAATATTGATTGGGCGAGCATTCCGAATCGTAGTTACGTAAGCGCGGGATAACATGAACAAACTACAAAGATTTTTCCGACTCAAGCCGACGCAATTTATTATATTAAGTTTCGTTTTAATGATTTTAATCGGGACGTTTTTGTTGATGTTGCCGTTCAGCACGACGAATCATCAAGGGTTGAGCTGGATAGACGCGCTCTTTGTATCGACGTCCGCCTCGTGTGTAACTGGCTTAACGGTCGTGGACTTGCACAACGATTTAACATTTTTCGGGACGGTCGTTATGCTCATGTTAATACAAGTCGGCGGGCTTGGCATAATGACGCTTGCAACTTTGGTTGTGCACATAATGGGCTATCGTTTCCACTTGCAAGAAAATATAGTTTTGCAAGAATCGCTGAATCAAGGCGGGCAAGCGGGGCTAGTCGAATTGATTGCCCGCATGATTAAATATACGTTCGTGATTGAGGGATTTTTCGCCGTAGTGTTGACGATACATTTTATCCCCGAATTCGGCTTTAACGCGATAGGCTACGGAATTTTCCATTCAATATCGGCGTTCTGCAATGCGGGTTTCGATTTATTCGGCAACTACGACAGCCTCTGTAAACGCAACGACGATTACTTTTTAATGACATGTATAGGCTTGCTAATAATTTTGGGCGGCATTGGTTTTACGGTTATGTCAGACGTTCTGCACAAAAAATTTTGGCGTAAATATTCCTTGCACACAAAAATAGTTATCGTTATGAATATCGCGCTGATTATTATCGGCACGCTGTTAATTTTCCCCGTCGAATATTACAATCCCGATACGGTCGGAAATTTGAGCATACCCGCGCAACTTGCCAACGCTTGTTTTACGTCGGTGTCGTGCAGAACGGCGGGATTTAATAGCTTTGACTTAGCGCAAACCGAACAGATTACGCAACTTGTGATGATAATTTTAATGTTTATCGGCGCAAGTCCTCTGTCGACGGGCGGCGGCATAAAGAGTACAACGTTTTTCGTAATTCTAATGTCGATGTGGTCAGTATTTCGCGGCAAAAAGGAAATTATCGTTTTTGGGCGGCGCATAACTCGCGAACTGCGCGACCAAGCCTTTGCAATTTTTACAATGGGAACAATCTGGGTTGTAACGGCGGGCGTTGCTTTATCAGTAATTGACGGCGAAGTCCACGAGCTGGAAGAAATTATTTTTGAAACGGTTTCGGGTTTCGGGACAGTCGGCATGGGCATTGGAATAACTTCAGAGTGGGACGTTTGGGGCAAGTTGATTTTGTCGTTAACAATGCTGGCTGGCAGAGTGGGAATAATGACGTTTATGTTGTCGCTGATAACGCAAAAAAGTTCGACGATAAAATATCCGCCGGAAAATATAATGATAGGATAGGACAAATGGCTAATAAAAAACAATTTGCGATATTTGGATTGGGGCGTTTTGGCAGGAATGCCGCCTTGACGCTTGAGGAAATGGGCTACGAAGTTTTGGGCGTGGACAGGGACGAAAATATTGTAGCTGACTTGTCGGAAAGTTTAACGCGCGTGGTTAGCTTTGATATTCGCGACGCCAAAGCCCTTGACCAAGTTGGCATTTCAAATTTTGATACGGTGATTATCGCGTCGAAAAATCTTGAGGCAAGTTTAATGGCGACAATGCTTTGCAAGGAAAGAAATATTCCGGAGATTGTCGTAAAGGCGATTGATGACCGACATGCGGAAATGGCTAAGCGGCTCGGCGCGACGAAAATTATTTTTTCCGAACGTGATACTGCGCGGCGTGTTGTTTTGCATTTAGTTTCGTCCCGCGCAGTCGATTACATTGAACTTGACGCCGATATAAATATTTTAAGTTTGAACGTGCCGAAAAAATTTGTCGGGAAAAATTTAATTGAATCGAATTTGCGCTCCGAGTACAATATTAATATCATTGCGATAATTAGCGACGGTCAAACAATCGTTACACCGCCGCCGAACCGTATTTTTACTGCAGACGACAAAATTTTTGTAATAGGAACTTCAGCTGCGCTTTCCAAATTTGAGCGCGAAATTGAGTAAAGGGGAGTTTTAACTATGGAAAATCCTAGCGTGTTTGAAATGGGTAATCCGTTGCCTGAACAGTTCAGCAAGTATTTTATCGGGCAAGCGTATATGAATCCGCTGACTAAGACGGGCGGACCGATTGCTAACGTGACGTTTTCTCCTGGTTGTAGAAATAATTGGCATATTCACCACAAAGGCGGGCAAATTTTGCTCGTGACGGGCGGTCGCGGCTGGTATCAAGAATGGGGCCAAGCTCCTCAAGCACTCAAGCCTGGCGACGTTGTGAACATTGCCCCTGAAGTTAAACATTGGCACGGCGCAGCGGCTGACAGTTGGTTTTCGCACTTAGCCGTTGAAATTCCCGCTGAAAATTCCTCTAACGAATGGTTGGAACCTGTCGATGATGAGCAGTATTCTAAACTATAGATTTAAAATTTATTCTAAAAAAATTGCCCTCCGTATTGGAGGTTTTTTTTATATTATAATTATCATCTGCTCCTAAGCCACTGACTTAGCTTGTAGAAAACTTTTTCAATCGGCGGCTTGCGCTCAATTATTATCGAACCTGTACAAAAACTGCCTGGCGTTATCGGTTTATGTTCGCCGACTTTTGAAGTCCAAAGATAACCCGATTTGTCGTTGGGGTCTTTCACGAGGTCGAAGACAACTTCCATGACCGAAGAATTCTGAGCTTGCAAAATCCACTGTGCGAGTTGCGAGTTGCCAAGATGTTGTTGAATTCCGTTTATCGTCATTGGATATTGCGAAATACTCCGAACGACGCCGATTAAAGAACCCGTTTGAGATATGTCCGCTCCATTTGGTGCAAGCTGAATTGTCATGCCAGGTTCAATACGCTTGCCCTTATCAAGCGGAATATATAAAAGTCCCGTCATGTCTTCGCGATTTTGCGTCAAGCGAACGGAACAAATCGGCGTGCCTGCACTAATCATTGAGCCGACATCAACCATAACCTCATCGACAATGCCCTCATAATCGCTGTAAACATCTTCCGCTACGTCCTGTTGATAGCGTTTGGCGTCGTATTGATAAGCGCGTCCCATAGCGTCTTTATCGCTGGAGGCAAGCCCCATGCCGTATTGAGCCATGCGCGTATCAGCAGATTGTTGAGCTTGCTCCATGTGCGCGATTAAATCGCCCTTTTTAATAGTCATGCCGGGTCGAACGTACAGTTGCGCAATTTTTCCGGTGGAAGTGTGTGAAACGTTCATTAAGCCCGCCGAATCCATGATTAAGCCCATGCCCTCTGCCTTGACTGTGAACGCTCCGTAAATCGACCAAAGCACCACCGCGAATAACAGCACAAGTACCGCGATTAATGCCATCCAACTAACTGGCGTCGTTATCGGTAACATTGTATCGAGCTTTTCGGGCGAACGAAGCTTATCGAGTGCCTCTTGGCTAAATATTTGATTGTTCTGTTGCCTCATTGCTCTAGCCTCCTATCAATGTTACTGTAACTTTCATGCCGTTTTGAAGTCCTTCAGCCGCTGACGTAACAACAGTTTCGCCCTCTTGCAAGCCGGAAACAATTTCGATAAATCTGCCGTCGTCCACACCGGTTTTTACTGCGCGGCGTTCTAAAGTATCTTGAGCCGTTATAACAAAGACCGCACTCCGACTGGAATCAATCATTGCGGCAAGCGGCACCGTCAAAAATTTTCGCGGACGAACAAATTTTAAATTCGCGCCGGTGTAAGCTTGTTGCTCCAAAAGACCGCTACTATTGTTCACCTCAAAAACTATTTTGCGCAAACTTGCCGGCTCATTCAAACTGGGCATAATTTCCTTGACTGCAACGGAAAAAACTTCTGCGTCGCCGCGATTGCCCGCTGCATATTCCGTATCATAAGCCTTGCGCAAGATTTGACTGTTCGTAAAGCTAAGTTCTGCCATTTCGCCTAGTGCAAGTCTTTGCGCGAGTTTATCGTCGACTGGCAACGAGAAAAATAGCCGTTGAAAATTCCCGACGAGTGCTAACGGCGTGCCCGCTTGAACATACGCGCCTTGCTGACGATACACAATTAAAATTTCGCCGTCAATCGGGGCTATCACGTCTTGCCGCGCAGATTGTACTAATAATTGTTCTTTAACTGTTTGAGCCTCTTTTAACGCCGCCTCCGACGCGAAATAAGCCGCCTCTGCCTCGTCGAATTTTTCTATTGAAGTTGCGTCGCGGTCCCTTAGCCGTGTGTAGCGTGCATAATTATTTTTTGCGTTGGCAAGTTGCGCCTCTGCTTTGGCGATTGAACTGTCTGCTTGCTGAATTTTCAGCGGTATCTCGTCATTTACCAGCGTGAAAATTACTTGTCCGCGATTAACTTTGCTACTCTTTGAAACAAATATTTGCTCAATGCGTCCGTCAATCAGCGCGACAGCGTCCGCCATTTCCTCTGAATATAAATTCATCGTTTCAAGCGACAATGCCGGATAAATGTCACGAACTTGAACTTTTGCGCCCTGCAAGGGGATTGTTCGATTCTCCATTCGTTCAGTTATTTGATGTTCGCCGCTTTTGTTGAGCCACGCCCCGTAACCTATCATTGCCACCGCAAAAATTAAAATCAGCACGAGACCGACCATATATAATTTCTTCATCTACACGCCCCCCCTTCGATAATTTTTAGTATAAGTCAAGCGAATTTTCTTGTCAAACTTCCTTTGCACTTTATGAAAATTTTATGTAGCTTTACAATCTGCCGCCGATTGAGTATCATACAGAAAAGTTAATTAATTGATATAAGAAAGGCGTTTCTAATGGGCGTTATTAAGAAAATTAGACGCAAGATAAACGGCTTTGAAATTTCTACAAAAATAACTCTCGGCTATGCGGCATTCTTTACAATTCTGCTCATTATAATAAATTTTGCGATGTGGCTCGGCGTCATGATGATACTTTATAGCCCCGCCGAAAAGACAATTAGCTACAGCGTTGCGCAGATAGAAAAAATTCTTAACGAGCTTGAAGAACATTATATTTCTTATAATCCAAATGTTTTTCGCGGCGCGTTGGTGGCTGGCGTCGTGCTAAGGGTTGTTGATGAGCGCGGCAACGTTTTTATTGACACCGACAAAAATTATCCGTCGATTGAAAGATTTAACGAAGGAATTTTGAGAAACCCTCCGATTTTTGCCTCTGATGAATTTGAAATTTCGCGAATTGGTTCCGCGCTGATTTATTGCGACAAAATAGATTACACGCACGACGACGAAACTGTTACGCTTTATTTTTTCCGGACGATAACTTCCGAGCTGAAACTCTTCGACAATTTGGAAAAATTTTTATTAGCTTTAGATGTCGTCGGAATTTTATTGTCAATCGGCGTGGGACGTGCTCTTAGCCGCAAAATTTTGACACCGATAAAAACTATGAACGAATTGGCGCGGGAAATTGCCTTCGAGAAAATGGGCGGGCGAATTCCAATCGGCACGGCTGACGACGAACTTAACGAACTCGCTAAAACTTTGAATAAAATGTTGGACAGGTTGCAGGGCGGCATAAATAAACAGCAGAAATTTGTTTCAGACGCCTCGCACGAGCTAAGGACACCCGCCGCCGTTATCAAAGGCTACATTGATTTTATCGAGACTTATGGCACAGCAGACGAGGCACTCTTAAAAGAAAATCTTAAAATTATCGGCTCTGAAGCGCAGAATATGCAGGCGTTGTTGGAAAATCTTTTATTCCTCTCGCGCACCGACCAGCACAGACAAAAACTTAATAAGAAAACTTTGGACTTAGATGATATTGTTGGCGACGTGATGAGCAAAATGAAAACCGTCGTCAAGACGCATAAAGTTGAACTTACAAAAAATACGCCCGCGAAAATTTTTGGTGATGAAACGACTATTCGGCAAATGTTGAGAATTTTTTTAGACAATGCCGTTAAGTACACGCCCGAAGGCGGCTCAATTAAAGTTTTGTCGACGATTGACGGAGAAAAAATTTTGCTAAGCATTTCGGATTCGGGCATTGGCATTGCGCCTGAAAACTTGAATAAAATTTTCGACCGTTTCTTCCGCATTGACAGCGAGGATTTAGTAAGTGAGGCGAACGGTAGCGGGCTTGGCTTGTCGATTGCCAAATGGATTGCCGACAGCCACGAGATTAAAATTTCCGTCGATAGCGAACTCGGCAAGGGTACAACTTTTACACTTACAATTCCTATAAAAAATTAGCGGGAATAAATTTTATAAAAAAATCGCGGCAGGAAAATTTTCGCGGCGGCAGAATCAATCAGCAGAAAAAATTTTAGACAAGGTGAGCACTTTGAATAAATTAAAACCAGTCTTGAGGAAGATAAGAAATATTTTAATCGGGCTAATCGTGCTAACGGCGTTGGTCATTGGCGCGTTCGTGGCGGCGATAAAATTTGACTTCATTGACACAGAAGATGTCGCCATGCTAAACGAGGAGTTAGGTTTATATCGGTTGCCCTTCGTCGGCAATGGAAGATATTTTGAAGTGCCCGAAGGCGTCGAGTGGCCGCCTCCGCCCGAACCCGAACTGGAGCCTGAACCCGAACCGGAAGTAAAAGAAGAGCCGCCAAAAGAAGAACCTAAGGAACAACCAAAAGAAGAGCCTAAACCTAAAAAGGAAGAAAAGCCCAAAGAAGTTAAAGTCGACAAGAAGGCAATCGACGAGCAACGAGCAAAACGTGAGGCGGAAGAGAAAAAACGTTTGGCGCGACTTGCAAGAATTTACGAGAGCATGAAACCCGAACAGGCAGCAAACGCTTTAATCAATGTCGATTGGGACACGACAGTTTTAATTTTCCAACGTATGAGCGAAGATTCGGTTGCACAAATTCTGGCGAAAATGGAACCGGAAGCCGCCGCGCAGTTAACGGAAATGCTTTACGCGGGCACGCAACGGAGAGTAACTGCTCCTTCAGACACAATGCGCAACGAACCTGTCACACCGCCTGAACAAGTTACAACGGCTGAATAAATGCAGGAAATATATTTTGCGGCGGGTCTAATATTTTGGACGGGAATAATTTTTTTGCTGTACACGTTGCGCCCGTCGTCTAGTTTGCACGTAGAAATTTCATCAATCGCCCGTCGCGAAAAATTAATTTGCTTAATCGTCGTGACGTTCTTAATTGCGCTGTGCGTCGTGCCTATGGCGTGGAATCCGCATTGGACAGGCGAACTTCACAAACACCACAATCAATATCAATTATTAGCGGACGCTTTTTTAAAAGGACAACTTTATTTGGACATGCCCGTTGACCCGCGTTTAGCGGCAATGGAAAATCCTTACGACGCCAAAGCTAGAGATAAATTAAATCTCGACGAAAATTCGGGCGGCTGGGATCATGCTTTTTACAAAGGTCGTTATTATGTTTATTTTGGCGCAGTACCGGCATTGATAGTTTTCGCGCCGTATAAATTAATTGTCGGAAAATCATTAGCCACTTATCACGCGACGCAAATTTTCGTAGCACTTTTTATAATCGGATTGTTCGCTCTGTTTTATCTGTTAGCTAAAAAATTTTTCCCGCGCATGTCATTTGGAGTTTATTTAATAACGGCGTTTACGTTATCGCTGGTGAGCATTTCATATTGCACGGAGGCACCTGCGCTCTATTGTACGGCGAGTTCGTCTGGGCTGTGCATGGAAGTTTGGAGCGTTTATTTTTTTGTTCGTGCCGCATGGTGTAATGATTCACGGCGGAAATTTTTTGTAGAAATTTTTATCGGGGCAGTGTTGGGAGCATTAGCATTTGGTTGCAAACCGACAGTCGCATTGGCAAATTTTTTAGTCCTGCCACTTCTGCCGAAATTTTTTGCTAAGGACGACCCGCGAAAAATTTTTATCGTGTTAAGCGTGCCATACCTAGTCACGGGCACAGCGTTAATGGCTTACAATTATCTGCGTTTCGACAGCGTTTTAGAATTCGGGCAAGCCTATCAGCTGACGGTTGCCGACCAGCACGCCTACGGAAAATTTTCCGAACGATTTAATTTGTCCGCGCAGATTGACGGCTTACTACAAAATTTTTTCGGAATTGATAACAACGTGTCGCGTGTCGACAATAAACCTTCGGGCGTGCTACGCTACGTACTTTTCTGGTTGCCGATTTTCTTACTAAGGAAAAAATTTCTCGTCGCGTTGTGGAAAAATAATTTAGTCGGATTCGTTCTTGCGCTGATTTTCACGCCGATTTTAATCACCGCATTTCAAATTCATTGGACGCCATTTTTACTGGAGCGTTATAGCTTAGAAATTTATTGGTTGCTATCGCTGTTAAGTTTCATAGCGATTGGCTTTTTATCCGCAAACAAATCATTTAACTTTGGAATATGTCTGTTGAGCGTCGTAACGATTTTGCAATGTTTGAATCTGTTCTTTATCCCGAATGATTTAAATTTCGCGGCGATATATCCCGACTTGCGCCCGACGCTTTTAAAAATTTTCTCGCTAGGATTTCTGTAAAAAAATTGCTCCCTGCGCGGGAGCTTTTTTGTTAGAAAAATTTTAAGCCGTGCGCTCGACGGCAAGAGCAATATCAACTTTATGACCGCCAATTTCCATTTCGACGGTTAGATATTGCGCGTCGCTGATTTTTATCGTGTAGTCTTCTTCGAGGGAAAGTTGCGGCGTGGTTATATCAACGTCAATTCCCAGTTGCGTAAAATGCGTGGCGGCGCGGGCAGTTAGCATGTTCGACATTTCGCGAAGGGCACTTTGCGCCAACTCGCCAAATTTGGTGACGGGCACCCCCAACATCATCGTCGACGCAATATATCTCGCTGTGTCAGCCGTCATGTTGTAGACAACTTTACCGCGCATTTGCCTCGTAAAGCCAACTGTCAGCGTTACGCCATTGCTTATTACGTTTCTGTCCTGTAAATAAATTCTCTGCCGACGGGGCATAGGAAAACCCATTTGCGGCATTACTTCCATAAATGCATCGATTATCGGGTTGACGAGTTTTGCATCCACTTTATCAAGCTCCTTCCACAAAAAAATTTTATATAAAATTCTATGCAAGGCGGGCTTTTACCTGCCGCGTTGCCAAATTTATTTTTCCGTGATATGCTTGCCAAAAATTTTAGGAGGAATTTTTATGCTTAAAAATTTTTTCTTGACGCTCGCCGCAATTTTTTTACTAATGCCGAGCGTTTACGCTGAAAAAATTTTATTCATACCGCACGACGACCGCCCCATTTCCTCGCAACAACCTGCCGATGTCGTCGCTCAACTCGGCTATGAAATTGTTTCACCGCCGACTGAACTTTTAACGCAACCTGATAAACTTTGGGCTTGGTTTTACGAAAATGCACCCGTTGCAGACGCCGCAGTTGTTTCTTCCGACGCTTTACTTTACGGCGGATTAATTCCCTCACGCAGTCACGAAATTTCTAATGAAACTTTGCTTTCCCGCGTTGAAAATTTTAAAACTCTCCGCGAAAATAATCCGAATCTTAATTTATACTTGTTCGGCTCGCTTATGAGGACGCCCCACGTCGGAACGCTCGGTGACCGCGAAGAACCTGCCTATTACGGGCAATACGGCGCACAGATTTTCCAACTCACCGCTCTTTTGGATAAGCAGGAAATTTCTAAGCTCAACGGCAAAGAAAAAAAATATCTCGCTGAACTTGAAAAAAATATCCCCGACGAAATTTTAGACGACTGGTTTGCTCGCCGTGTAAAAAATCTTTCTGCAACCAAAAAACTTTTAGACTTTACTCACGACGACATTATTAACTTTTTTATAATCGGGCGCGACGATAATGCTCCGCTCTGTCAAACTCACCGCGAAAATCGTCACCTCCTCGAATACATGAAAAATATTCCCAAAACTAAGGCGCAATCGCACGCCGGCATTGACGAATTCGCCATGTTGCTTTTAACTCGCGCCGTAAATGATTTGACTGTCAATCTTCCTTTTGTCAACGTCCAATTTAATCGAGGCGTCGGTGCAAAAACTGTTCCGCATTATTCCGACGAACAAATTGGCAACTCGATTCGCGACGAAATTGTAATTGCAGGCGGCATGTTCGTTCCTAATCCTGCCCGCGCCGATTTTGTACTTTACGTAAACACCGACCCTAAAGGCAAAACTTACGAACTGCATAATTCTGTACCGCCGCAAATTTTATCTAAACGTCAAGAAAAATATTTCACTCGCAACGCAGAAAAATTTTCCGCAATGGTTGAGGAGGCTGTAAATAAAAATTTGCCCGTCGGTGTAGCCGATATTATTACCGCGAACGGCGCAGATAATTTCTTAATGGTGCAACTTCACGATAAAAATTTGCTGTTTAAATTGCAAGCTTACGGCGGCTGGAATACGGCGACAAATACTACAGGGTTTGCAATCGGTACGGGAATTTTGGCAAAAAAAATGAGCCGTCAATCGATTGACAGACTGCTTGCCACGCGCTACCTCGACGACTGGGCTTATCAAGCTAACGTCCGCACGCAAATCGCCGATTACCTTACAAAATATCCTAACGCCTTGCAAATTTTTTTGAATCTCGGCGAATATGAATCCGAAGTCTTCAAGCGCGAAAATGTTCTTATGCACGAGTTCGCCGTTGAGCATTTTCCGAAATGGAATGATTTTGTAGTGTCTAATCCTTGGCACCGCATGTTTGAATGCCGAATTGACTTTTAAAATGGGGTAACATTATGGACAAAAAAACTTTAGGAAATATTCCGCTCGATACATGGCGTTGGCTCGGTGTCAATAAAGTTGAGACTGCCGCGCAAATTGAAGAAAAAATTTTAGACGTGCCCGACGGTGAAACTAAAACTTTTAGCGACGTAAACTTAAGCGCGGAAAATGTTGCACGTAAAATAAAAATTTCTGTCGGCGAAGGTGCGCGAGTTGAATTTATTTCTGCTGACTTGGGACGCGGTGATTTTTCTGCTAACGTGGAAATTGACCTGCGCGGCGATGATTCTGTTGCTGATTTTGAGGCGTTTTATTTCGGCGACGACAAGCGGAAGTTGGATTTAAATTACGTGATTCGACAGCGCGGCAAAAGAACTCAAGCAAATATGAACGTTCGCGGTGCATTGACTGATAAGAGCGACAAAATTTTTCGCGGGACGTTAGACTTTAAACGCGGCTCAAAAGGCTCAACAGGTCGCGAATTGGAGGAAATTATAATTCTGTCGTCGGGGACGCGCAATCGTTCCGTACCGCTAATGCTTGCCGAAGAAGACGAAGTTGACGGACATCACGCCGTAAGTATCGGACGGCTTGACGAGGAAAAAATTTTCTATCTGATGAGTCGCGGACTTGATAAAGCAGAGGCGGAACGATTAATTGTCGAGGCGGCGTTTAATCCTGTCATAGAAAAAATTTCGGACAAAAACCTGCGCGAAGAACTTTTAAATAATCTTCAGCGGCGGCTCGTTTAAAAAATAATTAAAACCTTTCGATAAATTATTATCAATCAAAATAATTTATGCAGAAAGGTTTGGACATTATGCAAAAGCTTTATTCAACGGCTTTGGGGTCTCCGCCCGATATGCCGGGTAGTAGTAGCAGTTCAAGTTCCTCTGTTTCTTACAGCGCGGCGAATTCAATCACCTCAGCAGGCACCTATTCAAGCAAAACTTACACGTCCACAACTGCCAATCAAAATTCTGTACTAGTTACGACTTCAGACACGGTTAATTTGGTCAGTCCCACTGTCACTAAAAGCGGTGATTCCGACGGCGGCGATAACTGCAATTTTTACGGCATAAACTCTGCTGTTATGGCTATGGGCGGCGGCACAACGTCAATCACGGGCGGAACTGTCACGGCTACTGCTAAGGGCGCGAACGGCGTCTTTTCATACGGCGGCAATGGCGGACAAAATGGCGCGGCGGGCGACGGTACAACTGTTATCATTTCTGGCACGACGATTAAGACGACGGGCGATAATGGCGGCGGTATCATGACGACCGGCGGTGGCGTTATGAAGGCGAGCAATTTGACTATCACGACGACCGGAAATTCTTCCGCACCGATTAGAACGGATAGAGGCGGCGGCTCAGTCACAGTTAGCGGCGGTTCTTACACATCAAGCGGCGTTGGTTCACCCGCGATTTATTCTACGGCTGATATTGTCGTTAGCGGCGCAACTTTAACTTCCAATCATTCAGAAGGCGTTTGCATTGAAGGACAAAATTCCGTTGCGCTTACAAACTGCACGCTTTCTGCAACCAATGACTCCATTAACGGCAATGCAACTTTCAGCGATGCAATTATGATTTATCAATCGCAATCGGGCGACGCGGCAAGCGGCACTTCAACTTTCTCAATGACAGGCGGCACTCTTAACAATTATAAAGGACACGTCTTCCACGTAACCAACACCAGCGCGGTTATCAGTCTCAACGGCGTTACGATTAACGACAGCGGCGACGGCGTTATTTTAAGCGTTTGCGATGACGGTTGGAGCGGCGCATCAAATATTGCCACGCTTAACGCCAGTGCACAAACTCTTGAGGGCGATATTTTAGTTGGCGACGATTCAATTTTGACGCTTAACCTCACTGATTCGACGAAGTTCACGGGCAATATCAGCGGCTCCATTACAAACGCAAAAGGTACCACCGTTTCAAGCGACGTGGGCACCGTAAGCGTCAGCCTCGATTCGTCAAGTAAATGGTATCTCACCGGCGACACTTATATTAGCGACTTCGAGGGCACTGCGGCTAATGTCATCACAGGCAGTTATAAACTTTACGAGAACGGGACGGAAGTAACCGGCACGACTGAAAGCGAAGAAGATAGCCCGCTTAATTTTACCAATAGCACGAAAAACACGCTGATAACTGGTACTGCGCTTGCTGATACAATCGGAAATACTGCTACTAAAGTAACGATTGACGGCGCGGCGGGCAATGACTCCATTAACAACAGTGGTGCTAGAGCGTCAATTTTTGGTGGCGCAGATGCTGATGAACTTATTAACATCGGCAATTACGTTACGATTGAGGGCGGCACTGGTAAAGACTATATTATTAACAGCGGCTCCAGAGTTTCAATTCTCGGCGGCTCAAGTATTGATTCTATAACGAACACTGGCAAATATGTTACAATCGACGGCGGAAGCGGCAACGACATTATCAGTGGCTCAACCAAGAATGATAGCATTTACGGCGGCACGGGAAATGATTCAATCGTCGGTAATGCTGGCAACGATAAACTTTACGGCAACGCGGGCAACGACACTTTGAACGGCGGCAACGGTGCTGATTCATTAATTGGCGGTGCAGGAGCTGATTATATTCTCGGTGGCGCAGGTAATGATTCGCTCGTTGGCAATGACGGCGCAGATATACTTTACGGCAACGCGGGCGACGACACTTTGAACGGCGGCAACGGTGCTGATTCATTAATTGGCGGCGCAGGTGCTGATTCCATTA
>CAMJRX010000013.1 GCA_946408355.1 uncultured Selenomonadales bacterium
ATCAACCCAACGTTCAAGGTCAGCCGCAGTTCAATCAACCGCAAGCTCAAGGACAAGCGACGCAATTTAATCAACCCAACGTTCAAGGTCAGCCGCAGTTCAATCAACCGCAAGCTCAAGGACAGCCGACGCAATTTAATCAACCCAACGTTCAAGGACAGCCGCAGTTCAATCAACCGAACGCTCAAGGTCAGTCGCAGTTTAATCAACCGAACGTTCAAGGACAGCCGACGCAATTTAATCAACCTAACGCGCAAGGTCAGCCGCAGTTCAATCAACCGCAAGCTCAAGGACAAGCTACGCAATTTAATCAACCCAACGTTCAAGGACAAGCGACGCAATCCAATCAACCTAACGTTCAAAGTCAGCAACCACAATTTGACCCGACGATACCGCGAATGCGCAGAAGCCGGATAAAACCTAAGCACGTCAGCGAAGATTTTGTTAATCGGCAAGAGGAACTGCGCATGCAAATGGAAATGGCAAAAAATGCAATGCTTAAACAAAATCTCCAAAACACGCCGCAGACAAACGACACTATGAAGAGCCTCGCTCAATTCCTTTTGCGTAATCCTGCTCAAAATACTACGCCGCGTGATATGGCATTACTCCAAAATTTCGTTAACAATTCGCAACAAATGATGCCTGAAGACGAAGCGCGCCATTTGCAAAATCTTCTGCGTCTCTGCCAAAATAATATTCCGCTAACCGTTCGACAAGCCGCCGTTCAACAAAATCTCCCGGATTTGCCGCGACTTTGGGCTTTTATGCAAATGTGCGATATGGCTAATGTTACGTCGAAGATGAACGCCCGCGCCTTTAAGCGTGCCGGAAAAGACGTTGCAGACTTTACAACCTCTATGCGCCACGCCATGAGCGCGGAAAATTCTGTCGTACAGAATCAACGCTCTTTTCAAATGATGTTGCCGCTGTATATGGGCGATAACGAGGCGAGCTATCCAACTTATCTGAATGTTTACGACGAAAACACTCAAGACGAAGAGACCGGCGAAAATAAAAAAGAAACGTGGTTCCGAATCTGCGTCCTCACTGATTATATCGGCGCGGCAGAATTGGTTTTCCGCGTTTATGACGAAACTCATTTGGATATGCGCTTTTATTTTTCGCGAATCGACGTCGCAGAAGAATTTCGTAGCACTTATCTGGATTCGTTGAGAGCTTCTTTAAAGCAAACTGAACTTAGCGTCGGCGAAGTTCGCGTGGGCGGCGTCGGCGAAAGAATGTTTAGTTTCTAATCTACACCTCTGAAATAATGCCCGCGTGTAAAATTTTCAATCTCATTGCCGCCAAATTTATAAGCGTGAACAATCTGCGCGGTCTCTTTTAAAGTCAAAGCTCGACAATCAACGCGAATCCTCGCCACGCCGTCAAAATCTGCGCGGTGTTCAATCATGGAAAGAGTTTTAGCGTTGAGGATATGCATTCGACAAAATTGGTCAGTCACAACGGGAAAAAGTTCGCCCTTCCTGTCACGTAAGAAAAAATTTTTCGCCCTGCAAACATGCGGGCAAATTTTTTTGTCTAAACCGCCAAGAAAACTTCCAAGCACGCAATAAGCCGAAATCATCAACTCTTGCCGCCCGTGAACGATACATTCAACCGGCAAGCAAGATTTTTTCACGAGGCTCTTAACTTGCGTCAAATTTAATTCGGGCGATAACGTCACGCCCTCGACGCCGAGATTTTTTAAGAAATTAATTGTCGCGCTGTTAAATACATGCAAAGAAAAATCTGTTCTAATCGGCACGTCAAAATTTTTTGCAAGATTGAGCGTCGCGAGATTGTGAACATAAACGGCGTCAATGTTTTTAGGTAATATAAACGGTTCACCTTCACGGACAAGACGCGGCGTCGCCATAGAAAAAATTTTTCCGCGCTTGTGAACGAATTCAATCGCCTCTGAAATATTTTTAACGGGCTGATTGGTAAAAGTTTCTCCGCCAAATAAAATTTCATCTGCGCCCGCGTCAAGCGCAACTTTTAATTTCTCCAACGTGTCAACATGAGCTGTTATTTTAGGGACTAGGAACTGGGAACTAGGAACTAGAGGTTTGGCGGCGGGAACGACATAAATTTTTTCACGTTCAAACTTTTTAAGTCGCAAAGTTTCCAGTTGCTCGACAACACGGCGACGCACGTCATTAAGTTCACTAATCGGAATCATTAAGTTATCTTCAATGTCTGCAGAAATTTTTTCAAGTGCGAAGATTGAATTGCCCAATCGCCCGATTTGATTTTTTAGCGTCTCCAAAGTCAACGGGCGATTTTTAGCTGGCTCTGCGATAATTTTTGTCTGCGCGGTCGCTGAATTGCCGTCAGTGTCGATAAAAGTTAATGTCAACGGCTCGCCAAGTTTAGCTTTAACTTCCGCCGTGACAGAAATTTTCCTAACCGGTGCGCCCGTAAAATATTTTCGCGCTTCAGCAGTCAATTCCGCGTCAAAAATCTTAAAAGCTCTGTCGTGAACGCGAACGCCTTTTGTATTAACATTTTTAATCGTGCAAAGTTCGCCGCGCAGTTCAAAGTCCTCAACTGTAAACGTCACACGCCCGCCAACTTTTATCCAAATTTCTACTTGATCGCCCGCAGAAATTTTCCCGATAAGTTTCAAAATAATTTTATCACGTCCAATCTCCGCAACACGTCCGATTAACACGCCGCGATTATTCGGCTTCATGTCGCTGATTAAATTTTTACCAGGATTTTTTTCAATGTAAGCCGTCGTGAAGTCGCGATTAAAAATTTGCGCAAGTTTGCGTTTATCCTCGTCTGTGGAAAATTTTTTATCCAAAGCGTCGCGATAAACTTTAACGACCGTCGCGACATATTCGGGGCGTTTCATGCGCCCTTCGATTTTTAAACTAGTCACGCCCGTTTCAATCAGCTTTGGCAAAAGTTCCAATGTGTTTAAATCTTTTGGACTAAGCAAATATTTTCCCGCGCCGCTTAAAAGATTTTTGCCGTGTTCGTCAACAAGTTCATAAGGTAGGCGGCAAGGTTGAGCACAACGCCCGCGATTACCACTGCGCCCGCCAATTAACGAACTCATCAAGCATTGCCCCGACCAACACACGCACAACGCGCCGTGAATAAAAATTTCCGTCTCAATCGGCGATGCGCTACAAACTTTTTTTATCTCGTCCAAAGTTAATTCGCGGCTTAAAACTGCGCGGCTAAATCCAAGTTCAGCCAAAACTTTTACGCCCTCCAAATTGTGAATCGTCATTTGCGTCGAGGCGTGCAAGGGAATTTCGGATGCAATACTTTTAATAATTGACGCCGCGCCAAAATCTTGAACTAAAAGCGCGTCGACATTTGCCCGCCGCAAAAATTTTATGTACATTGCGAATTCGTCAAGCTCCTCGTCAGATATTATCGTATTAACCGTGACATGAACCGCCACGCCGCGCAGATGAGCAAACTCGACGGCTTTGATTAATTGCTCACCCGCAAAATTTTCTGCATAGGCTCGCGCTCCAAATTTTTCTCCGGCAAGATAAACCGCGTCTGCTCCTGCCTCTACTGCCGCTTTTAATGCGTCGAAACTTCCCGCTGGTGCTAATAACTCAACCAAATTGAAAACCCCCTTTGATAAAAATATAACACGCGGCAAAAATTTTCTCAACGGCGGCAGGATTAATCGCATGCTTGCAGAATTCAATTAAAATTGTTAGAAGATTCATTAGGATTACAGGAGGGCTTTCAATGGCTAAAAAATATTACAGCACGAAAATCGTTGGCATCGGCGGCGAGGTTTCTAAGTTCACCAGCCTCGTTAAAATGCTCGTTATCTTCGATGATTCAATGGTTCTGCCGGAGTTGCGCGATTTCTCCGTTCTGCACAGCGGCAATAAACTTACCGACATTATCAAACCCGGCGACACCCTTCAAATTGCCGGCTCCGAATTCAAAATTCTCAGCGTCGGCAACGAAGTCAACAACAATATTAAAAGTCTCGGTCATATCGTCATTAAATTCAACGACGACAAAGATGACTTGCTTGAAGGCTCCATTCACGTCGAGGACAAACCCATTCCGAAAATTCGTATCGGCGACGAAATTGCGATTGTCGAAGCAGGTTCGGAAGCTTTAATCGGCAAAACTTTTGCGGTTTCGGGCGAGGCGGCTCTTTGCGAGGCAGTTACGCAAATTCTCAAGGACAACGGTGCTACGCTCGTTAACGGCGACGCGGACATTGTCGTTAAAGTTAAGTAAATTATTCACGGTTATAAATTTTTTCGACTGTCGGTCAATAATCGGCAGTCTTTTTAATGCAAAAGGGGCGATTGAAATTAAGACGAGCACTATAAAAATAATTAATAACGTGATTGAACGCTATCCTGCGTTGGAAGATTGTCGGAGCGGTTTATTTTCGTCAATGGAAATAATTTGTAATGGTTTTCGCAACGGCGGCAAGTTGATAACTTGTGGCAACGGCGGTTCAGCGGCGGACGCAATGCACATTGTTGGCGAACTCATGAAGGGTTTTCTCCTGCCGCGCAAGATTGAAAATTTTAATCCTGAATTCGTCAAGCGCGCGCAAGAACTTTTCCCAGTCGACGTTGAATTTTTCAAAGCGAATCTTCAAAGCGCGTTGCCCGCCATAAGTTTGGTTGGTGAAACTTCATTGATAACCGCATTTGCTAACGACATGTCGCCGAATTTAATTTTCGCGCAACAAATTTTCGGACTGGGTAAACGCGGCGATGTTTTGCTTGCAATTTCAACGTCGGGCAATTCGGATAATGTTTTGTTCGCTGTAGAAGTCGCAAAAATTATGGGGATAAAAGTTGTAGCGATGACGGGTCGGCGCGGCGGTAGACTTCGCCATTTATCAGACGCGGCAATTTGCGTGCCCGCTGATTCGTCGTATACGATTCAAGAATTCCACTTGCCGATTTATCATATGATTTGCCTTGCGGCAGAAAATGAATTCTTTGGAGATTGATTAATGCACGAGGCAACACTTGCTGAAAATATTTTAAACATTGCACTTGACGCGGCTAAACAAAATCACGCGGCAAAAATTTTTAAAGTCGGCTTAACGTTAGGCGAAATGACGGGTGTCGAGGTCGAAGCTTTGAATTTGTCCTTTGACGTGCTGAAAAAAAATACGCTTGCAGACGGCGCGGAACTTTTAATTAAGCGCGTACCGATTAGTGCGACGTGTAATAAGTGCGGCAAAAATTTTCGGCTTGAACGATATAATTTTTTCTGTCCAGAGTGCGACGGCATTTTAATTTTGCAGAGCGGGCGCGAACTTTTGATTGACTTCGTAGATTGTGAGTGAGCAACGTGACGTTGCATCCAGTTGACGCGCCAAACATTACGAAAATTTTAAGTTATTCACCGCGATTTAGCTTTTATAAATCTTTTACAATGTACAGGAGGTTTGGCTTTTGGAAATAAAGTTAATGAGAAATATTTTAGGCGCGAATGATGAGATTGCCGCGCAGAATCGGAAAATATTTGCTGAACGCGGCGTAATCGTGATGAATTTAATGGGTTCGCCTGGTTCCGGCAAAACAACTTTGCTTGAAAAAACTTTAACGCGCCTTGCTGACAAAATTAAAATCGCAGTAATTGAGGGCGATTTGTTTACCGCTAAAGACGCTGAACGAATCGAACAGGCGGGCGTCGATGTAATTCAGATTAACACGGCGGGCGGCTGTCATCTCGATGCATCGATGATTCAAAAGGCTTGCGTTTCTTTAAATCTCGACGCAATAGATTTATTAATCGTTGAGAACGTCGGAAATTTAGTTTGCCCTGCCGAATTCGACATTGGAGAAAATTTTAAAGCCGTCGTGCTGTCGATAACCGAAGGCGACGATAAGCCGCTAAAATATCCGCTGATTTTTAAAGAGTCGGAAGTTACATTGCTCAACAAAATAGATTTGCTACCGTTCACGAATTTTAATTTGCAATCTGCGCGAGAAGATTTGACGACGATTCACCCGACGATAAAAATTTTTGAAACGTCTTGCACGAAAGACACGGGGCTTGACGATTGGGAGGCGTGGCTACTCGGAAAGGTGGCGCGTTAATGGACGGACTTTTTACGGCGGAAAATACGGTGCTAGGCATTGGCAATATAATTTTGAGTGACGAGGGCTTTGGCGTGCATGTCGTCGAATATCTGGAGAAAAATTTTACATTCCCCAAAAATGTTCAGCTGATTGACGGCGGAACGCTTGGAGTTGAGTTGACGCATTTTATAACAGGAACGCAACGACTGTTGATTATTGATTCGATTGACGGCGGCGCGGAGGGTGGCAAAATTTTTCATCTGCGCGGCGACGAGATAAAAAAACATTTCGCACAAAAAATTTCGGCGCACGAAGTCGGAATTCAAGACGTGCTGACAATGCTTGAGCTTTCAAATAAAAAAATTCCGCACGTCGAATTAATCGGAGCGCAACCGTTCAGCTTAGAGGCGGGCACAGAATTAACGTCGCAAATGTCAAAGTTGGTTCCGATGTTCGCCGACAAAGCCGTTGAAATTTTGCGTAGCTGGGGACTAAAAGCAATTTTCAATTAATGATATAATGGCGGCGAGGTGATTGAAATGCAACCACAACTTAAAGAGCAGAAAACCATTCCGCTTACACGCGACGATTTTATCATAATGCAGCTAAGGGAAATTCGCGAAGATATACGCGACCTGCGCGGCGAGATAAAAGATTTGCGTGGCGAAATAAAAGACGTGCGCGACGAGATAAAAGACGTACGCAAAGAACTTAACGGCCGCATGGACAAGTTGGAAAATGAAGTTCGCGCAACGTCACGTCATAGCCAAATCATGGCGGGCAGTGTCATAGCAATCGCGTTGGGCGTCCTCTATTTCGTGTTTACTCATTGAACTGCCAACTATCTGAAGGAGGTACCAAAATGATAATTTTTCCTGCGATAGACCTGCGCGGCGGTAAATGCGTTCGGTTAATTCAAGGCGACTTCGACAAGGAAACTGTTTATTCGGACGACCCGCAAGCTACTGCGCTTAAGTGGCAATTTTTAGGCGCGAAATTTTTACACGTCGTTGACTTGGATGGAGCAAGGGCAGGTTCGCCGCAAAACCTTGACGCCATTAAAAAAATCCTCGCCGCAGTTAAAATTCCGATTGAAGTCGGCGGCGGGATTCGGACTTTAGAAGACACAGAAAAACTTTTGTCGCTTGGCGTTCGGCGCGTGATTCTCGGTAGTGTTGCCGTTGAAAATATTTCGCTTGTCGAGGCGGCTGTTAAAAAATTCGGCGATAAAATTGTTGTCGGGATTGACGCTCGCGGAGGATTTGTTGCTGTTCACGGCTGGGAAAAATCTAGCGCGGTTAAAGCTGACGAATTAGCTAAAAAAATTGTGGCGGCGGGTGTCAAAACGATTATTTACACCGATATATCCAAAGACGGCATGTTGAGCGGCGTCAACACAAAAACTTTTACAGAGCTTGCAAAGTATTCAGGCGCGGAAATTATTGCATCAGGTGGCGTAAAATCGATTGAAGATATTCGCGCTTTGAAGGCGGCAGGGATTGCGGGCGTGATTGTCGGCAAGGCGATTTACACCGGCGCACTTGATTTAAAATCGGCGATTGAGGTTGTGGAGGTTTGACATGCTTACGAAAAGAATTATTCCTTGCTTAGACGTTAAAGCTGGTCGCGTGGTTAAGGGCACAAATTTTGTTGGATTGCGCGACGCTGGAGATCCCGTCGAATTTGCAAAACGCTACGACTTAGAGCGAGCAGACGAATTAGTTTTTCTGGATATAACCGCCTCGCACGAAGGGCGCGGAACTATGGTTGAAGTCGCTAAAAGTTGTGCGGCGCAAGTTTTTATTCCATTCACGGTCGGCGGAGGTATGCGCACGGTTGAGGATATGCGCGTTATGTTGGCAGCGGGCGCAGATAAAATTTCCGTCAACAGCGCGGCAGTCAAAAATCCTCAACTCATAAGCGACGGCGCAAAAAAATTCGGCAGTCAGTGCATAGTTCTGGCTGTCGATGCTAAACGTTCGGATAATGGTTGGGAGATTTACGTAAACGGCGGGCGCACTCCTACTGGTCTTGACTGTCTGGAATGGGTTAAAAAAGGCGTCGCGCTCGGAGCCGGTGAAATTCTTTTAACGAGTATGGACGCCGACGGCACCAAAGACGGCTACGACATTGAACTTACCCGCGCAGTTAGCGAGGCGGTTAATGTTCCCGTGATTGCGTCGGGCGGCGCGGGCGAGCTTAAACATTTTTACGACGTGTTAGTTGACGGCAAGGCGGACGCGGTTTTAGCGGCGTCGGTTTTTCATTACGGCAAATATACAATCCGTCAAGTCAAGGAATATCTGCAAGGGCGCGGCGTCGAAGTTCGTTTTTAAGCAATTTTATACAGCAAAGATTTACAACCGCGCATAATGTCGTTAAAAGTCGTGTTGAATCCGTTTTTATCCCAAGGAATATCTTTATCGAGAAGCATAGAAATTTTCCCGTCGGGGTCGCCGCCAACAATCCCTTTGACTTGCTCAACATTTCCTGCGTCCATGCAAATAATCAAATCATTTTCCGCGTAATCTTTGGGCGTAATTGTGCGGGCGATATGCTCTCTGAACGGGATTTTTTCCATGCCGAGTTTGGCGGCAATCCCTTGATGTAAAGTTCCGCCGTCAGTCGGTTTGCTTGCCGCGCTCGAAACGGAAATTTTATCGCTCAAGCTCGCGTCTTTAATCAACTTTTGCATAATGAATTCCGCCATCGGCGAACGTCCCGTATTTCCACTGCACACAAACATAATTTTCATTAAGATAGCCTCCCTAAAAAATTTTGTATCATGAGTTTACCTTGTGGAGTCAAAATTGATTCGGGGTGGAATTGAATTCCTTCTACGTCGAAATTTTTATGTCGAACGCCCATAATCGTTCCGTCGTCAAGCTCGCTGGTAATTTCCAAACAATCGGGCAAAGTTTCACGTTCGATAATCAGCGAATGATAACGCCCGACTTCGACACCCTGTTCTAAATTTTTATAAAGTCCCTTGCCGTTGTGTTTAAGCTGTGACGTTTTGCCGTGAACAATTTCTTTAGCGCGAATGATTTTGCCGCCGAAAACCTCGCCAATCGCCTGATGTCCTAAACAAATTCCCAAAATCGGCAATTCGCCTTTGAGTTCAGAAATAATTTGCTCAGAAATGCCCGCGTCGCTCGGAACGCCCGGACCAGGTGAAATTATCACGGCAGAAAAATTTTTTACCTCGTCGACGGAAATTTTATCATTGCGTATGACTTCAACCGCCGCGCCCAATTCCGACAACAGCTGATAAACGTTGTATGTAAAAGAATCGTAGTTATCAAGCAGGAGAATCATTGTTTTCGACCTCCTCGACGACTTCAAAGAGCGCTTTAGCCTTTTGCAAAAATTCGCGGTACTCGTTGAGCGAAATAGAATCAGCGACAATGCCCGCACCCGTCTGAATCACTGCGTCAACGTCATTTTCAATACGCATTGTACGCAACGTAATGCACATGTCCATATTGCCGCAAAAATCCATGTAGCCGACGGTACCCGCATAAGATTTTCGGCGAACGGGTTCAAGTTCGTGGATAATTTCCATTGCGCGAAGTTTAGGAGCACCGCTGACAGTTCCAGCGGGGAAAGTCGCCTTCAAAACGTCAATCGGCGTAAAATTTTCTTTAAGAGTTCCGACGACACTTGAAACCATATGCATAACGTGACTAAAATATTCGACTGCGCGAAGTTTTTCAACTTTAACGGAGCCAGCCGCGCAAATTCTGCCCAAATCATTTCGCGCAAGATCAACAAGCATTGAGTGTTCGGCATTTTCTTTAACGTCGGCTTTCAAATCGGCGGCAAGAATTTTATCTTCGTCAGAATTTATGCCGCGTCGACGAGTACCGGCTATCGGATATGTGAAAACTTTTTTACCGGCAACTTTAACCAACATTTCGGGCGAGGCTCCAACGAGTTTAACGCTACCGAAATTTAGATAGAACATGTAAGGCGACGGATTGACTTGTCTAAGCTTGCGGTAGAAGAGGAACGCGGGCTTAGAAATTTTCGCTTTGAATTGTTTGCTGGGCACAACTTGAAAAATATCGCCGGCGAAAATATATTCTTTGGCGCGTTCAATAGCCGATAAAACTTCGGGCGGAGCGTCGCCATATTTTTTTAGGAAATTAATCGGCTCGTGCGGAATTTTTTCTGGTGGATTAATTTTGAGTGGCGCAGAAATTTTATTTGCCAAATCGTTCATGCGCATAGAAATTTCTTTGTAAAGTTCGGGCAAATTTTTATCTTTAACGTCGACGATATAAATCAGCCGCGCAGAATTTTTAAGTGCGTCGAGGACAATCATCACGCGGCAAATCATAAACTGCCCTAAAAGTTCTTCGTCGTCGAGTTCAAGCCCGCGAATTCTATCGAACGTTGCGGCGACTTCAAAATTAAAATAGCCGACCATGCCGCCATTAGCGAGTGGCAAATTTTTATCCAAAGCGGCGGGCTTATAACGGCTCATAAATTTTTTTATGCTGTCGACAGGTGCGCCGTCAATGCATTTCATTAAATCGCCGTCGCGAATCATAAGTTTTGACTTAAAAACTTGCAACTCAACGAACGGTTCCGCGCCGATAAAAGAAAATCGCCCAAAAGCCTGTTGAGTAGTGTCAACCGATTCGAGGATAAAGCCGCGCCCGTTGTCAACGAGTTTATAAAAAATTGATACGGGCGTATCCAAATCGGTGTTTATCTCGGCAGTTACGGCGATTAAGTTTGAACTTTGCGCGAAGGTTTGAAACTCTTCGAGCGTCGGAGAAATTTTCAACATCTAAAATCCCCCAGTAAATCATTTATAACTTTTTTTTAATGATAGCATAGCAATTAAACTTTTGCAACATAAAACGGCGAGATAAAAAGTTCTTGTGTTAAAGTTGGCTCAATGTGTTACAATTATTGAGAAAATTTTTAGGAGAGTGATTTGTATGGCATTTACTTGGCATATCCCAACAAAAATTTTATTTGGCGCGGGCAAGCTCGGCGAACTTCATAAAGAGGCACCGCTCGGAAAAAAAGCTCTAATCGTCATTTCCAACGGACGCTCGGCGAAAACCAACGGCAGTCTCGACAAACTTCAAGAGGAACTTAAAGCTTGGGACGCGGATTTTGTCGTTTTCAACAAGATTGCGGCTAATCCGACGGAACCAACTGTTCAAGAGGGCGTTGACTTTGGACGCGAAAATAATTGCGATTTTGTCGTTGGTTTAGGCGGCGGCTCCGTTCTCGACGCGGCTAAGGCTATCGCCGCAGTCATTCCGCAAAAAGACGGCGGGCGCGTTTGGGATTATATCCTCTTCGGCACGGGCGGCAAAAAGCCGTTGACGGAAAAAGCACTTCCTTATATTGCAGTAACGACAAGCGCGGGCACCGGCTCCGAAGTTGACGCGGGCGCAGTTATAACCAATCCTGCAACCAACGAGAAGACCGCGTTTTTCGGCAGTTATCCCGATTTGGCGATTGTCGACCCGCTTTATATGCTGACCGTTCCCAAACACTTTACGGCTTATCAAGGCTTCGACGCATTTTTCCACAACGCCGAAGGTTACATTTCCAACGCATGCAACGAGGCGTCGGCTATGATTGAACTAACAGCGATTGCAAAGCTCGCGAAGTATTTGCCGATTGCCGTTAATGACGGGAAAAATCTTGAGGCTCGCACGCAAGTTGCTTTTGCCAATACGCTCGGCGGCTTTTCAATGGACGTTTGCGTTTGCACGTCGGAACATTCCCTCGAACATGCATTGAGCGCGTATCATTCCGAATTGCCGCACGGCGCAGGCTTGATTATGCTTTCTGTTGCTTATTTCTCGCACTTCGTGGAAAAACACGCTTGCGACGAAAAATTTATCGACATGGCGCGGGCAATGGGCAAAGTCAATGCTGATAAACCGGAAGACTTTATCGACACGCTAAAGGAAATGCAAGCGGCTTGTAGCGTCGACAATCTCAAGATGAGCGATTACGGCATAACGCCCGATGAATTCCCAAAAATGGTTCAAAATACTCGTGACGCAATGGGTTTCCTCTTGAGGTTCGATCCAGTCGCCTTGAGTGATGAGGATATGCTCAACATTTACAAAAAGTCTTATCGCTAAAACTTTTCGTGCTTGTCAAGTCTTGTAATAAAAAATTTTTCGTGCTATTATCTATGTGAAGGAGGAAATTCTTGGGTGTTCGAGGAATCAGATAATGTCTAACCTACATAAATTTTAGGGAACCTGAATTGAATTCGGAAGATGGAGAATTGTCCTAGTAGATAAGTAACAGACACCGAGCTTAAGGAACCCACCTGCGAGTAAGCAGGTTTAGACATTCAGAGGAGACGGCATTTCGGAGCCTTCTTTAGAAGAGATTGTTGATAATCAACAGTCTCTTCTTGCGTTTATGGATAAAAATGTATAAACTAAGCTACGAGGTGAATAAAAATGCCAGTAAAAATTAGCAATACGGGAATGCCCGCGTCACCGTTTGAATTATTGCGTAGCGGCGGCGAACATATGCGCGACAAAGAATTGAGTTTTGAAACGGAGCTAATGGATCAACAATCGGAGGGCGTCTCTCATGAAGAAATGGAAGCGATGCTCAAAAAGATTGACGACCAGGCGGCGCGGCTCAGCAAGACACCGACTTACGAGGAACTCAAGGAATATCGCACGCTGATAAAAAATTTCGTCGGAGCGGCAGTCAGCAATATGTATGAAGTTCACACGTCGGCAGGTTGGGACAGAATGGGACGTCAGCGCGTTTATACGACTGTGCGCAAAATCGACCGCAAGCTTGAGGATATGGCTGAAAAAATTCGGCTCGGACATTCGGATACACTTGACGTTATCGCGGCTCACGACGCAATTCGCGGTATGCTCGTCGATTTGTATATGTGATGAAAAATTTAATCGGACATGAGGCGACGCTTGCTTATTTGCAAAAAAATATCGCGCAAGGAAAATTTCCACACGCGGTAATATTTTCGGGCGAGGAAGGCGTCGGCAAAAGATTAGCGGCTGAAATCTGCGTAGCGGGTCTTCTTTGCGAAAATCCTGTTGACGGTTCTCCTTGCGGCGTCTGTGAAAGTTGTCGGCTCGTCGCGGCAAGAAGTCATCCAGATTTTTACGTTGTCGAGGCGGAGGCAACTAAGACTACACGAAATATAAAAATCGGACAGATACGCGAAATGCAATCCGAAGCGGCATTACGACCGATAAATTCTGCGCGGCGCGTAGTGATAATCGACGGCGCGGAACTTATGAATAACGCGGCGGCAAATTGTCTGCTAAAAACTATTGAAGAACCTCCGAGCCAAACGATTTTTATTCTGTTAACGGCAAGCCGCTCAAGCCTTTTAATGACGATTCGGTCACGGTGTATGACAGTACATTTCGATAAGCTCAAGCCCGCGCAGATTCGGGACGCGCTTATAACTCAAGGCGTCGACGTACAAGAGGCGGAAAGATTATCGGTAATTGCAGACGGAAGTTTTGGACGTGCATTAAAGTTAAAAGATTCGGGCGGCGCACAACTTCGCGAGATGGCACTCGACACTTTAGAAAAAATTTGCCGCGCAGAACTTTCAAACGAAGATATTTTCAAAACAGGCGCGGAAATGTCGGATTGGTCGCGTGATAAGTTTGCAGACTTCTTGACACATGTACAAAAAATTTTGCGCGATATTTGTTTTGCGGAAGTTTTGGAGCCGTATAATTCAGACTTAATGCCGCGCTTAAGCAAAATAAAAATTCCCGAACGAAAAAATTTTTTGATGATAGAAACGGGTGCGAAATATCACAAGCGTTTAAAATCGAATGCAAACTTGCGCTTACTTGCCGAATCATATTTTATGCAGATACGAAAGATTTATCATCGAGGCTAGCAATGCGCAGCGTTGCGTACAAACGCGGAGATAACGTTAAAATTGTTGAGATGTACGGCGCGCGACTGCTGTTTGCTACTTTTTAAAAGTAGGAGGTGATTTATATGGCAAAAGACGAAATAAAAATTGCTTGCGAAAATCGGAAGGCACGCCACGATTATTTTATCCATGAGACATACGAGGCGGGCATTGAACTCAAGGGCACGGAAGTTAAGAGCTTGCGGGCTGGCAAGGCAAATTTGCGCGACAGCTATGCTGAAGTCAAGGACGGCGAAGTTTTTATCGAGCACTTGCACATAAGCCCCTACGAGCAGGGAAATATTTTTAATCATGATCCGTTGCGTCGTCGTCGGTTGCTCTTGCATAAGCGCGAAATTTTAAAACTTTTCGGCAAAACTCGTGAGAAAGGTTTTACGTTGGTTCCGCTGAAAATTTACTTTAAAAAAGGGCGGGCAAAATTGGAGTTGGCATTGGCGAGCGGCAAACATAATTACGATAAACGCGCCGCCTTGCACGAAAAATCCGCCCAACGCGACATTGAACGAGCATTAAAGGAGCGGTCGAAATGATTAAAAAATTTTTCGGCGTAGTGATTTTGCTGATGATTGCTTTAACGCAAAATGCTTTCGCTGAACCGCGTATAAGTTATCAAGTACACGTTCAGGATTATGGTTGGATGCCGCCTGTTAGCGAGGGTCGAGTTGCTGGTACGACCGGTGAAGAAAAACGCATTGAGGCGATTATTATAAATTGCCCTGAAGGCATTGAATACAACGCGCACATTCAAGATTATGGCTGGGAAGGTTGGATGGATTCGGGCGTCGTGGCGGGCACGGTCGGCGAAGGTCGACGCCTTGAAGCTATCAGAATTCGTCTTACCGGCAGTATTGCAAACAGCTACGACGTTTATTATCGGGCGCACGTGGAGAATTTTGGTTGGCAAGATTGGGTAAGTAACGGAAGGATTGCTGGCACCGAAGGTAGAGGCTTGCGCATGGAAGCTATACAGATAAGGCTCGTTAGAAAGGGCGACGGGCACAATAATTTCAGACACAGACGCGGCAGATATGGACACAACTACGACGATTACAGTTGAGAAAATTTGACATGAACATTTTAAAAAAATATGAACAGGCACTAAAATTATACAGGGCAAAAAAATTTAATGCGGCGTTAAAGATTGTCAAGGAAGTGGAGAAAGCCGCACCGCATTGGAAGAAAAGTTTTTTATTGGAGATATTTATTCGCCGCGACCAATGGGAACACATAAAAGAATTGGCTTTGCTGGAAAAATTTTTGCCGCGTCTTGATTGCAATTCGGCAGACGATAAATATTTGGCAGCGGACGCTTTTAATTGTTTTGGTTCGCTTAACAGATCTTTAGGGCGCACGGCGGATTCAGTAAAAGCTTTTTGTTTATCGGCGAGTTTATCTGACGACAATAAAAAAGCTTGTGAGGAAATCAGCAATGCGCTTTTCGCGGCAAGTAGTGCGGAAAATTATTCTGCCGCTGACTTCCAAAAGCTTTACGACGAATACAAAAAATATTTATCGGACATAAAGCCTTACCCGAAGGAATTTTACCGTCATGAAAAAATTCGGGTGGGCTTTTTGTCTAGCTGTTTTCAATGGCATGTGGTTATGTCATGGGGTTGGCACCTTGTGAGCGGTCTCGATAAAAATTTGTTCAAAGTTTATTGCTACTCTAACGTAAAAACTCCCGATAAAGTTACGAATTATTTTCGGGCAAGTGTCGACGTTTGGCGCGATATTTACAGCTTGACGGACGCGGTAACGGCTGAATTGATTCGCGCTGATGAAATTGATATTTTATTTGAATTGGACGGGCACACGGTAGATAATCGGCTCCGAATTGCGGCATATCGACCTGCTAGCGTTCAAATTTCGGGAATCGGTTACATGAACAGCACGGGGCTTGACTGCTTCGATTATTTTTTGTCAGATATTTATTGTGCAGGTGACGAATCTTATTTTACCGAAAAACTTATTAAGTTACCGCACAGCCATTTTTGTTACGAGCCGCCAACGAAAATTGAGCCAGCCGCTTATCCGCCTTGTATAAAAAATAATTTTGTGACGTTCGGAAGTTTTAATCAGTTCGGCAAGATGACGGACTCGGTATTTATTACGTGGCAAAAAATTCTGGACGCCGTGCCCAATAGTTTATTAATTCTCAAGCATCAAATTTTTAGCAACGACGACGGAAGAAATTTTGTTAGGGAACGGCTGAAAAGTTTTGGCTTTGACATTAAGCGAGTAGAAATGCGCCCTTACACGGAAAATCACATTGTTGAATATAACGACGTGGACATTGCGCTTGACACGTTCCCTTATACAGGCGGAGTAACGACTTGCGAGGCGTTGTATATGGGCGTTCCGGTTATCAGTCTTTACGGCAACAGACACGGGACGCGCTTTGGACTTAGTATTTTAAAAAATGTCGGACTTGATGAATTGGCGGTTGATTCTCCAGACGAGTATATTAATCGCGCCGTCGCGTTGGCTAGCGATTGGGAGTTGCTTACGATTCTAAGAAAAAATTTACGTACTATGATGAAAAAATCTTCTCTTATGGACGCTAAAAATTATGTTCGCGAGGTTGGAGAGGCTTTTGTTAAAATCCTAAGCGACGCAAGGAGGACGGGCAATGAACGTTGAGAAACTTTATTCGCGAGCCGAAAAACAATATGAATACAAAAATTATGACGAAGCATTGAAACTTATAGATAAAATTAAACGTTACGAGCCGTCTTTCAGAAAGGCTTACTTTCTTGAAGGGGGCATTTGGCTAAAATTAAACAATCCTGTAAAAGAACGCGACGCATTAAAAGAAACACCGTCCATGTTTGATCTTAAAAATCCCAACGAATGGTCTTTAGCAACGACTATTCTATCGACTTTAGCCACTGCTACAGCTAATCTGGGGCTTAATGAGGAAGCTATGAAAATTTTTCGTATGGTAGCAGAATATTCTGTTAAAGAAAATATAAATTTAAATGCATTGGATTCTGCAATTTATATTGGCAGTTATACAGAAAATTGTTCAGCCACCGACTTAAAAGCTCTCTACGATAAATACAAAAAATATTTGGTAGATATTAAACCTTATCCGAAAAAATTTTACTCTCATGAAAAAATTCGCGTAGGGTTCATGTCCGCCGACTTTTACAGACATCCCGCATTGCATTGGTCTTGGGCTTTGTTCACTAATCTTGACAAAAATTCTTTTGAGAAATGTTACTATTCCAATGTAGAGACGCCAGACGAGCTTACGGAGTATTTGCGTTCTAATGCCGACATTTGGCAAGACATTAAAGACTTAACAGACGAGGCGGCGGCAAAACTTATTCGAGACGACGAGATTGATATTCTGTTCGACTTATCAGGACACACGAAAGGCAATCGACTTCCGGTTGCGGCATATCGACCTGCCTCCGTTCAAATTTCTGGTATCGGCTACATAAACAGCACAGGACTTGATTGCTTCGATTATTTTTTGTCAGATATTTATTGCGCTGGTAACGAGGCGGCTATGAATGAATATTTCACGGAAAAAATTATTAAGCTTCCTCACAGTCATATTTGCTACGAACTTAGAGCAAACATTGAGCCTGCCGATTATCCGCCGTGTGTTAGAAATGGTTATGTGACGTTCGGGAGCTTCAATCAATTTAGAAAAATAACGGATTCGATTTTAAGCACGTGGAAGAAAATTTTGGACGCCGTGCCCGATAGCCGCTTAATTCTCAAGCATAAAATTTTTGATACAGAGGACGGAAAAAAATTTGTCATTGAGCGGCTAAAAAATTTTAACTTTGATTTGGCACGGGTGGATATGCGAGGATTTTCACCGAGCTGGCTTGTAGAATATGGCGACGTGGACATTGCGCTTGATACGTTCCCTTATACGGGCGGCGTCACCACTTGCGAGGCGTTATATATGGGCGTTCCGGTTATCAGTCTTTACGGCGACCGGCACGGAACGCGCTTTGGACTTAGCATTTTAAGTAACGTTGGACTGGCGGAGTTGGCAGTTGATTCTTATGACGAGTATATTAATCGAGCAGTCGCATTAGCTAGCGATTGGGAACTTTTAGCAATTTTGCGTAAAAATTTGCGCGGCATGATGGAGAAGTCGCCGCTAATGGATTCGGCAAATTATACCCGCGAAGTTCAAGACGCCTTTATAAAAATTCTGCGTTAAATTTTTTGCTTAGAAAAGTTTCCCGCCCATAAGATTACCAACAGAAACTTTTGGCATGAAGTCTTTATCGCTTTTGCCTTTGATGATAACTTTGTCGACGTATTTGTTCACGCGCTTTGAAATGCGTTTGGCGGTGTCTTCGACGGATTCCATGTAAGCTTGCGTCCAAACGTCATCATAGCCTTTGCGGGGTTTGTGGTGCTTTACTGCTTGACCTTGAAAGTTATTTTCCCAGACGATTTCTCCAGTTTCCACGTTGATAAATTGCATGTTGACTACGGTATTGAGTGCGGTGCGTTTTGTAATGTCGAGCATACTGCCGAGTCCGAGTACACCAATACCGGAACCAATGCGCCGCAAAGTTTTATCGCGATTGCTTGAGCCTGCACCAGAAAAAGAAAGTCCACTGCCAACGATACTCGTTATAGTTCCTATTGTTTTATCTTCGACCTTCGAGGCACCGAGCGCGAGCACTTCACAGCGAACGACGTAATCCACGCCGAGATTTTTATAGAACGTTTGATTAAAGTTTTCGGGCGCGGCAGAAGGTTGCGGCAATTCAATCGCGTCGAATACTAAAATTTCTCCGACATTCTCGACGGAGAAATTTTTTTCAGCGGTAACTTCCTCATCAAGAATTAAACCGTCCTCATAAGTATTCGTATCAACGACGGCTACAAGATTTTTCTCAACGAGTTTTTCGCTTAAAAACATTTCCAGATTTTCCGCCGTGCCGAGTTCGGGGTGTCGCGAGTCGTCTGTTACCTCGATTGCAATTTGTATTCGCTCTTCTTCCGGCAAGCCTTTATCTTTTTTGGCAAATGCTGAAGGCATTACCAGCAACATTGCCAAGCAAAGCAAGAAAAATTTTTTAATCATGACTTCAACCTCCTTTTATTTTTTAAATTATACAACAGGCAACCATAAAAAAAAATCCCTCGACGCTTTGCGCAGGGAAATTTTTATTACCTTTTAAATTTTAAGTTCAGAGACAGCAAATAGTGCCGCACTTCCCGAAATTTTAATTCTATTGCCCAAAACTTCACAATGTAAAATTCCGCCGCGAGCCGACGCTTGACGAGCTACAATTTTTTTCTTGCCGAGCTTTTGGCTCCAATACGGCGTGATTAGACAATGCGTCGCACCTGTTACGGGGTCTTCTGGAATTTTTATTTTCGGCGCAAATATTCTCGACACGCAATCGAAATTTTTATCGGCGGCAGTCACCGCTTGAATTAATCCTTCAAGATTTTTAAGCTTATCAAAATTTGGCAAGAGATTTTCAACGGCGGCGGCATTTTCCAAAACCATTAGTAAATCGCGGTCAAGATAAGCCTCAAGAACTTTTGAGCCAATGGCGTCGCTCATCTCGTCGGTTACGGGAATTTTTTTCGGCTCATACGCAGGAAAATTCATCTCGAAAAATTTTCCTTTGCGCTCAACGGTTAATTTGCCGCTCAATGTCTCGAATTCGACGGCTGGCAAATTTTTTTCGTATTGAGTAAGAATTACAAAACCCGTCGCGAGAGTGGCGTGTCCACAAAGATTTATTTCAGTTGCGGGCGTAAACCATCTAAGCCGATAAGAATTTTTTTCTTTAGCAACAAACGCCGTTTCAGACAAATTGTTTTCGCGAGCAATATTAAGCATTAAATCTTCGGGCGGAAAATTTTCAACGACGCAAACCGCCGCCGGATTTCCGCTAAAAATTTTGTCCGTAAAAGCATCAACGATAAATTGTTTCATGTTAATCAACTCCGCTATCAATTTCGACTGGAATAAAAATTTCTCCGCGCTCTTCGTATAAAAAATTTGCGGCAGTCAAGTCGTTTAAGTCAAGTAAAAAATTTTCAACTTGCGCGGGCAAAAGTAAAATATCAATCGTCACAACGTCAGCATAATCCGTATTTACGACGCGGATTTTTTTGTTGCGCAGATAATTTTCAACCGTCGCTAAGAAATTATATTCAAGCGTCAAAGAAATTTTTTGGAACGCCGTCATGCGAACGATTTTTGAATTGGCAATGCCTAAAGCCGCCGTGTGTGAATAAGCCCGAATCAAGCCGCCCGCACCGAGTTTTATCCCGCCAAAATAGCGCGTGACAACTACGGCGCAATTCGTCAAGTCATTCTTTTTTATCGTCTCAAGAATCGGATTGCCCGCAGTGCCGCCCGGTTCGCCGTCGTCATTCGATTTTTGTTTATCGCCGCGCTCGCCCAAAATCCACGCCGAACAATTATGCGTTGCGTCGAAATATTTTTTGCGAATCATCAACACGAATTCACGAGCCGCCTCCTCGCTGTCGACGTGCTTAATATGCGCCAAAAATTTCGACTTGTTGACTTCATACGCCGCACTAAAAATTTCTCCGTCCGCAATCGTTTTAAAATTTATCATAGCCGCTCCTTACAACAAAAAATCCGTGAAGACTTCATTGCCTAAACTCATTCCTCGCGCTGTCAAAAAAATTTTATCGCCGTCAACTTTAAGCAAGCCGCGCCGAATATTTTTATCAATAACCGCGCCGAATACGTCAAAGATACTTGCGCCGAATTTATATTTAAAAGTTTTTGCGGAAATGCCAGCCGTCATTCGCAAGCCGAGAAAACAAAATTCTTCCATTGCCGCTTGATTTGTGACGACCTCCTCAACTATTGGAACGTTATTTTTTATGTAAGTCGCCACGTCGCGAACGTTTGAAGTTCTTAACTTGCCGTCGAAACTGTGCGCCCCCGCTCCAAAGCCGAAATATTTTTTACCCGTCCAATAGCCGCAATTATGACGGCTCTCGAAATTTTTCTTAGCAAAGTTGCTGATTTCGTAGCGATTATATCCGAGCGTCGGCAAAGTTTCCGTTATAAAATCGTACATATCGGCGCAAATATTTTCATCGGGCAAGTTAAGATTATCTGCGCGGGCAAGCTCAAAAAATTTCGTGCCCTCTTCGACTTCCAAGCCGTAAATCGACACGTGTTGAATGTCAAGATTTTTAATGTGGTTAACTTCGTGGCGAAGGCTTTGCAAAGTTTGATTGGGCAAGCCGTACATTAAATCAACGCTGACATTTGCAAAAAAATTTTTCGCAAGCGTAATCGTTTCAATCGCCGCCCGCGAAGTGTGTATTCTGCCCAAAATTTTTAAAAGTTCGTCATCAAAACTTTGTACGCCCAAGCTTAATCGATTAAAGCCCAAAACTTTTAAGCCGCGCAGATAATTTTCGTTGACGGTGCCGGGATTCGCCTCGATTGTAATTTCTGCCTGCTTATCAACGCGAAAATTTTTATTTAAGGCGCAGATAATCTTTTCAAGCTGATTAAGCGTTAAAGTCGTGGGCGTCCCTCCACCAAAATAAATCGTCTCAACTGTGGATTCGTCGCCGCGCAGATTAATTTCTTTAATCAAAGCGTCAATATAAGAATTTTTTTCCGTCGCGTCGCTAACTTTGGAATTGAACGCGCAGTAGTTGCATTTACGCTGGCAAAACGGAATGTGTATGTAAATCATTTTGTAGCAGATAATTTTTTTGCGCGGTCGGCGGTTATCAGCGCGGCAATAATTTCGTCGAGGTCGCCGTTCAAAATTTCTTCTAATTTGTAAAGCGTCAATTTAATTCTGTGGTCAGTCACGCGCCCTTGAGGGAAATTGTACGTGCGAATTTTCTCGCTCCTGTCGCCAGAGCCAACTTGACTTTTTCTATCTGCGGCAATGTTCGCTGTCTGTTCGCGAACGGCTAAATCTTTGACGCGGGCACGCAAAACGCGCATAGCTTTTTCTTTATTTTTGAGTTGCGATTTTTCGTCTTGGCATTGAACAACAATTCCCGTCGGCAAATGCGTAATTCGGATTGCGGTTTCAGTGCGGTTGACGTATTGCCCGCCCGCGCCGCTCGCGCAATAAGTATCAATTCGCAAATCGGCGGGATTAATCACAACGTCGACTTCCTCAGCTTCGGGCATAACGGCAACAGTTGCCGCGCTCGTGTGAATTCTGCCGCCGCTCTCCGTGGCGGGAACTCTTTGCACTCTATGCGCTCCGCTCTCGTATTTGAGCTTGCTGAACGCGCCCGTGCCCTCGACCGTGAAAATAATTTCCTTAAAGCCGCCAATCGTCGTAGCGTTCGCGTAGACAATATCGACGTGCCAACCTTGCCGCTCAGCGTAGCGCGTGTACATTCTAAAAAGTTCGCCTGCAAAAAGAGCCGCCTCTTCGCCGCCGACGCCCCCGCGAATTTCCATGATTACATTTTTATCGTCGTTGGGGTCTTTAGGCAAAAGCAAAATCGGCAATTCAACTTCAAGCGCGTCTTTGGATTTTTTAAGTTCAGCAAGCTCCTCTGCCGCCAAAATTTTTAAATCCTCGTCCATCGACGTTTCCAATAAATTTTTATCTTCGTCAATCTGCGCGGCGATTCTTTTATACTCAAGAAATTTTTTTACAATCGGCTCAAGGTTAGCGTGTTCGCGAGTTAAAGCGGTAAATTTTTCCACGTCTGCGACAACCGACGGGTCACTTAATCGCGCTTCGACTTCCGCGAAATGTTCCTCGACCTGTTGAAGTTTATCAAGCATTGGCGGCACCGTCCGAATTTTTTAGCGCAGTATCAAGCGTATGCCAAGCAAGAGTAGCACATTTGACGCGGGCAGGCATTATTGAAATATTTTTCAAAGCCGCCGCCTCGTCAAGTTTCTCAAGTTCGGCGTCGTCAGTAACTTCTCCCTGAATCATTTTTATAAAAAGTTCGGCGAGACGTTGAGCCTCGTCAACATTTTTTCCGCGCATAAGTTCAATCATCATATCAGTTGAGGCTTGTGAAATGGCGCAACCTGCCCCGCTAAACGCCGCGTCAATAATTTTGTCGTCTGCAACTTCCAACTCCAAAGTTATCTCGTCGCCGCAACTGGGATTATGTCCGCGTTCTTTAATCGTGGCGTGTTCAAGTTGACGCCGATTTTCAAGCGATTGGCTATGTTCGGCAATTAGTTCCGTGTAAATATTCTCTAGCAAAAAATTTCTCTCCTTAAATTAGCTTGCGCGAAATGAGTTCACTAAAATTATTATGCTGAAAATTATCACGCCGGCCAAAGCTATCAGCGGGTGATAAGGTATCGGCGAATTTTCCAGCGCGGACATAATCGCCGGCGGCACTAACACTATCCACGACAACAGCGCGATTATCCGATTGGTTTTTAGAACTTTTAAGACTTTTAACGCGGTCTCTCTGATTAATAAAAATTTTTCAAGCGTCGGAATTTCAAAGTCCGTTTTATTTTCGTTCGACGAATTAAGCGAACCACCCGCCAATAAAAATGATACGTCGGCAATTTTCAGCGCGGGCAAGTCGTGTTCGTCGTTGCCGATAACCGCTACGATTTTTCCTTTGGCGCGGAAGATTTGCACTTCGCGAGCTTTGCCCTCCGGTGAAAGATTTGTTCGTATGTGGTCGAGTGCAAAATTTTTCGTAAACCAACTTGCCATCTTTTTAGGTTGAGATGTCAACAAAAGCGTTTCAATTCCGTTGCGCTTTAAGTCGCCCAAAAATTTTATAGCGGCGTCGTTTATGTCGTCTTTTAGTGCGATAACGCCGCGAGCCGCCCGACCCGTTGCGACAATCAAAACAGATTTACCCTTGACGAGCAGTTGGTCAATCTTCGTGAGCAATTTCGCGCTAACCGATACGCCAAAACCTTCAAGCCACGCCAAATTTCCTACGCGAATTGTTGTACCGCTGACAGTCGCCTCAACGCCGCGCCCAGGTAATTCTCTAAAATTCGTCGACGGTTGCAATCTTAAAGATCTATGCGTCGCCGTGTCGTAAATCACGCGCCCCAAAACATTTTCCGCGTCGGTCTCTGCTCCTGCCGCCATTGCCAATAGTGTTGGTTGATTCAAGCCCTCCGGCACTAAATCTGTTATGTAAAATTCGCCGCCCGTCAACACCCGATTATACGGCAACGCGACAATGTTCACGTCCTTTAAAAGTTTCAGCGCATCGGGATTGTTTAACTTTATGCCATGCTTAGCGATTTTCCTTCGTGCTAAAAACAACGTAAACGGCGACGCAAAAATTAAACAGATTGGCGAAAGCGCAACGAAAATTGACAGCCCCGTCATTAATGCCGCGTCGACGCTCCGCGTAAAATATAGCCACGCCGCCACCGCTCCACTTATCAGCGCGTCGAGTATGAATAAAGAAATTATATGTTTCATTTGTTGACGACGTTGACGGGCTTACCCGCAAGCCACGCTTTAAGATTTTCTGCGGCAATATTCATAAGACGTTCGCGCGATTCTTTTGGTGCCCAGCTGATATGCGGCGTTATAAAACAATTTTTCGCGCCGAGCAGAGGATTATCGCCCTTAATCGGTTCGGTAGATACAACGTCAAGCCCCGCCGCAAAAACTTTTCCGCTGTCGAGAGCGTCGCGCAAATCCTGGTCGACAACTAAACCGCCGCGACTGTTGTTTAGGATTATAACGCCATCTTTCATCTTAGCGATATTTTCTTTGCAAATAATTCCCTGCGTGGACGGGAACAACGGACAATGCAAAGCGATAACGTCAGAAGTTGCAAATAGTTCGTCGAGTTCGACAAAAGAGCAATCGCCGAGCTTTGTACCGACTTCGCGCATTGAGTCGAACGCAATAACTTTCATTCCGAACGCCTGCGCCAATTTGCCCGTTGTCTGACCAATTCTTCCGTAGCCGATAATGCCCATAGTTTTTCCTGCCAATTCAATCAACGGATAATCCCAAAAACAAAAGTCCTCGCAATTTTCCCAACGTCCCTCGTGAACGGCTTGGCTGTGGTGCGCCACGTGGTGACAAATTTCTAACAGCAGAGCAAAGGCGAATTGTGCAACTGATTGCGTGCCATAAGTCGGAATGTTTGTGACGGGAATATTTTTTTCCTTAGCCGCCGCAATGTCGACAACATCATAACCCGTCGCCAAAACACCGATATATTTTATGTTGCAAACATCGAGAATTTTTTTAGTGAGCGGCGTTTTATTCGTGATAACAATTTCCGCGTCGCCGATTCGAGAAATAATTTCGGCGTCGTCAGTCAAGCTTGTGCGGTCGTAAATTTTGCACTCGCCCAAAGTTTTAAGCGCGTCCCAACTCAAATCGCCGGGGTTTAGCGTGTAGCCGTCAAGCACAACAATTTTCATTTCAAAACATCTCCTAAATCTCCGTTTATCGCAAAAGATTTTAAATCTTTTATCACTAAAACGCAAATTTTTATTTGGTAACAGGATTTTTGCCCGCCGCGTCAAAATATTCTTTAAGCGTATTGAAAGGAGTGCTCAACATGAAAGTTTTATTGGTTAATGGCTCGCCCAAATCAGAAGGCAACACGGCAGTCGCGCTCAAAGAGATGATTAAAGTTTTCGAGGCGGAGGGCGTCGAGACGAATTATTTCCACATTGGCAACAAAGCTATTCGCGGGTGCGTTTCCTGCCTGAATTGTTTCAAAACCGGGCATTGCGTCTTCGATGATGTTGTCAACGAGATTGCGCCGGTTTTCATGGAGTCGGAAGGTTTTGTTATCGGTGCGCCGGTCTATTTTGCTTCGCCCAACGGCACGGCAATTTCTTTCCTCGACAGACTTTTCTACAGCACGTTCACGCAGGACAAGTCGGGTAAAGTTGGTGCAGGTGTCGTAGTTGCGCGGCGCGGCGGGTGCAGTGCGGCTTATGACGTGTTCAACAAATATTTTGGTAACACGGGAATGACGATTGCGACTAGCCAATATTGGAATATGGTTTACGGTTTGGAGCCTGGAGAAGGTTCACAAGATATTGAGGGCTTGCAAACTATGCGGACGCTCGCTCGGAATATGACGTTCCTCATGAAGAGTATCGCGCTCGGCAAAGAGAAATTCGGTCTGCCCAAAGTTGAAGAATGGACTCCCACGCATTTTATCAGATGAAAATTTATCGACCGACTTACGTAAAAAATTTCAAGTGCGACGGCAAAGCTTGTGGTTCGCGGTGTTGTCGTGATTGGCGGATTGTGCTTGACGAAGAGACGCGGGAAAAATTCTTGCGCCTCCCCACCGCCGACCGTCAAAAAATTTTCCAACACATTGACGAGTCCGCGCAGGCTTTCAAAATGCGACGTTCGGGCGCGTGTCCATTTCTCGATGAAAATTTTCTGTGCAAATTGCAACTCAAGCATGGCGAAGAATATTTAACGGCGATTTGTCAAAGTTTCCCGCGAGTAACTTACAAACTCGACGCAGAAATTTTTTTACAAGCAATGACGCTAACTTGTCCCGCCGCGGCGATTGAAATACTTCTGCGCAAAGAGCCGATAACTTTTGAAGTCGTCGACGAACTTAAAGCGCGGCAAGTGTTCGATTTCACGGAAAAAATCTCATTGCCCGCCGAAAAATTTTTGAATAGGCAACGCGACGCAATAAAAATTTTGCAACGTCGAGACTTGTCGATAAATCGGCGGCTGGAAAATCTCTGCGAATTTTTGGGCGAAAAAATTTCCGTGCCCGTTGACTTCGACGAAGAAAATCACGCGGCGGCTTTGGCTGAAATTTTCGGAGAGACTTACGACGCGAACTTGACAATCAGCAAAAAAAATCAGTTAGCAGAAATTTATCGGGAGCACAGGAAAAATATTTTGACGCAACTGCGCGGGAATTTTTCAATCGTGCTGGAAAATTATTTGGTTAATGAATTTATCATGCGGTGTTATCCGAGCGCGTTTGCTGGCGACGAGGCTTCTAATTGTCGCGTGTTCGTGACAACTTATCGGGCGTTGGAATTTGCAGCGGTTTTGACGACAATATCAAGGCGGCAGATGTCTTTGGAAGATTTTTTAGAAATGTTGTGCGCCATAAACGACAAACTTGACCACAGTCGCGGCGGCATGCGGGCGATAAAAAAATTTGCCAAGTTACACGACACCGAAGTTTTTTATTCGATGATGATTGAGCAATAGACGTAGATTTAAATTTTGGAGGTGCATTGTGGATTTAGATTATTTAATTTTTCTGCAGGATTTGAGAAATGATTTTGGCGGCGAAAGTTTATTTTTAGCGATCTCAAACCTGACAACAGGTGCATTAACAGCGGCGATTCCCGCGATATTATTTTGGTGTATCAATAAATACGCTGGCATTTTCATTTTATTTAATGCGGAATGCGGTCGCGTAATAAATGATTTATTAAAAGGCACATTTTGCGTATATCGCCCGTGGTTTAGCAGTTCAGAGCTAATTCCGTCTGCGGAAGCAATGGGAAAAGCGTCCGAATATTCATTTCCGAGCGGACACGCACAATTTACGACGGCGGTTTACGGCGGATTCGCATTTTTTTACCGAAAAATTGTTCCGTTGCTAATAATTCCATGCGGATTAATAGTCTTATTGGTCGCGTTCAGCCGAAATTTTTTAGGCGTACACACTCCCCAAGACGTTTTAGTCGCGATAATTTATTCAATCGGATTATTTTTCTTAGCGGAAAAAATTTTTAAATGGATAGGCAAAGACGACGAGCGTAAATTAATATTTTTCATTGTCGGATTAGTAACGCTTGGAATAATTTTTCTTTGGCTGTATTTTAAATCGTATCCAGAAGACATTTTGAACGGAAAAGTAATTGTCGACCCGATGACGGTAAGAATAGATGCCTTTGACGCGCTAGGATTTGGATTATCATTTTTTCTCGGTTGGTTTTTGGAGCAAAAATTTATAAATTTCAAAACAAAAGTTTCTAACAAAGACAAACTGTGGAGAATTATAATCGGATTTGCGGTTTTAGGCATAATATCGACGATAATTTATCCGTTGCTAAAAATCTTTTTAAATATTGAGGCGTATGTTTTTTTCAAAGCGTTTTTGCCGTTTTTCTCGATACTATTTATAATTCCGTTGATATTTACAAAGGTTGAGAAAAGATTTAAGCGTTAAATTCAATGAAAAAAATAATTATAAGTCACAAACTTTTAGAAACCTGCGCGGTCGTGCTTGAAAACGGCGAAGTCACTGCAATTCATTTTTCGCACGAAGATAATCCCCGACTTGTTGGAAATACTTACAAAGGTCGCGTTAAAAATGTTTTGCCTGGCATGCGAGCGGCATTTGTAGATATTGGGCGCGATAAAAATGTTTTCTTGCAATTTAATGCCTCGAAAAAATTTTCAGTAGGTCAAGACGTTTTAATTCAGATTGACAAGGACGAAATTGGCGCAAAATGTGCACGAGCGACGTTAAATATTAGTTTAGCGGGGCGATTGTTGATTTTTTTGCCGACGTTAAATTATATTGGCGTGTCAAATAAAATTCGTGGTGAGGAACGTCAAAGACTTCATGCATTGGCGAAAAAAATTCGTCCGACTAATTCGGGATTAATTGTTCGGACGGCAGCGGAAAGTTGCGACGAAAAATTTTTATTAAACGACCTTGCAAATCTTTTAAAAGTTTGGAATAAAATTTGCGAGAAAAATGTTAAGAAAAAATCGCCCGCGCTCCTTTACAGCGATAATAATTTGATTGAAAATATTTTGCGCGATAATTTTACACCGGAAACGGAAATTATCGTCGACAATTTAAAAATTTATCGCCAGCTGATTGCAAATGTCGACAATGTTATTTTTTACGAAGATTCCGAGCCGATTTTTGAAAAATTTAGCGTGGCTGAAGAAATTTTTAAAATAAATCAGCGCGAACTTTCCTTGCCGAGCGGCGGGCAAATTGTTATTGATAAAACAGAGGCTTTGACGGCGATTGACGTAAACACGGGAAAATTTATTGGCGATAAAAATTTTGACGAGACAATTTTAAAAACTAATATGGAGGCGGCAAAATTAATTTTAAAACAGTTGAAACTGCGCGACATTGGCGGGATAATTATTGTTGACTTCATAGACATGGAAAGCGACGCGCATAAAAAAATTTTAATGAACTTTTTACGTGAACGAGCCGCCTTTGATAGAAATAAAACGAAAATTATCGACATGACGCCGCTAGGTTTGGTTGAAATAACGCGGCAGTCGTCGAGACATTAAAAAATTTTAGGAGGAATTTTTATGTTGCACACTCTTCAAAACGACGTTCTTAAAATCACGGTTGCGGATCGTGGCGCGGAGTTGAAATCGATAACCGCACTTGCTGACGGCGCGGAATATCTTTTCGATAGCAATCCGACTTGGTGGAAATATTCTTCGCCGGTACTCTTCCCGATTGTCGGTAAACTTGTCGACGATAAATATCGCGTTGATGGCAAGGAATATACTTTGCATGGTCACGGTTTCGCCCGCACGACCGATTTTTGGCTCGTCGACACCACTGATAACACTTTGACTTTTGCGCTTGAATCCAACGCCGTGACGCTCAAGGTATATCCTTACAAGTTCCGCTTGGAAATTTCTTTTGAGCTTATCGGGCACGAAGTCAAAGTTCTTTGGAAGGTTGCAAATGTCGACGACAAGGAAATTTATTTTTCAATCGGCGCACACCCCGCGATTTGTTGCCCGCTTGCCTACAGAGAAAATTTTGATGATTGCTACTTGAAATTTAATCGTGCAGAAAAATCCTCGCGTGTTCCGCTTACGGCTAATGGAACCCTCAGTCACGAACGAATTCCGACGCTTGACGGTACCGAACTTAATTTGAGTTACGAATTATTCAAAGGTGATGCGTTTGTTTTCGACGATTTAAAATCTGATGAAGTTTCGGTTTGTTCGCGTAAAAGTTCAAAGAAAATTACCGTCCGCGCTAAAAATTTCCCGTATTGGGGATTCTGGTCGCCTTCGCAAGGTGGTGCGCCGTTTATTTGTATTGAGCCGTGGCACGGGCACGCCGATTACGAAGATTTTACCGGCGAGCTTAAAGACAAGGAAGGCATTATAAAGCTTGCTGTTGGCGCGACTTTTGAAACGGAAATGTCTTTTATCATTGGTGATTAATTTGACAACTTTAACGGTGCTGATTGAAAATACCGCGCCAGAAAATTCGCAGCTAATCGCGGAACATGGATTGAGTTTTTTAGTTGAAACGGTGCAGACAAAATTTATATTTGACTGTGGACACACGGGAGCCGCCTTTGACAACGCAAAAATTTTGGGCGTCGATTTGTCCGATATAAAAATTGCCGCGTTGAGCCATTCGCACTACGACCACGCGGGCGGCTTTAAGAAACTTTTGGATTTTGCGCCGATTAAAACGATTTTTACTGGCGAAAACTTTTGGGAAGAAAAATTTTCTCGTACGGACGACGGGTTTAAATATCGCGGTTGCGGCTTTGACGAAAATTTTCTATCTGCGCGAGGAATTGAGCAGAAAATTTGCCACGACGTTTTAAAAATTGACGAGGACATTCGGCTTGTTGGGAATTTTAAGCGACGATATGATTTTGAGACGATACCGAAAAAATTTGTACGCGGCGATAAAAAAATTCCCGACGATTTTAGCGACGAGATAATTTTAGTTTTGCGCGAGGGCGACGGGCTTGCACTTGTGACGGCTTGTGCTCATTCGGGCATTTTGAATATCGTTGCCGACGTTCGCGAGCGATTTTCCATGCCGATTTACTCTGTGATTGGCGGCATGCACTTGACGGGCGCGACGCAAGAAAGAATTTCCCGCACACTTAACGAACTTAAAAATTTAGGCGTAAAAAAAATTCTCCCATGTCATTGTTCGGGAGAAGATTTTATAAAAAGTTGCGGCGAAAAAATTTCTACAGGCTCCGTCATAAAAATTCTGTAACTTACCCCTTTATAAGTGTAAAAAAAGATTTAATACGATTTGATTGAGCGAGAAACAAAGAAAGATTAAAGGCAATAACCTTTGATAACAATCTAACACAAAGCCTATCAAAAGTTTTAGACAAAACGAAAATGACCAAGATTAAATCTTCAAGGAATTGTTGCGCTATACTATTTTAGAAACTTCAACATTTTTTGTTTGAAGTTTTTTTGTTCAAGACTCACAACGGGTTAATTACATTGACCAATGAGGTTATTTGCTTTAACACTCATAACGGATCAAATATGGAGGGTAAATATATGAGTAAAAAAAATATTATGGCTTATGAAACCGTAGATTTTGATGAGCAGGAAGGTGCTATTGTCATAATAGATCAGACGAAACTACCCGGTGAAGTGAAACTTCTTCATTTGAAGGAGCAAAAAGAAATGTGGCAAGCGATATATTTGTTGCAAGTTCGCGGCGCACCAGCCATTGGAGTTTTTGCGGCTTTTGCGCTATACTTGGCGGCGAAGGATATTAACGCTGACACGTGGGACGCTTTCTATGCCCCTTTTCATGAAGCTAAGGAATATTTAAATTCTTCGCGACCTACAGCAGTTAACTTGTCCAAAGCATTGAACCGAATGGAACAGTTAGCCATTGACAACAAAAACAAGCCCATTACGGAAATTAAATCCCTGATACTTAAGGAAAGTAAAGCAATAAAAGCTGAGGACGTGTGGATGTGCCGCCGGATTGGAGAAAACGGTTTGACTTTGCTCAAGGACGGAGACGGTATTTTGACTCATTGCAACGCCGGTCAACTGGCAACATCAAAATATGGAACAGCTTTAGCACCAATTCATTTGGGCGTGGAGCGGGGAATGAACTTTCGCGTTTTCTGCGATGAAACTCGTCCGCTGTTGCAGGGGGCTAGGCTGACCGCTTTTGAGCTGATAGCCGACGGAGTCGACACAACTTTAATTTGCGACAATATGGCATCTCAAGTAATGAAAAATGGCTGGGTAAACACTGTATTCGTCGGCTGTGACAGAGTGGCGGCTAACGGAGATTCTTGTAATAAAATCGGAACCTCTGGTTTAGCAATTCTGGCAAAATATTATAATATTCCTTTTTATGTATTGGGTCCGACTTCTACAATCGATATGACTACCGCTAAAGGGGAAGATATTGTTATCGAACAGCGACCGCAGGAAGAAGTTACAGAAATGTGGTACAAACAGCGCATGGCACCTCAAGGAGTTAAGGTTTATAATCCCGCCTTTGATTTTGTGGATAACGAATTAATATCTGGCATTGTGACGGAATACGGAATTGCTCGACCACCCTACACTGAAAGTTTGAAAGAAATTTTTCGCAAAAAAGAAGAGGCAACGGCTTTTAAACACTATCTGTAAGGTTACTGGGATTGACGGCACCAGACGGTACACCGCCAGAAGTTATGCCCATTTTTTCCCTAATTTTAATCAGCTCGTTTACTTGCTTGCAGGAAAGTACATTTGCCTTGCCGATAATATGACAAGTGTACATAATAATCATAGCGTAATGCTCCAAAGATTCCAATCGATACCAAGCTTCCATTAGAAAATTGCCCCATGTAACCGCGCCATGATTGGCAAGCAACAGAGCATTATAACCGCGTACATACGGCGCAATAGAATCCGGAAGTTGCTGAGAACCTGGTACTTCATAATGAACGCAGGGAACAATTCCCAAGTTTACAATCGCTTCTGGATAAATTGCCTGATTCAAACCAATTCCAGCAATGGCAAAAGAAGTGGAAATGGGAGGATGTGCATGACACACCGCGCCAACGTCTGTTCTTTCGTTATAAATTCGCAAATGCATTTTTACTTCGCTAGAAGGTTTTCGCGCACCTTGTTTTATAATCGTTCCGTCCAGACGCATTTTAACCATATCCTTTTCGGACATAAAGCCTTTAGAAACTCCTGTTGGCGTTGTCCATATCATTTCGTCATCAACTTTGCAAGAAATATTTCCATCGTTGGCGGCTACGAAATTTTTCATATACATGCGCCGCCCGATTTCTATGATTATTTTTTTTGCTTCCTCATCAGTAGGATATTGATTGATTTTGCTCATAAGTCATTCTTCCTTTCGTTAAACTATTTTCTTTGAAATTTTGCGGAAACCTTCAGAGTTATTTTTAACTGTATTTTTGTCTTTGTCAAGGTGAATATCAATATCGTTTTTGGTAAAAGGACTAAAACATTTAATTCGTGATTGACATGATAAGCCATAAAAAGTATATTTACTGTAAGAACTCTTGAGCAAAGCTTTTGTATGTTTTTATGAGGTTTTAACATGGCTTATCTCGGTGAAGAAATTAAAAAATTGGGATTCGGACTTATGAGATTGCCGCGCCTTGAGGACGAAACCATTGACCTTGAGCAAGTCAAAAAAATGGTCGATTTATTCCTGTCGAAGGGCTTCACGTATTTTGATACGGCGCGAGTTTATCCCGGCAGTGAAGACGCAATCCGGCAAGCGTTGGTTGAGCGTCACCCGCGCGATAAATTTACGTTGGCGACGAAAAACGCCGCGTGGATTAATTGCAAGACGCGCGAAGATGCAATCGCGCAATTTGAAACGTCATTGGCTCGGACGGGCGCGGGCTATTTTGATTTTTATCTCCTGCACAATCTTGGAGAGTCGCGCACGGAATTTTTTGAGCGGTTCAAGATGTGGGATTTCGTTTTCGAGAAAAAACGCGAAGGTTTGATTAAACACGTCGGATTTTCTTTCCACTCTACGCCCGAAGAACTCGACGAAATTTTGACTAAGCACCCCGAAGCGGAATTCGTTCAGCTCCAGATAAACTACGCTGACTGGGAAAATCCTGCTATTCAATCGCGCGGCTGTTATGAAGTCGCCCGCAAACACAACAAGCCGATTGTTATCATGGAGCCGATTAAAGGCGGCATGTTGGCAAATCCCCCCGAAGTCGTCGCTGACGTTCTTAAAAAAGCAAATCCCGATGCGTCGTTAGCCTCTTGGGCAATTCGTTTTGCGGCAAGTTTAGACGGCGTTATAGCTGTTTTATCGGGCATGAGCACGCTTTCGCAAATGGAAGATAACGTTGCTTACATGGAAAATTTCAAGCGGCTTGACGACTCCGAACGGGCAACAGTAGACGAGGCACGCAAAGTTTTGGCGAGCTTGCCGATTATCCCTTGCACCACTTGCAATTACTGCGCAAAAGTTTGTCCGCAAAATATCGGTATCAGCGGCGCATTTACCGCGTACAACGTTTTGACGCTTTACAAAGATAAAAAATTTGCCGCTGGTCAATATAATTGGCTGGTTGCAATGCATGATAAGAAAAACGCGAGCGAGTGCATTAAATGCGGTGCGTGTGAAAAAGTTTGTCCACAGCATATTAAAATTCGCGGCGAACTCGTTAAAGTCGCAAAAGCATTCGGCAAATAATTTTATCAATCGTCCTGCAAACCATATACAGATAATAAAAAACCCCTCATAATTACTATGGGAGGTTTTTTCTATGAAGAGATATTTTAACTGAAAGACAGTTGGCTTGAGTCGCAGATATAACAAAGATAATTTTGCTCATTATCAATGTTATCTCAAGCCAATCAAAATTAATTAATGATGTTGTCGTTGCTCGAATAAGGAGGCGATTTTTTTGAAATGGTTGCGTTGGGGAATTCGTGCAATAATCGCGGTGGCAGTCGTCCACGTAATATTTTTCTTGTTCATGCTGATTAAAATGTTGTCTGCTTGACTGCTATTACAAAGTTTATTCGGCTAAAAGTTGTTCAAAGTCGTCTTCGGACAAAATTTTAATTCCAAGTTCAAAGGCTCGCGAAAGTTTATATCCCGCCTTATCGCCCGCGATTACATAATCGGTATTTTTGGTGACTGCGCCCTTGACGATACCGCCGCGCTCAACGATAAGTTTGCTTGCCGCGTCACGAGAATATTTTTCCAGCTTGCCAGTCAACACAAAACTTTTACCCACTATCGGCGATTCTTCCACTGCAATAATTTTTTTCCCCTCTTGCATAGTCAAGCCCATATCTTTTAGTTCTTCCAAAATTTTGAGATTATCCTCGTCGTCGAAAAATTCTTTAACGCGTTGCGCAGTAATCTCGCCAATATCCGGCACCTGTTGAAGTTCTTCAAGCGTCGCCTTAGAAATTTCATCGAAACCGCCAAAATGTTCAATCAAATCACGAGCCGCCCCAACTCCGACGCCGAATATCCCTAAGCCCGTCAGAAGTTTAGCTGGCGGATTTTTTTTGCTCTCTTCAATCGCCGCTAAAATTTTATCGGTAGCTTTTTTTAGTCCGAAAATTTTCTTAGCAAGCAATTCATCGCGGCGATTTTCAAGTTTGTAAATGTCGGCAACAGTCTTGACGAAACCGCCGGCAATAAGTTTCGGAATAGAAGTTTCGCCAAGCCCTTTGATGTCCATTGCGTTGCGCCCGGCGAAATTCAGCAAATGATTTTCCAACTGCGCGGGGCAATTCGGATTGACGCAACGATAATCAACGGCAGTTTCTTCGCGCTCCAACTTGTGATTACAAATGGGGCAAGTGTCAGGGATTTTATACGGCACGGAATTTTCCGGACGTTTAGAAATGTCGACGCCACTAACACGCGGAATAATTTCGCCGCTCTTGTAAACACGAATAGTATCACCAATGCGAACGTCAAGCCCGTCGATAAAGTCTTGATTGTGGAGCGTTGCGCGTTCAACTCGCGTCCCGTTTAAGCTCACCGCGTCGAAAATTGCCGTCGGAGTAACTCTGCCCGTTCGCCCAACGCTTAGTTCAATTTTCCTTAAAATAGTCTCGCGTTCGTCCGGAGGATATTTATAAGCGACAGCCCAGCGCGGAAATTTACTTGTCGCGCCGAGTGTTTCACGTTGCGCAAAATCATTTACCTTGACAACTGCGCCGTCAATGTCGTAGTCAAGCTTTTCGCGCCGCCTGCCAATTTTCTCTATCGCTTGCCAAACTTCCTCGAATGTCTTGCAAACTTTGTAATCGTGAATAATTTTTATCCCGTTGCGCTTCATGAAGTCGTAAGCCGCGACGTGATTTGGAATTTCCATGCCGTTAACTTTTTGCAGATTGAACACAAACATAGAAAGTTTGCGTTCGCGGACAATTCTGTTGTCTAGCTGGCGAAGAGTGCCCGCCGCGCAGTTTCTAGGATTGGCGAAAATTTTCAAGCCAAGTTTTTCTTGCCGCTCATTAGTCGCCAAAAAATTTTCCCGCGTCATGTAAACTTCGCCGCGTATCTCAAAATATTTCGGCGCGTCAACGAGTTCTTGAACAACGTCATCAATAACCCGCGCATTTTCCGTAACGTCCTCGCCTTGAGCACCGTCGCCGCGTGTTATCGCTTGAATTAATTTTCCGTCTTCATAACGCAACGCCAACGATAAGCCGTCAATTTTTTCCTCTACGACAAATTCTGGCGAACTTAATTTTGCAATCGCGTCGTTGATAAAATCTTCTACTTCCTCGCGATTGAATACGTCCTGCAACGAAAGCATTTTTATATCATGCGCAACGAGTTTACCAGCCTCGCGACGAGCCGCACCGCCTATCGTTTGTGTTGGGGAAGTCGGCGTAATAAATTCGGGATAAGCCGCCTCCAACTCTTTAAGCCGCGTCATCAATTTATCGTACTCATAATCTGAAATTTCCGGCGCGTCGAGTTCGTAATATTTTTTATTGTGCCGCCGAATTTCCTTGCGAAGCCTTACAAGTTCCGCCTTAACTTGAGAAATGTCCATAATTCTCACCTGCTTTAAATCTTTTTAGTATTTGAATTTGTTGTTAATTTGTTCGACAATATAATCTTTTTACCTGCTAAAAATATTTCTATAATGATTGAAGCTTAAAAATAATTTATGTGACTACCACATTTAAATAAGCAAGGCGCATAAAAAATTCCTTGAAAGAAGTAGCGAAATGAAATAAAATTCTTAAATGAAATTTTAAAGTAGGGGGAATTTTAATGTTCATAACGCAACCAATGGAAATTGAGGATCGGAGCATGGAAATAATCGCGCCGCATTTGGCAGGGCTTGCGTTAAGCGACGACGAACGGAAAATTTATTCGCGAATCATACACGCTTCGGGCGATGTCAACTATACGCCGATAATCCGAATTCACCCTGAAGCTATAGCGGCAGCAAAGGCGGCACTTGTACGCGGCGCAAATATTTTTACCGATGTAGAAATGGTAAGGCGCGGAATAAGTATTCGGACGTTCACGAAATTTGGCGGTGAAATTTTTTGCAAAGTTTCTGATGTTGACGTTCGCGAGTTTGCAAAGCGCGAGGAAATTACTCGTTCAATGGCGGCGATGCGGCTTTTTGGTAAACGACTAAACGGAGAAATTATAGCAATAGGCAACGCGCCAACTGCGCTGTTTGAAGTGTTAAGACTTGTGCGCGAAGAAAATATTAAACCTGCGGTGATAATCGGCGTGCCCGTCGGATTTGTCGGAGCGGCGGAGGCTAAAGCTCAACTTGCCGCGCAGAATGAAATTCCGTTTATTACGGTAATGGGCAGTAAGGGCGGCTCATCAATCGCGGTTGCCGCCGTCAATGCAATTCTCTACATGTTGGACAATTCGCGAGGGCAACGTGACGTTGCATCCAGTTGTCGCGATTGAACCATTAATAATTCGGGCATTATCCCCGCGTTCGTACGAAATGCCTACGCATTTCTAGTTTTGTAAAGGATTTGACATGCAAAAGAATTTTCCAAGATTAATAATCGCGGCGACTCAAAGCGGCTCCGGCAAGACGACGATAACGACGGGATTATTGGCGGTGTTAAAAAACCGCGGGCTTAACGTTCAAGCTTACAAAGTCGGTCCCGATTATATCGATACAGGCTGGCACGAATTAGCTAGCGGAAAAATTTCTCACAACTTGGACAGCTGGCTTGTCGGAGCGGATAAGCTTAAAGAAATTTTTATCGAAACTTCAAGCGGCGCGGATTTGTCGATTATCGAAGGCGTCATGGGGCTTTACGACGGCGGGCGCGGCGGAATTTCTTCGACGGCTGAAATTTCTAAGCTCCTTGACACGCCAGTAGTTTTGGTTATCGACGCAAAAAGCATGGGAACTTCTGCGGCGGCGATTGCTTTAGGTTTTCGCGAGTTTGACAAGTTTGTTAAACTTGCGGGCGTAATTTTAAATCGGCTCGGTTCGGATTCGCATAAAAAGATGATTGTCGACGCGCTGAACGAATTGGATATAAAATGTTTTGGCGCGATTAAACGCAACGACGAATTCCATTTACCCGAACGACATTTGGGGCTTGTTCCGACGACAGAAAATCATTCCGTTAACGTGATAGAAAAAATCTGCGCGGCGGTCGAAACTCAAGTTGACGTTGACGCGCTGATTGAGCTTGCTAAAAATTCTGCACCACTCGAAAAAATTTCTAACAGCTATCAGCTATCAGCTATCAGCTTAAAAATAGCCGTTGCTCGTGATGAGGCATTTAATTTTTACTACGGCGCAAGTTTGAACGAATTGGAACGGCTCGGAGCGGAAATTATTTACTTCAGTCCGCTCAACGATAAAAATTTGCCCGAAGGTATCAGCGGCTTGATAATCGGCGGCGGCTTTCCTGAAATGTTCGCCGCGCAACTTGAGCAAAATAAAAAAATCCGCGCAGAAATTTTCCACGCGGCGGAGGCGGGCTTGCCGATTTTCGCGGAATGTGGCGGATTTATGTATTTAATGCGCGAACTGATTGATTTCAACGGTAAAAGTTTTGAGATGTGCGGCGTGCTTGACGGCGTGGCGACTATGACGAATAAACTGCAAACTGTCGGCTACGTTGAGGCGGAAATTTTACGTGATTGCGCAATCGGCAAGGCGGGCGATAAAATTCGTGCGCATGAATTCCATTTTTCGACGGCTGAAACTTCTGACGAAAAAATTTTTAAGTGTCGACGCATGCGAACCGGCGCGGAATATTTCGCGGGCGCGGGCAAAAAAAATCTCGTCGCCTCGTATCTGCACATTCACTTTGCAGGTTGCACGAGCACGACGAGTAATTTTATTCAAGCTTGTAAAAATTTTCAGCGACAATAAAGAACCATTTCACCACCAGTAGGAGAAAAGCAATTCAATCCAAAATATCTAAGAATCGCGCGCTCCTCATCATTTAACTTAGCTTGTGATAGGCACTGACTGCCATTTTCGGCTTGCAACGGGTAATTGTCTTCGCCGCGCCGTGAAGCATTTCAAGTTCCGCGCCTTCGATGTCGAGCTTAATATAATCGACACGGGGCAAATTTTTTCGCGCAACGTAAGTATCTAGGTCGATAAATTTTGCCGTCAAATTGCCGCTTGAATTTTTACGACTAGCGGTGTTCCACAAAAAATATTTTTCTTCGCCTTCTTTATTACTCAATCCGAGATTTTCAAGCGTAATATCAAACTTTGAATTGTTGAGGCGAGCTATGCATTTTTTATAATTAACGGCGTCCATTTCAAAGGCGAAAACTTTTGCTCCACATTTAGCAAAAGCAATGGCAGTTCCGCCGTCGTAAGCTCCACCGTCAATGGCAATATCGCCCGCGCTTGGAGTAAATCCTTCTAAAAAATATTGCGTCTCCGGTGCAAAACGATAATCGCTAACTTTAGCTGTAAGCCATCCTTTAATCGCCGCGCAGAAAACTTTTTTTGATTCATCACTACCGAGCATTTCGTAGACGTTGTAAAGTTCGGGCAAGTGTTTCGTCATAAACAAAAATTGTCTGTCGTCAGAATGAGTAAAAACTTCCATGTCTTGACGGATAAAATACGGCGCAAAAGGAAGATCTTGGAAAACTCTTATAAAAATTTCTTGCGGCTTAACGGAAGAATATTCGTCTACAAAGCGCGGCATGTCTTCAAGAGTTATGACAGGCATGTCAACGAAATTTTTCAGCGCGATAATTTGTTCGTCGGTGCGGACGATAACGAAAGAAAGATTTATTTTTCTATCACAAAGCCATTTGATATTAGCCACTACATTACTTGGCACTACTTAAAAGCCAAAGAAAATTCCGCACGGAGTTTTTTTATTCGCCAAATCCGTCATGTGCACGTTAAAACGTTCCGTTTGGAGTTCGGAAATCATTTTGATAAAAGCTTTATTCATGTTATGATCCTAATTTTTTTACGAGTAACTGATTGACAAGCTGAGGATTAGCCTTGCCCTTAGTGAGTTTCATGACTTGACCGACGAGCGCACCGAGTGCTTTTTTCTTACCGCCGCGATATTCTTCGACGGCTTTAGGATTTTTAGCAATAACTTCGTCGACTGCGCCCTCAATCGCGCCCGTGTCCGTAATTTGCACGAGACCTTTATCTTTAACAATTTTTTCTGGCGGGTCGGGCGATTTCCACATTTCGGTGAAGACGATTTTAGCAATTTTTCCGCTAATAGTTCCCTTAGCGATAAGCTGAATCATTTCGGCAAGGCGTTTTGCATCGACGGGCGAATTTTCAATCGTCAAGCCGTCTGCATTGAGATTTTTAGATAAATCGCCCATAATCCAATTCGCGGCGGCTTTAGCGTCGGCACCGAAATTAACAACCGCGTCAAAATACTCCGCCATAACCCGCGAACTTGTAATAATTCCCGCGTCGTATTCGCTAAGTCCAAAATCTTTAATCAAGCGAGCGCGGCGTGCGTCGGGTAATTCGGGCAAAGATTTTCTGAACGTTTCAATCTCTTCATCAGTCGTGACAATCGGCGGCAGGTCGGGTTCGGGCATGTAGCGATAATCGTGCGCGTCTTCTTTCGAGCGCATTGATTGAGTAATGCCTTTTTCGGGATTCCAAGTGCGCGTCTCTTGAATAATTATTCCGCCGTCGTCGAGAACTTCCGCTTGCCGTTCAATTTCGTAGTTAATCGCGTCTTCGAGAGCTTTGAACGAATTGATATTTTTCATTTCGGTGCGCGTGCCGAGTTTATCACTTTCGACGGGGCGCAACGAAACATTTATATCTGCGCGGAGGTTGCCCTCTTCCATACGGCAATTCGACACGTCGATATATTCGAGAATGGATTTAATTTTTTCCATATAAGCGCGGGCTTCGGCGGCGGAATGCATATCGGGTTCGCTAACAATTTCAATCAACGGGACGCCCGTGCGGTTGTAATCGACATTAGAGCTTGCCGAATCTTTAATTGTCGTGCCACTGTGAACAAGCTTGCCGGCGTCCTCTTCCATGTGAATGCGTGTTAGGCGGACGATTTTTTTTACGCCGTCAACGTCAATCTCAACGTACCCCGCATAAGCAATCGGCAAATCGTATTGTGAAGTCTGCCAATTTTTAGGCAAGTCGGGATAATAATAATTTTTTCTGTCAAACTTACTGTACTTGTTAATTTTGCAGTTAGTAGCAAGCCCAGCTTTTATGGCGAATTCTACGACTTTTTTATTAATCGTCGGCAAAACTCCCGGCAACCCCAAGCACACGGGGCAGACGTGAGTATTTTGTTCCGCGCCAAAAGTAGTTGCACAACCGCAAAAAATTTTCGTCGCCGTTTTTAATTCGCTATGAATTTCCAAACCGATAACAGCTTCGTAATTCAAATTAATCACCTCATATTTTTGAATTTTATTTTTTTGTTTTTGAATTGTCAAGTTAATTGCAATCTAGTGGAAAATTTTGGGTACAGAACTTGCAGAAGAAGACGTAAACCTTTTTTATAAAATAGATTTTCCTATCGTAATTTTGGACTAGCCTTTGAGAATAAGGAAATCAAACTTCTCATGAATCTCCCGCTTGGCGGCGAGTTGTTCAACAAATATAAATCAGGCGACGGCAAAGATTTTATTTTTGGCTTTGACGATAAAGATACTTAAAGTCAACAACTACATCTATAAAATCAGTGGTTCAAAGCTTTCAAAGCAAAAATAATTAATCTGCGCGGAATATTTTATCGATTCTCCGATGAGGAGGGTTATTTTTTATTTTGCGAACGTTCTAACAGCGCAGAAAAAATTGGCTCGCCGCCGCACAAGTCCGAAATTAAAAACGCCGCGCCCGATACGACTATCAAGCCAACGAGATGTTCAAATTGCCCCGTCAACTCTAAAATTAAAATACTGCCCGTCACTGGAGCTTTGACGACAGCCGCAAAGAACGCCGCCATTCCAAAGATTATAAAAAGCGTTATCCAATCCGCCGTGAAAAAATCTAGTGCATTTCCGATTCGTGCAAAAATATTTCCAATCAATGCGCCGATAACTAAAACCGGTAAAAATAATCCGCCTGGCGCATTCGTGCCAAAACATATCAGCGTATAAAAAATTTTCACTAACAATAAAATTGTCAGCAAACTCAACGCAGTGTGTGTGATTAAAATTTCGTCGACTAAAACATTTCCACAGCCGAGAATCTGCGGTAACTTTATTCCGAGTGGAATTGCCAACAATAACGGCACGGCAAATCTTTTCAAGCCGAAAATTTTTAATCGATCGTAAGCGTCGAGCGCGAAAATTAACGCTTTAGAAAAAAACGCTCCCACTGCGCCGCAAATCATTCCGAGCAAAATAAAAAGCGCAATGAATTTTAACGGCGTCGCACTCATTGCCGCTATCATTTCTAAATCAAAACCAGTCATAACCGACGGCATATGGAGCGGCGTCGCTGTAATTGTCTCAAAAACAGGTCGCACGCCAAAAACAATTTTTACGACAAATGACGCACTAACTGCCGCTGTCACTGCCGCGATTAAAATTTCCTGCGAATACCTTTTGCGCAATTCCTCAATGCAAAAAATTACGCCCGCCAATGGTGCGCTGAAAACCGCCGCTAAACCTGCGCCTGCTCCCGCCGTTAATAAAAAATTTCCCTCAACTGCCTCGTGATGTTTATTCTTTGCGTAAATTATCTTGCTGAAAAAATTTCCAACCGCCGCTCCAAATTGCGCACTGATTCCCGCTCGTCCCAATGATAAGCCCGCGCCTATTCCTAAAACCGTCGCGAAAAATTTTACCGCCAACAATCGGAACGGCTTAAGCATTTGCGCCCGTCCTTGTAAAATTCCTTTTAACTGCGGAACACCACTCCCTCCAACTTGTGCGTCGAAGTTTACAGCTTTTGATAAAATCGCCGCCAATAAAATCATCACGCCGATTGCTAAAAAAATTCTTCCTAAGCTGTTGACGTGTGCAAAAATAATCGGGCGATAAATGTCCGCCTCGTCGAGTAAAAATCTCAACACTGCCACAATCGCGCCCGTAAATATTCCAACGACTGCGCCCTCAAAAAATAATCTTATTCGCAGGAGCCGCCTATTACTTAGCAAAACTTTCACTTCCTTAGAACGGAGGACGCCTCATGCCGCCCATACCGCCGCCTTGAGTTGAAGTTTTCTTCGCGACTTCGTAAGTCGTAGAAACGTCGTCGCCAGGATTTAAATTGCCGCCCGTAACTTCGACAAATTCTTCGCCGTAAAGTCCAACCGTGATATAAACTTTTTCGGCAATGTCCTTGCCTTGCGCGTCTTTGGTTATTCGTTCGACGTAAGAGCCTTTAGCGTCGGTTTTAAGCGCGTCAATCGGCACACAAAGTGCGTTGTTAACTTGCCCAACGATAATATCCAGCCGCGCAGTCATAGCGGGGAGCAAAAGATTTTCATCATCGGGCGCACTGAACGTCACGTAGTAATAAATGACGGCGTTACTTGAGCTTGAATTTGAACTCGTCGAAGAGCTTGTGTCCCAAGAATTTGTGGTATCTGTTTGAGAAATTTTTGTAACTTCTGCGCGGAAAGTTTTATCAGGATAAGCGTCAACTGTAAACGTCGCACGCTCGCCAACTTTAACGCTACCAATATCAGTTTCGTCAACTTTAGCCTTAACAAGTTTTTCGCTCAAGTCGGCAATGCGCATTATAACAGTTGGATTCGTCGAGCCTTGTACAGCCATAGTGCCGGGCGTTTTAGGTTCACCGACAACGACGCCGTCCATTGGCGCAGTTATAACAGTTTGATTAACATCATCTTCTGCAAGCTCCACCGCCGATTTTGCGCGGTCGTATTCGTATTGCGCATCTTGAAGTTCTTGTAAAGATTTCGCGCCAATTTTATAAAGTCTATCTGTACGCTCTAATTTTTGGCGGGCATTTGTCAACGTAAAATTTGCTTGATCGAGCTTTGCTTCAAAATCTTTGCCGTCGAGAATCGCTACAACTTGCCCTTCCGTCACGTGGTCATTTTCTTCAACTAAAATCTCTTTGATTCGCGCTGTAACTTTTCCGCTAACTTCGACGCTATCACGAGGCTGAACGGTGCCTGTTGCCGAAACTGTTTTAGTTAAGTCCATGCGCACAACTTTTTCCGTCTCGTAAGTCTTCGTCGTCTCTTCAACAACTTTATCTGTATAAAATTTATAGCCGACCGCCGCGCCAATAATCAAAACCACGACGATTAAAATTTTCCACTTCATAAAAAAAACTCCCTACTGTCTAATTGCTTTTAGGGTATCTCCAACGGCGTGTGCAAGGTCGAAACTGTAGCGCATAACGTCGTAGCGTGCACTGACATTATTTTTTTTAGCCGTCGACAGCGCAACTTCCGCGTCCAAAACGTCAAGCAAAATCCCTTCGCCGACATTGTAGCGTTCAGTGGCAATAAAGCGTTCTTCTTCTGCAAGCTCAACCGCCCGTTGCGTCGTCGTCATTCTAAGCAAGGCGATTCTCAAATTTTTATGTGCCGTTACAACATCTTCATGCACGCTATCTAAATCGGCGTCCAGTGCAAGTTTAAGGCGTTCGACTTCGACTTTAGCTGACTCAACCGCCGCACGAGTTACACCGCTGTCAAAAATGCTCCACGAGGCAGAAACTTCCGCTGAAGCGTCCGGCGTGAAATGCCATCTGCGCGACTGCCCGCTTAAATCTGTGCCGACGCTCGCTGAAACTTCAGGCAACCAACCGGATTTCGCGCTCGTAACATTGAATTCACCCTGCTCAATTCTAAGGGCGTCTGCTTTCAAGTCAAGCCGATTTTCATCTGCCTCCGACAAATATTTTTCCACGTCCTCAAGTTTAAGATGAGTTTCAAAATCCTCGACGGTTAAGTTTACGATTGAGTTTATCGACATAAGCGTTGCCAAATTCGTTAGCGCAACTTCGTAGGTAGCATGTGAGCGGGCGGCATCTTGCAAAGCGTTACTCGTTTCGACCTGCGCACGAAGTAAATCAATTTTAGCTTTTGCGCCGGCGTCGTATTGAGCGGCTATCATTCTTTCATGCTCCGACAAATTTTTTTCCGTCTCCAAATTTACTCGCGACGTTGCTAAATTTTCCAGCGCGTTAACGTAAGCCGTGACCACTTGATAAATTAAATCGTCTTGCGCCTGCGAAAATTCTAGTTTGGAAATGTCAATGCCCAGTTCCGCAGATTTTATCGCCATCTCAAGTCGCTTGCCCGTATACAAAGGTACTGACGCACTCAAGCCTGTTGATAAGCTCTCGGATTCTTCGACGCCCTCTGTCTTTGAAATGTTTGCTCTACCCGACGCACTTATTGAGACGCCCTTTCTGCCCCGCGCAGATTTTAATGACTCTTCGGCGACGCGGATTGATTGTTCAGTTCGTTGGAGGTTTGGATTGTTTATCAGTGCCGTTTGAACTGCTTGCTGAACTGGCAACGCTTGCGCCGGCGTCGACAGCAGGAGCGTTGTTAGGATTGCCGTTAAAAACTTTCTCATTGTGATTCTCCTTGACAATAGGACTTTCTTTAGCCAAGTTTATGACATCATCGACAGTAACTGATTTTTTTTCTTCGGTGGGTTGGGGCGGCGATTTTTTTTCTGGCTCCAAAGGTTCATTCAGCGTCTGCGAAAGTGCCGCTTGCGCTTTGCGAAATTCTCTTAAGCCCTTGCCGATTGCCCGCCCCACTTCCGGCAACTTTGAAGGTCCAAAGACTATCAACCCGACGATTAAAATTATTATGAATTCTCCCGCGCTTATTCCAAACATAAAAATCACTCCAAAATTTTTTCGCTGCCATTATATCATGTGCAAAGCTTTATTCAAATATTTTTCAGAAAAAATTGTTGTGTTCTGCGCAAAAAAAATCCAGCCTTTCGACGGGATTTTAGCTGTTAGCTGTTAGTGATTAGCTGTTAGAATTTTTTTACAAACTTGTTGCCGCTGATTTTATAAGTTTCGTCGTTGATATGGAAAGTCGTTGCTGTGAATTCTTTTAACGTGACAGAACCGCCGCCGTCAACTTTGCCGTAAATAAATGTGTCCGAGCCGAGCAAATTAGAGCGTATTGGTAAAGTGCAAAAATAAAACACAAGCAAAATCTTTGGTAAAATGAATTTGAAAAATTCTCCAAAGGAAAGTGCTTATGTCAAACTCATTTTACCACGAACGCTACTGCCTTACAAAAGCGCAACGAGAAATAATCGAACCACTGTTACCGGCGCCCAAGTCGACAGGGCCACCAGGATTAAATCCCTTGACGGTCTTTAACGCAATCTTATGGATATTGTCTTCAGGAGCCGCATGGCGCGACTTGCCACCCCAATTTGGCAATTGGAACAGCATTTATCACAAATTCCGCCTCTGGTGCACTGACGACGTTTTCGATAACATCTTACGAGTGTTGGTATCCGACACGGAAAGTTGCAAAAAAATTGGGCAGATCGTCCGATTGCCAACTGGTCGCTCGGAAAGCAATCAGTTGTTCTTGAACGACCGCCTCGCTTCACTCTTCGACAAATTCGACCGCTAGCTTTTTCTTCTTACACAATCTGCTTGACACTGCCGAGCTGTCTTTAAAACTTCTATGGGATTCATTTTATAACAGTCCTTTCGGGACTATCATAAAATTTCTTCCACTTTTTGTTAAGTTAATGCCATTGAACAAAATGGGTGTCACTAAGGCGTTGCATTGTACCGTTTTCGTAATTTGCCTTAGCCGCGTCATAGTGTATAAGCTGACGTTGCTTTTCGACAAGGGGATTAGGTTGCGGCACGGCAGATAACAAACTTTGCGTGTAGGGGTGTGCAGGATTAGAAAAAATTTCTCGCGTCAAGCCCGTCTCAACCAGATAACCTTTATGCAAAACGCCGATTCTATCCGAAATGTATTTAACCATGCTCAAATCGTGCGCAATAAACAGATACGCGCATTTAGTTTCGGCTTGAATATCTTTCATGAGATTGACAACTTGCGCTTGGATTGAAACGTCAAGGGCGGAAATACATTCGTCTGCGATGATAAGTTTTGGGTTCATGACGAGCGCACGAGCAATTCCAACACGCTGACGTTGACCGCCGGAAAATTGTTGAGGATAACGTTCGGCGTGCGCGGGCGATAATCCAACTTTTTTTAAAATCTCGCCGATAATTTCGTTGCGTTCCTTTTGGCTTGAATAAAGTTTGTGAATATCAAGCCCTTCGCCGATTATGTCGCCAATTTTTTTACGCGGATTCAAACTGGACATCGGGTCTTGAAAAATCATCTGCATATTTTGACGGAGCATTTTATTAGTTTCGTTGTCGAGCTTACCGGATATTTTTTGCCCGTTAAAAAAAATTATGCCGCTGGTCGGGTCGTAAAGGCGAATGATACTGCGCCCTATAGTTGTTTTACCGCTACCGGATTCGCCGACAAGCCCGTAAGTTTCACCGGGATAAATATCAAACGACACGCCGTTAACAGCTTTAACTGTAAAGCTACGTGAAATTTTAAAGTGTTGACGGAGATATTTTACTTGAAGCAGAGGTTCAGCCATAATTTGCCGCCTTTCTTGAACGCATTAATCGTGACTTCAACTCGGCGGGCAATTCGACTTTTGGCGCGTCGGGGTGCAATAGCCACGTCGCCGCGTAATGTGTTTCAGAAATTTTAAACATAGGCGGCTCCTCACGCTCGTCGATTTTCATAGCAAATTTATTTCGTGGTGCAAAGGCGTCGCCCTTAGGTTCGTGTAAAAGATTCGGCGGACTACCTGGAATAGAATAAAGTCTATCGTCGTCGGTTTCCAAATCGGGCATGGCAGAGAGCAATCCCCACGTGTACGGGTGGCGCGGGTCGTAAAAAATTTCCTCAACGGTTCCGACTTCAATCACCTTGCCAGCGTACATGACGTTAACATAATCGGCAACCTTCGCAACGACGCCCAAATCGTGCGTGATATAAATTACCGACAAATTCATTTCGGCTTGAATGTCTTTAATCAAATTCAAAATCCGCGCTTGAACAGTAACATCAAGGGCGGTCGTCGGCTCGTCACAGATTAAAATTTTCGGCTCGCAAGACAACGCGACGGCAATAACAACACGTTGACGCATACCGCCCGAAAGTTGGTGCGGATAATTTTTCATGCGCTTTTCGGCGTCCATAATCCCAACCAAATTTAAAAGCTCAATGGCTCTTTGGCGGGCGTCCGATTTAGAAATTTTTTTGTGTAAGAACATGCCCTCCGTAATTTGGTCGCCGATTGTCATTGTCGGATCGAGACTCGTCATCGGGTCTTGAAAAACCATTGCAATTTGTTGACCGTTAATCTTTTGGCGCAAATCTTTTTTAGTAAAAGTCAAGATGTCTTCGCCGTTGTAGAAAATATTTCCGCTGTTGATTATGGCGTTGCTATCCAAAAGTCCGGTGACTGCCTTCATTGTGACGGATTTACCCGAACCGCTTTCGCCGACAAGCGCAACCGTTTTTCCGCTCGGCAATTCAAAATTTACGCCGCGTATCGCATGAATATTGCCGGCGTTTGTGCGAAAAGTTATATCCAAATTTTTTACTGTAAGAATATTTTTTTCCATAATTTTACATATCCTCAAGTTTTGGTGCTAATGCCTCGCGGAATCCGTCGCCTATCAGATTAAATCCTAACATTAAAATCGCCAGCACACATATAGGCGGCAAAATTTGATACGGCAAAATCGTTATGTTGTTAAAGCCCGCCTCAATCAGCGAACCTATCGAACATTGCGGCAAAACTATTCCGACGCCAACGAAACTTAAAAATGCCTCCGTGAATATCGCAACCGGTATCGAAAACATGACTTGAGTAATTATCGGTCCGATTGTGTTCGGTAATATCTGCTTAAAAATTATGTGAAAACTGCCCGCGCCCAGCGTCCGACTTGCTAGAACGTATTCGCGCTCCTTTAACTTCAAACACTCCGCCCGCGCAATTTTGCTCATGCCAATCCATTCCGTTATCAGCAGCGAAACGATAACCAGCCCAATTCCCTTTTCCATAAAAATTGCCAGTATCGAAATTATAACCAGCGTTGGAACGGAACCGGCAATTTCTATAAACCTTTGTAAAATATGGTCGACGATGCCGCCAAAAAAGCCCGATATTAATCCGTAGCTCGTGCCAATCAGCATGTCAATAAAAATCGCCACGAACGCAATTATTAACGAAACTCGCGCACCTTGCCAAGTCCGTGTCCAAAGGTCGCGCCCCATATCGTCAGTACCAAAGATAAATGTTTTGTCAGCGAAAAAATTCTGCGCGGAACCGTCGCCAATTTGTGGCGATAAACTTTTGGCAATAACTTCCTTTCCGCCGGCGTCCGTCACTGCAACAATTTGATCGTAGCTGTAAGTGCTAACAATCGGCGCAAATATCGCGAACAACATTATGACAATAATTAAAATCAAACCCGTGACGGCAAATTTATTGCGGAAGAAATGAACAGCGACGCCCTTCCAATAGCCCTGTGAGGCAAAATTTTCGTCAACGCTAATATCGCGGTCGCTAATAAATTCAAAGTCGTCTTTGTTCATGTTCACCCCTCCTTAGACGTCAACCTGATTCGCGGGTCGATTATTCCGTACAAAATATCAAGCACCAACATGACGCCGATATACATTGCGGAAAATACTATGCTTAACGCCAATACATAATTGTAATCGACGCCCTGCCCAGCTATCGCGTCTACCATGAGTTTGCCCACGCCGTTTATCCCGTAAATTTTTTCGATAACCATTGCGCCTGTTAATAAACTCACAACCAGCGGCGCGATAACTGTAACGATTGGAATTAGCGCGTTCCGCAAAACATGCTTGCGTATCAGTTCAAAGCCATAAAGCCCTTTTGCCTCCGCTAATTTTACGTAATCGCTGTTCAAAACTTCTAGCATTTCATTTCGCGTAAAGCGAGCTATCGTCGAAATCGCAAATAAACTAAGCGACAACGCCGGCATGATTGACGACGCTAAAAAGTTTGACGGGTCGAAAAAATACGGGAAGAACGGAATTTTATACGAGAAAAAATATTGCAGGAAAATCATAAAGACATAGGACGGAATGCACACGCCCAAAATTGAAACGATTGTGCATAATCCGTCCAAAAATTTTCCGCGATTGAGTGCCGCAATAATTCCTATTGCCAGTCCGACCAGCGTCCCGAATAATATCGACAACACGCCAATTTTAAACGAGTTAATTAGGCAAGCCGTCATTATCGGTTTAATCGGTGCGCCGTTGTAGAGGGAAGTCCCATTGCCAAAACTCCCGCTCAACAACATTGACATATAATTGACGAACTGTTCTAAAATCGGTTTGTTAAGTCCGAGTTCCTCGCGTTTCTGCAAAATCATTTCCGCGCTCATTCTCTCGACGGGGAACGGGTCGCCAGGCATTATCCGAATCAGCACGAACAGTACGAAAATTATTATGAACAGCGTCAACACCGACATTAAAATTCTTTTTGTTATGTACTTGCTCATTTGAGTTTAACGTTTTTAAAAACGCGAGTGACGCCGGCGACATGGAAATCAATTCCCTCAACATTCGGCGAAATTAAAATTGCATTGGCGTCAGTGTAAAGCGGCGCGATAACTGCATTGTCAAGTAAGATTTTTTCCGCGTCGTACATGGCGTTCCAACGTGCGTCGTAATTGGCGGCAAGGTCGCCTGTCGTGCAGTCGGAAATAATTTTATCGTATTCGGCGTTGCTCCAATGCTCAGCAATTTCACAGCCAGAAGTTGTCCACAACGTCAAGAAAGTCATCGGGTCGTTGTAATCGGGCGTCCAGTCAACCAAAGCCAAATCGTAATTATCGGAAGTCACATTGCTCAAATATTCTGCTTTGGGCATGGGCTGAAGATTAATTTTCACGCCGGGCAAATTCTCTTCGACTTGAGACTTAATCGCTTGAACAATTTTTGTAGAGGCATCGCCGTCATTCGAGTAGATCAAGTTCAAATCAAAATTATCTTTGCCGAGTTCAGCCTTAGCCTTAGCTAAAAATTCTTGCGACTTTGAAACATTGAAACTTACAACGTCAGAGAATTGTTTTTGGTCTTCGGCGAAAAATTTTCCAGTCTTAGCATTGGGGGCGAATTCAACTGGAACTGCGGTATAAGTTGCAACTGCGCCGTTCATGACATAATTGTAAACGAGCGATTCGCGGTCAATGGCATTGGAAATTGCAAGGCGCAAGTTGACATTTGAGAGCGCGCCCGCGTGATGATTTTTCGGGTCTTGATTAAAGGACAAATAATTAAGATAGCCGGAAGGAAAAGTTTTCAAGTTCTTAGAAAGTTCAGCATCCTTTTTAACGTGCTCAACCTGATTACCCGAAATGCTTACAAGATTTAGCGTACCATTTTTAAAGGAAGTCAGCGCGTTATCTGAAGAACTCACGACTTGATATTGGAAGCCGTCGAGAGAAATTTTATCGGCGTTCCAGTACGAATCATTTTTCTTGAGCTGAATATTTGCCGTACCGGGAATGTAATTCGCCAGCATAAACGCGCCATTAGACAGGAAAGTTTCGGGGCTTGTGCCGTAACTGCCCTCGTCTAAAGAATTATAAAATTTTTCGTTGATAGGATAAAAAGTTGGGAAGCACATCAACGACGGGAAGAAAGAAACAGGCGCGTCAAGCTCAACGACAAAAGTTTTCGGGTCGGGAGCACTTACGCCTAAAGTTTTTGGATCGCCGCCTTTGATAACCGCGTCGGCATTTTTAACGCAAGCAACCGTATCGCCCATAATGTAGGCATATTCTTCAGCTTTTTGGCAGTGACGACGCCACGCAAAAACAAAATCTTCTGCAGTTACAGGGTCGCCGTTTGACCATTTAGCGTCGCGCAAGTGGAAAGTATAAGTCTTGCCGTCCTCTGAAACGTCAAAGCTTTCAGCGAGTGCGGGAATTGCTTTGCCGTCTGAATCAAGTTGCATTAAACCATCGATACAATCGGCGATAACTTCAAAAGACGTGCTGTCAGTTGCGTGCCCGCTGTCGAGTGAAACGACATTTGAACCGAGCATGACGCTTAACTTGACGTTGCCGTCTGCAGAATCGCCGCCACAACCCGCAAATATCATCGTCACGAGTAGCAACGTAGCCATTAAAATTTTTATCATCTTACAATCCCTTCCTCAATAAAAAAATGCTGATAATCTTTTTCGTCGTCCCAACAGTTGCCGCCCCAAATAAAACCGTGCGCCGCGAACAGCTTGCAACATAAATCATTTTCCTCAATTTTATATGGAAAAATTTTCGTGCGATCTTCAAAGTCAGCGGAATTGTCCGGCGCGATTATTTTTTTGCCGTCAACAGTTTTGATATACGGATTGTAAAGCGGATTGATGTCGACAGCCAACCCGTAGCCGTGCAAAGAAATTCTGTTGGTGTAAGAAACGTAGCGAAAATTAAAACACGAAGAATTATTATCGCGCATAGAAAGTTCGTCGTCGGCGTCGTATTCGTCAATCAACCGAATCTTTTCAATCGGATAATTCTTCGCGTAAAGTTTAGTGAAAATTTCTGTCAGCGGCTCTGCAATTTTTACGTTGCAAATTAATTCGCCTTCCAAAGTTTTGCCGCTTAAATCTTTGTGCAGGACGTGCAGATAGCGCAATTCGTCCAATGGTAACGGACAATTTTTTTTGTAAGATTTGCCGTCTATCCTCGCAAAAATTTTTTCGTCTATCTCCGAAATGTAAAATGCTCTGTCCAAAAAACTCATTCCTCCTGAAAATTTTCTGATATAATATCAGACTTTAAGAATCAATGTCAAGGACAGAACATTTAATAAATTTTATGATATTTACCTGTCGTTATCTACCCCGTGATTTTTTTTGGAAAAATGGTATGCAAATACACGATTCAGAAAAGTGTAGCTAGGGTTTGTAGGTAAATTTATATAAGAAAAAAACACAATCAATGATAAAATGGGTTTGAAGAAAAGTCGAAGGTGGAACCCCCGCCGCTTAATCCCCGCATTCAATGCCATTACGCGGAGTGCGTTGGCAAGATTTGCCCTGCGGAAATTGGAATAGCATTTATCACAAATTCCGTAAGGGCTGTAGGCTCGCTCTCTTTCAATGGTTGCTCAAATTCGTAAACGCTGAGACGAATAATTCAACATTTAAGGCGGAATAAAGACTATCCTAAATGTACAAAACCTTAACTTGCAAATTTGGGATAAGTCGCCGTTGCTTGTGAATCACTTGCCGCACGATAAATCAAGCAAATTATAGAGGCCATTAACCGCATTTAATTTGTAGTGTACGCAAAGAACTTAAAATAGTGTAGTGGCGCGAAGTTTGGCATTATTACATAATTTATTTTTGATTAATTTTTAACAGTGTGATAAAATTATCAGTGATATAATCGGAAAAATTTTTATCGGGAGGTGAGCGGCGTTGACGGGTGAAGATTTGCAAAGCGTGCCGCTCTTTAAAGAATTATTGCCGGACGAGATTGAGAAATTTGTTAAGTTTACGGGTACGACGGTCAAGCGTTATCCGCGCGGCGAAAGAGTTTTGGAGGCATTTACGCCTAATGCAAATATCGGGGTGATTGTCAGAGGCGAAGCGCAACTTTTAGCTCTCGACAGGCTCGGCAATGAAACTGTTGGACACTCACTCGAAAGCGGCTCAATGTTCGGGACGGTCTCGGCAATTCTCGGCGAAGATTTAGTTGCCACGAGTGTTCAGCTTACAACCGACGCCGTTATAATGTGGTTGCCCTATCGTTCACTGCTCATCGCTGGACCCAAGCTAGGACGTATGCACGGTATTGTTATGAAAAATTTATTGGAGGCGTTCAGCCGCAAAAATGTTTTGATGATGCAAAAAGTTGAATTGCTTAGCCAAAAAACACTTCGCGAACGAATGATTCTTTATCTATTACAACGTGAACGCCGTCAAGGCTCGGAGCGTGTACGCGTGCCGGGTCGTGTTCAATTAGCTAAAGAATTGGAGTGCAACCGCTCGGCATTGACGCGGGAAATTTCGTTAATGCAAGCAGAAGGTTTAGTCGAGTGCGGCGAAAAATGGATGCGTCTCAACAAGGAAATGCTCCGGTGATTATTTTCGACGATGTGAGCTTGAGTTTCGGGCGACATGCGCTGTTTGAAAATATTTCGTTGAATCTGCGCGGCGGAAAAATTATCGGAATCACGGGAGCTAACGGCGCGGGTAAGTCAACTTTTCTAAAACTTGCAGGAAAAATTATTCGTCCAGATGGCGGAGAAGTCAAATTGCCCGCTGATAAAAAGATTGCCGCAGTCTCGCCTGAAATGAAAATTTACGACAACTTGACGGCAGAGGAGAATTTATTTTTTTTCGATAAGCTTAGAGGAAAGATTTTATTTAAGGAAAATATTTTGGAGCTTGGTGAGCGCGTCGGTTTGGATTTTAAAACTTTTAGCAACGTTCGCGCAGAAAATTTTTCAACGGGCATGCGGCAACGTTTAAAATTTGCAATTCTTTTAAGCGTCGACGCAAATATTTGGCTCCTCGACGAACCGACCGCAAATCTTGACGAGGACGGGCGCGATAAATTTTTTAACGAAATTCAAGCCGCTAAATCTGAAAAAATTATTTTACTTGCCACGAACGATAAGGCGGAGGAAAAAATTTGCGATGAAATTATTCGGCTCCCGTTTTGAACAAATCGCGGCTATCGTACGAAAAGATTTTCTAATTGGCTTGCGGCGGCGTGCGACGTTCGCGGCTATGATGATGTTCGCGTTGACAGCTGTAGCAAGTTTAAGTTTATCAACAGGCGGCGCATTTGTCGAAACAAAATTTTTAGCAGCGTTGTTATGGGTCGTAATATTCTTCGCGGCAAGTGCAGGAATAGCGGGAACTTTCGATGATGAGGCAACAGCAGGCACTCTTCAAACTTTGAAACTTTATGCCGACGCGCAAGCAATTCTTTTCGGCAAAATGATTTACGTTTTCTTATCGCTGAATGCGCTGACAATTTTTATCTTACCAATATTTTTAATTCTGTTTGATGTTGCTGTCGAAAAATTTTTCTTGTTACTCGCGACAATTTTTTTTGGATTAATTGGAATTGCGGCGGCGAGCACGTTGACAGCGGCTCTGACGACTTCAGCAACAGTTAAAGGCGGGTTGTTCCCAATTTTACTCTTCCCGATAACGCTTCCAATTTTTTTGCCCGTAATATCTTTAACAGAAATTTCATTTTCGGGCGGCGCATTTGAAATGAATTCTCTCGTCGTCATTGCGACATTTGATTTAATTTTGATAACAGCTTCGTCTATTCTTTACGACTACTTGTGAGAATGTTCAATGAATAAAAATTTTGCATACCAAAAAGCCTCCGTCGATTATATTTAATTAATTCAAGTAATTAGGTACACAAATACTTGCACCGTGTCGAGCAAAATGAACGCCCTGTAGATTTTTTTCCTATCAGCTCCATTCCGGAAAATATTTAGGGTTTGTTGGTAAATTAAAAGTGAATAACAGAAGAAGCAAGTAAAACGAAATTCTCAAAGCAAAGAG
>CAMJRX010000014.1 GCA_946408355.1 uncultured Selenomonadales bacterium
TATATTTATCCTGTGGGCTTTAATTATCGCGTCGCTTAAGTTAATGCCATTGCCCGAAATGTACTTTTCTAATTTTTTGAACTTAACTATTCAAGATTTTAAAAAACGGTTTCAATCGTGCCGATAATTTCTCCGCGATGATTCTTCAACACGGGCGGGAAAATTTTATCAAGCTCCGTCGCCTCGTCTTTAGTCAACAAGTCTAAATGTTTAAGTACAGCGATTGTCATAGGCGTAACTGCCGCATAACTTCCGTCCTCAATCTTAAACGTAATACCTAAGTCGCCGTCCTTAACCGCTAAACAATAAACCGCGTCCGAACCAATTTTTGCGATAATCCTGCCGCCCGTGACTTCAGAAACCACCAAATCAATTCGTCCCGTGCCCGAAATAACTTGCGGATATTTGCTCATTGCGTCGCGAATTTTAGTTGCCGCACCCTCGTAATCGCCCCAATCGCCTTTGCTTGGCGTGGAAAGTCTAGCATAGGCGAGCGACATATTATAAATCGGCAGATAAAAAACGGGCACGCCGCAACCGTCAATGCCAATTTCCAATTTATCTTCGGGCATACGCGACGCCATTGCCACATTTTTAAAGATAATTTTTTGCGCTTCGTGAGCAGGACGAACATAACCTTCGTAGGGAATGCCCAACATCATTGACAGCGCGATAATCTGCGAATGTTTACCGGAGCAAGGATTGTGAACGGGCAAAACCTTTTCACCCGCCGCGATAATTTTTTTGAACGCCTTGCCACTCATTGGACGCACGACGCCGCAATCCAAAACGCTCTCATCAAGTCCGAGCTTAGCCAAAATTCCGCGTACAAGTGCCACGTGATTTTCCTCTCCGCTGTGACTTGAAACTAAAAGCGCAAGTTCCTCGTCGGTTATTCCGTATTTTTCAAGCCCGCCATTTTTCACGAAGGGCAACGCTTGAAAAGGTTTAGCGGCACTGCGCCAAAACATCGGCAAATGCGCATTGCCAACCGACGCGACGACTTCGCCATTACAATTAACTGCCGCAACGTCGCCACGATGAATATTTTCAACGTGACCTGCGCGGGTATAGTGCAAAACAATTTCACTCATGATTTTTCCTCCTAAAAAAATTCTGCTCACCGATGATGAGCAGCGTTTGCTATCTTCTTGCCAGTTGTCGCCTGGTCATTTCTTGAATCAATTCTATTGCGCCGCGTCCTAGTCCCGTTTCGCGTGAAATGTCTTCGATTGACATGCCCGATAAAAGCATTTCTTTGATTATCGCCGAATTTGTCGTTTCTAATTTTAAGTCGCGCCGTTCAGGGAGAATTTCTTTTTCCTGTTTTCTGCGGGGTACTTCAAGCGGCTTTTCTTCAAGCGCAACGGTTTGTTCTGCCGCTTTTATCGCATCGAGTGCTGCCTTTCTTACGTCGCGAGCTGAACGGGAACTGCGCCGTCTCTTTTGTAGAGGTTGTGCTTGATTGTCTAATTCTTCCGGAGGTTTTTCCGCCATTTTAGCTGACGCCTCGTTTAATTTCTTGCGCGTCGCTTCAATTTTAACCGGGTCTGCCTCAACGACGGTTGCCGGCTGTTTATTTTCCGGTGACAATACGATTGATTTTCGTGGCTTTGGCGGTTCAGCGATTGATTTCTCCAAAATTTTATCAAAGGCTTTATCCTCAACTTCTGCAGGACGGATAATTGGCGGTACTGTAATTGGTCCCAACGGATTAATCGGTTCAGCGGGCGTCGTCGTTATTTTTGTTGGCGGCGTATTTCGTTGAATAATTGGCGGCGGAGTTTTCTGTTCAATCGGCTGTGGCTTTATCTGCGCGGCGGGTGGAATATTTCGCGGTTCAATCGGCGGCGATGCAGAAGTTGTATTAATCGGTGCAAACGGTGCAGAAGTTATCGGCGGCGTGATTATCGGCGGGACGAGCGGCGTTGTCATTTGCGGGATTGTGACGGGTTGTTGAATCGGGAGCGGTGCCGTCATTGCCAAATTTAATTTCCGTTCGACGACGTCCATTTTCCGTTGCATGGTATTAATTTCCTCGCCGGCATCGTCTAATCTTGCCAACAAGTCGCGTATCTCGCCGGATTGCCCTTCGCTTTTCTTGAGCAATTTTTTTAATTCAGAGACGCGCCCTTCAAGTTGCGTTCGATTGCGCTCGGATTCGTCCAAAACGTTTTCCAAATGCGTGACGTGATTTTCCATACGACCGATTATTTCGTTGGCTGTACGCTCCAATTCCTTTTTAAGCTTGCCCGTCGAGTCTTCAACTTCCCTGCGCTCTATGGCGTCCTGTTTACGTCGACGAGTGTTTGACCACGCTATAAAAACAATTCCCGTACCCAGCACAATCAGCAACAGCATTATTTCTGTAATCATGATACTTACAAAGAAATATCCAAGAAATGTCCGCGTCTAGGGTCGACAGCGTAATTTTCTTCTTCGTCCTCGAATTCTTCTTGGCGTCGTTGACTGTTGTAATAATAGCCGCCCTGTCTGCTTCTGCGGTCGGGGTCGTCCTTGATTAAACGCCCTTCCGCCTCTTCCTTGTTGCGAACTTGTTTTTGTTTAAGTTGAGCGTCCTCTTTTTCGCGCACGGTCTGAAATGCGTTCTGCAACGCCGAAGCGTTATTCATATCGTGCTGAACTTGCGATGCGTTATTTGCGTTCGCATATGTCATTTGTACTCCAACTGGTGCAAGTTCCATTTTTTATTCCTCCTTGCAATTAATACGTTCCAACCTCGACATCGCCTTCCGAGTTGAGAGAAATACTGCAATGTTTATATTCCGACTGAATGCTTTTTAGAATGTTATTAACAGAAAGACGAACGCCGGGATAAATTGTGCCGCTTACACGAATTTTGCCGTTTTTCATATTCGTAAGCTGTTGTTCAATTTCCAAAATTCTTTTCTCGTCGCGCTTAATTTGTCCTGCTAACGGGAATTGCGAACGAGTCAACGCATTTATTGATTCGACGCGGCTTTTGGGCAATTTGTTAATATCAATCTTTGACAGCGTATTAAGCGTCTGCGTTATATGCGTCAAGCGTTTCTTAGATTCTTTATAAACCTTGCGCAACTCTTGATATTCTTTTTGTAAGTTCGGGTCGACGCCGACGGAAACTTTCGTAACGACAAAGGACGAGTTGCCGATAATTTTAACGCTAACTACCTCGCCCGCGACGGCATGACCGCCGGTTATCTGCCCGTGCTTATCTTCCATAATTAGACGCTTGCCGGCTCTAATTTGCGAATGTAGCGCAATATCCGCAATGAAAATGTCGTTGCCTGCCTCAATCAGCGCGTTTTCGGCAAAGGCAGTTCTAACGTCGTGTTCAGCGAAAACTTTAGCTCTATCTGCGCCCGTGACGCCGCCGCTTATGTAAACGTTGCGCCCTCTAACTTCCGCGCCGTTGATTGAGCCTTTAATTTCAATATCGCCCGTCGCCGTGACTTTAAAGCCTTGCTCCACATCGCCTTTAATCTGAACTGTGCCGTCGAAATCAATATCGCCCGTCTGCACACCGACGCCGCCTTTAATCTCCAAGCGCGGGTCAACACTTATGCGCGAGCCTTTATCGACAATTTGCCCGTTCACAGTAGCTATCAATCTGTGTTCGCCGACGACTTTAGTATTTTTGCCTTCGGGCATGGGACAAGGTCTACCGTTCTGCGCGGGAACAATTTCACCTAAAATATTTTTACCGGGCGTGCCTTTCGTCTGCGGAATCCGGATTGCCAACGTCTGATTTTCTTTAGCCAGCACGAAAAGATTTAAGTCCTTATAATCCGCCCTGCCGTATTCGTCGATAATCGGCTTGCCTTGAATGCCCAAATTAAATTTCCTGTCAATGTAAGCATTTTCGCCCGGAATAGGCATAAGCCCTTCCGCCGCAACAAACGGAGTTAAACTTGCAATGCCGGTTTCTATCGAGTCCTCGTTAATGCCGTAGACAACGCCCGCCTCGCTCAAAGCCGCCATAACCATATCTTTAGTTGGAAGTCTTGCGCCGTCCCGCGTGTCGTAGCGAATTGTAGCCTTCATTCTGTCGCGTGTCATTTCAACGATAATTCGGGCATAAGGTTCCTCTTCCTCGTTGCCAGCAAAAATATCTTCGCCGCCAACTATCGCTTTTAAAGCTTCCTCTGTAATTTGAATAGGCTCGGCAATTTTTTGCGGACGACCGTTAGCCTCGCGCATTGTTCGAGAAAGTATCCCTACGTCATAATCCAAAACTTTACAATCACGCAGAATTTGGCGCATATCGGACAGCTCAAAGAGACGTTCGCCGTCCACATTGGGATAAACCGTCAAATAAACGCCATCCGGTCTGAATTCGTATTTATAACCGGATGCCGGACCGCCCAAGATAAGATTATCACTCATCTCGCGTCCTCCTTTCCTAAACCAATTCCTCTTTGCTTTGCGCCAAATAACCGCGCATTTTCATTATCGCCTTTGTGTGTAACTGGGAAATTCGCGCCTCCGTCAAGTGCAACACCAAACTGATTTCCTTTAGCGTCATTTCCTCGTAATAATACAGCGACACGACAAGGCGTTCTCGTTCAGGCAGGCGTTCAATCGCCTTTGCTAGAGTTTCTTTTATCTCAAAAAGTTCCGTTGAGTTCGCGGGATTTGTATCGATTGCCTCTGCCGCGTCGGTTCTAAGATACTCCTCAAGCGGAATGACTGTTGCCGAATTGCTTTGATTTACTAGCGTTTGAAGTTCCTCAAGCGAAATTTCTAACGCCTCCGCTAATTCGTCATCAGTCGCTGTCCGTCCCAATTCGTTTTCAAGTCGGCAAACTGTTTGTTCATACTTGCGAATTTTTTGGCGCATTGAAACGGGTATCCAATCCTTCGAGCGCAGATAATCAATCATTGCACCGCGAATTCTCACGCCTGCATAAGTTTCAAACTTTATATTCCGCGTAACGTCGAAACGGTCAATCGCGTCGAGCAAGCCGAAAAAACCACTGCTCAAAAGGTCGTCCTTGTCCAAATGTGGCGGCAGACTGACCGCTAACCGCCCGCAAACAATTCTAACGAGCGGCAAATAATTTTCGGCGATTTCGTTGCGAAGTTCAATGGTTTTATTGGCCTTGTACTTCAGCCACAACGCCGTCATGTCTTTTGCCTTCGCGTCACTTTCCATAGTTGATTCACCGTCCCTCGCGCCGCCTTAAAATTTAATGTTGATTCGAGAAGTTTGCAAAGTCCATTGGGCGGAAAGAATTATCAACGACGGGTTCAGGCTCTGCTACAGGTTCGTTTTCGTGAAGATATTCCGCCCTGTTGAAGTTTTCATTAGTCTCTGCAACTGGAGCATCGTCAATAAAGTTTTCAAGTTCGCGCTTAGTCTTGAAGATTGCATACTCCTCGCAACTCATCAAAAAAATAAAAGTCACCAAACTGGTAAAAGAAAAGGCTGAAAAAGTTCGTGACGCAACTGTTGCCCCGCGCACAAAATCGCTCGTCAGCCCCGAAATGAGTACAATAAATAATGATACCATGCCGACCGCCATTGAAATTATAATCCTTTTGATTGGCATGACGCTTTCAAGGTAGTTGTAAAATCCTGTCAAAGTTTTCACCACTTTTAGTGATTAGCGATTGGTGGTTAGCGATTAGGTTTTTCCCTAAATACTAACCACTAATCACTAAATATTCTTCTCGCCGCGGTCGATGGTCTTGACTTTGTAAGAACCTGTCGACAAATCGATTGAAACTGTACGTCCATAATTACCGCCCGTGTCTTCAGCGACAATTTTAATGCCATTGCGACGAAGAATTTGTTTGCAAGTTTCCGCATTCCTGTTGCCGACTTTCATAATGTCGCTTGCATTGGAGAAAGCAAACATTTGCGCACCGCCGGCAAGTTTAGCCACGAGCCGAGCTTTAGTCGCGCCGAGTGAAACAACGTCGTTAATCATGAGCGGAATCCCAGTATCCGCAAATTTGGCGGGATTGTCGCTAGCTCTTGCCTGTTTGCTGTCAGGTAACATGATATGCAAAAGCCCACCGACTTTTTTAATAGGGTCGTAAAGAGAAACGCCGATACATGAACCTAAACCATAACTTATGAGAGTAGACGGACTGCGACCGACCTTGTAATCAGCCATGCCGACTTTGATAAGGTCTGCCATAATTATTCAACTCCCACTGCCTTGACAATCGTGCCCAGCGAACCTGGATCGGGAACGAGGAAGAAATGTCCATTAATACTGTCGTCTTCTGCTATGAATTTTGTTTCGATAACCATTGCGCGATCGCCCATTTGTCCGAGCTGGAGGAGCACGATATTTAAGATTGCCCCTGCCATATCCATTGCCAAAGACGGGATTGACGGCAACATAGAAATATTTGTGAAGTGCGAGAACGCGCCCAAATACGAGCCAGAAAGGATATTGCCGACTTCCTTTATTGCTGATATGCTCATTTCGTCGAGTTCTTGCGTAGTGCCATGCGGTCTGCCCATTAAATCATCGGCGAGATAGAAAGCATTTTCTTTAGGCATAAGGAAGAGAATACTGCCAGGGGCTTTGCCGTAGACGCGCAGAAAAACGGCAACAATCAAGGTGTCGGGACCGCCGACAAGTTCGGGAACCTCTTCAATCGGGATAATCGAAACTTTTGGGACGTTCATGTCGATTTTTTTGTTGACAATTTGCGAGAGTGCAGTAGCAGAATTGCCCGCGCCGATGTTGCCGATTTCGCGCATGGCGTCGAGCTGATTCGGTGTCAAATCAAATTCATCAGTCATTTAAATCATCTCCACATTAAAATTTATTAATTCAAAGCGACAATTTCTTCCAAGTTAAGCATAGTAACAAGTCGCCCGTCGATATTGCCAATGCCGCTCAAGAATTTTTCCATAGCTCTATCGCTAACGGTTTTTTTCGGGTCAACGAGTTTAGTACGAATAGTTAAAACTTCTGTTACGGCGTCAACCAACATTCCAACTTGCAAATCGCCAACGATAACCGTAACAATTCTGGTCGTGGCAGTATAAGGAGTTTCCTCAATACCGAGCCGCTTTTTGAGGTCAATAACGGGCATAACCGAACCGCGCTGATTGATAACGCCTTTGATAAAGCTTGCTGCGAACGGGACGCGCGTTATGTCAACCAGATTGTGAATTTCCTGCACGTGGAAGATATTAACGCCATATTCCTCGTCGCGCAATTTAAACGCAACAACCTGCATTGCCTGTACTTGCTCCTCATCGTCGACGATCGGAGCGTTTTTATTTGCCACGCTGTCTTTAGCCATAAATTTTCACTCCTCTAAAATTTTCAGTTGAGCATTGTTGCTACGTCGAGAATCAAAGCTACGCGACCATCGCCGAGAACTGTTGCGCCTGAGAACATTTTCAAGCCCATAAACAGATTGCCCAACGTCTTTATAACAATTTCCTGCTGTCCAATTAATTTATCAACGACAATTCCCGCTTTGGAATCGCCCGCGTGCACAACCACCACGAACAGTTCTTTAGTATCTTTGACGTGCGGAACCATTAATGATTCTTCCATGCGGATTATCGGGATAATTTCGCCGCGCAGGACGATAACTTCATTATTCTGAACGGTGCTAATATCGCTAGGCTGAATGCTCAACGTGCTGTCGATTGAGGCAAGCGGTATTGCGTACATTTCAGCTTGAACTTGGACGAGCATAGCTTGGATAATCGCCAAAGTCAGCGGCAATTTAATCTTAAAAATTGAGCCTTCGTTAACATGCGTCTCAACGTCTACTTGCCCGCTAAGGGATTCGATTTTACTTTTAACAACGTCCATTCCGACGCCGCGCCCGCTAATGTCGCTGATTTTTTCCGCCGTTGAAAAGCCTGGCAAGAAAACAATTCGGACGGCATCCGCGTCATCCATTGCGTCGACTTCCTCTTGAGTGAATAAGCCTTTCTCAACAGCTTTGTGGCGAATAATATCGGCGTCAATGCCCTTGCCGTCGTCAGTAACCATGATAACGACGTTGTTGCCTTCGTGACGTGCGATAAGTCCGACTTCGCCGATACGCGGCTTGCCCTTAGCCTCGCGCTCGTCAGGCATTTCAATTCCGTGATCCAGCGAATTTCTAAGCAAGTGCATAATCGGATCGCCGATTTCGTCGATAACGGTACGGTCAAGTTCAGTGTCCTCGCCCTCGATTGTCAAGTTAATTTCCTTGTTGAGTTCTTTGGTAACGTCGCGAACCATGCGCGGGAAACGGTTAAAGACTTGACTAACGGGAACCATGCGAACTTTCATTACGATATTTTGGAGGTCAGTCGTTACCCTGTCCATTTGCTCCAAAGTTTCAGTAAGCTCGGAAAGTCTATGCGTCTGCCCGATTTGCTCAAGACGAACTTTATTAATAACAAGCTCGCCCATTAAATTCATCAGCGTATCAAGTTTTTCAATGTCGACACGAACGGATTGACCTGCATGACTTTTCTTTTGAGCCGCCGCATTTGCCGGAGCAGAACCGCCTGCATGAGCCGCAGGTTTATTTGCCGGTGCAGAAGATTTTGGAGCCGCCGCAGGTGCAGGAGCTGTTGCCGGTGCAGTAGACGAAGATTTTTGCTCAACGGCGGGCGCAGGCGTTGGAGTTGCCGCAGGTGCAGAAGTTGCGCCCAAATTTATAATTTGAGTTTCTGCCGTCTCGATTTCCGAAATACCTATTACTGCGTCGTGAATTTGTTCCTCTTCGGAGGCGGTTATTAAAATGACTTCAAAGGAACGCTCAAAAGCTTCTTGCTCTAAATCTTCGGCGGGCGGGATTGTCCGAATCACTTCGCCGAGTTCTTCCAGAGCGTTCATTACCATGTACGACCGCGCAGATTTCAACAAGCAAGATTCTGCCAACGTCACCTTTAAATAAATGCCGTGCATGCCTTTTTTAGTTGCCTCAGTGATAACATTTTTTTCCGTGTCAGACAATTCGACAGGGATTCCGCTATCAGCCGCGACGGGAGCCGCCGTATTTGCAGGGTCTTGAGCGGCAGGTGCAGGAGTTGAGGCTTCAGCGGCAGGAGCTTTTTCGCCGCGCATTATCGAGGTTAATTTCGCAACCAAATCCGATACATCGATAAGGTCTTCGGGGTCGCCGTTTGCCACATTGTTAATCATTTGCTCCAGCGAATCAATACACTTAAACAGCGTGTCGATAATGTCGCCCGTTACTTTTAATTGTTCCTTGCGCAACATGTCGAGCACGTCTTCCATTTCGTGCGTCAATTCGGCGATTTTGTTATAACCCATTGTCGCCGACATGCCCTTCAACGTGTGCGCATTTCGGAAAATTTCATTGAGTATAGATAAATCCTCGGCGTTATCTTCCAAGCCGAGCAAGCCGTCGTTGAGCGATTGCAAATGTTCATGCGACTCGTCGAGAAACATATCCATATATTGATTGGTTTCCATTTAAAATCCTCCTGTTTATTTATCAGCCGAATACAGCCGCTATCTTCTTACAGCGTCGACGATAGCTTCGGCAATCTTATTCAAGGGGCGAACCTCGTCGGCAAGTCCCGCGTCAACCACAGCTTTAGGCATTCCGTAGACAACGCAACTGTCTTCGTCCTGTGCGATTGAATAACCGCCCGTAGCCTTAACTTTCTTCATGCCCTCGCAACCGTCTGAACCCATGCCCGTCATAATCACGCTTACTAAATCCCTGCCAAATTGTGAGGCAGAATCGAACATGTAATTGACAGTCGGGCGAAGATTTCCTACACGCGGTTCTTGGCTCAAAGCAATTTTTCGTTCGCCGCCGATTGCGGGCACAATTCGCAAATGATAATCGCCTGGCGCAATATAAACTTGTCCGGGTCTGATAATTTCGTCGTGTTCCGCCTCCTTAACCGCTATTTCGCTGATTGAATTTAATCTGTCCGCCAAAGATTTCGTAAAACCGGCGGGCATGTGTTGAACTACGACGACGCCGCAAGGAAGATTTTTTGGTAGGCGCGTGATAACCGCTTGCAGAGCTTGAGGTCCTCCCGTCGAAGTTCCAATCGCCACGATTTTTTTGCCGGTGCCTGGAATAATTTTTTTGACGGGCGCAGTTGTCGAAGGCGTGCGATTTATCGTCGGCTTTTGTCCTAGTACAAGTCCCGTTCTGCGTTTTACATCAATTCGGCGCGTTGTCGGCTCAACGTTGGCAGGTCGCGGATTATAGACAAGTGGTTTAGCGGCGGCGAAATTTCTTCTAGCGTGAGTTTTAGCAGCCAATCTGCACTTAGCTAAAATCTCGTCTTTAATCGTGTCAATTTTGGAAATAGCACCGCCCGCCTTGCTGACGAAATCCACCGCACCTAAGGCAAGAGCGCGAATTGTTTCGTTTGTACCTTTCTGCGTAGTGGAGCTTACCATAACAACCGGCAACGGGCATTGCTCCATGATAACTGCCAGCGCGTTCAATCCGTCCATAACCGGCATAATAACATCTAGCGTCAACACGTCTGGTTGAAACTTTTTAACTTTCTCTATGGCGTCTTGACCGTTAACCGCCGTGCCGACAACCTCGAAATCGCTTTGACTCTTGAATAAATCAGAGAGGACTTTTCGCATAAAAGCCGAGTCATCAGCAATTAAAACCCGAATCACTTTGGACGCCTCCCTTGGCTGAAATTATTTCATGTTGTCGGCTCCCTGCCGTCAACCGTTTCAAAACAATTATTAGCTAATATTCGCTTGACTTGCTAAAGTTCCTTCATTTCCGTAAAAAAAAGTGATTAGTGATTAGAATTCTGTCACTAATCACCAATCACTAATTGTTAATCAAGCGTAGTCAATATCGATACGTCCGCCGCCGCGAGCCAATCGCTCAGCAAGTTCGGGATCCATTTTGTCTTCAAGCGTGAGTTTCTTGGGAGCCGCCGCGTAAATCGGTAGACGTTTCTTTATAAATTGCGTGTCAATATTGCCCGTGCAAAACCATTCGTCGTCGAGAATTTGTTGATGGAACATGACAGTAGTCTTAACGAAATTTCTTTCGCCCTTAAGCATGAACTCATTTAACGCCCGCCGCATAATTCTAATTGCGTCGCCACGTGTGCGCCCATGAACAATCAGTTTTGCAATCAACGAATCGTAATAAGGCTCAATCGATAAACCCGCCGTAACGCCGCTGTCGAATCTTACACGTGGACCGCTCGGTTCGTGCAAAAATTCAATCTTGCCGGGCGTCGGCATAAATTTTCTGTCGGGATCTTCAGCGTTGATTCTGCACTCGATAGCATGTCCCGTAAACGTAATATCTTTCTGCGCGAAGTCAAGCGGCTCGCCCGACGCAACTTTAATCTGCGTTCTTACAAGGTCAATGCCCGTGACGGCTTCGGTTATGCCGTGTTCAACTTGAATGCGCGGAATTAATTTCCATAAAATAAAATTCGTTCGTCGTCAAGTTCAAGTAAAAATCCAACGGTGCCGATATTGGAATAGTGAACGCTCTTAGCCACCTTGACTGCAAGCTTGCCGACATATTCGCGCATTTCGGGCGTCAAAGCTATTGACGGCGATTCTTCTAAAAGTTTCTGATTGCGTCGTTGGATTGAACATTCGCGCTCGCCCAAATGAATTACGCTACCAAAGTTATCAGCCACAACTTGAACCTCAATGTGCCGCGAATGTTCGATATAGTGTTCAAAATAAAATCTATTCTGCTTAACGTCGACAAGCCCTAGCACATGAAGAAGTTCTTTTTCATTGCGGACGATAAACATACCTTTTCCGCCGCCGCCGCTAACTGGTTTCAAAATAACGGGATAGCCGACCTCTTTAGTTGCCCTAATCGCCATGCTGTTATCAGTCAAAGGCTCGGAACATTTAGCCATTGGAATACCCGACGGAACCATTGAGGCTCGTGCCGCGTCTTTGTCGCCAACAAGCCTAATCGTTTCGGGCAAAGAACCAATCCGCGTCCTCCGACAAAAAGCCGTAGCCAGGGTGAACGGCGTCAGCTTCAGTAGTCTTCGCCGCGTCGATTATTGCTTCGCGGTTAAGATAGCTATCGAAAGCGTCTTCGGTGCCCACGCGATAGCGAACGTCAGCAAGTTGCGCGTGAAGTGCTTCCTTGTCCGCGTCCGAATAAATTGCGACTGTTTCAATGCCTAACTCTTGACAGGTTCGAATCACTCGTACGGCAATTCGCCGTGGTTCGCTATTAAAATCCTCCTAATCATTACGGTACCTCCTTAAAACATTGATAACATCTATTTATTGAAAGCACTTCATTAAAAATATTTTATAATATTTTTTGCGAAAAGGCAACTTTAACTCGTTATGAGAGTAAAAAAATCAAAGATTTAATATGACTTGATTGACTGAGTAAGATACAAAGATTAAAAGCAAGAAACTTGGTCAACAAGCAGAAACAAAGCCCGGCAAAAGATTTTGCAGTGTCAAGCAGATTGTGTAAGTAGGAAAAATTAGCGATCGAATTTGTCGAAGAGTGAAGCGAGGCGGTCGTTCAAGAGCAACTGATTGCTTTCCGAGCGACCAGTTGGCAATCGGACGATCTGCCCAATTTTTTTGCAAATCTACTACTCTCAAATAAAGCAATTTGAAAACGGAATAGTCATTAGGAAAAGCGCCGCGTTTTGTCACCTTGCCAAAACTGGAATTAACCGCCTCAATCGCATTGGTTGTGTACATAATTTTACGAACCGCCGACGGCAATCGTCCCGGGATATTTTGCCCAAACTTGGCAGAACAGCTCGGTAGCCAAGATAACTTTCCATTTCGCCGTTTTGGATCGAAGACTTCTTTTAGAGCCGCTTGCATTTGGGCGACACTTTTAGGCTTGTACTCGGCAATAATGAATTCTTCTGCCGAGTGTGTCTCGATTTTTTCTTTTCATCTCTTCTTGCTCCTATATCAAAAAATGGATTGTGCTCTCCTTCTTACACAATCCATTTTACACTACCGCAGAAAGCCGCAGTTAGCTCATAATCCTTGCTAAGTCGGCGAGAGTAATTAAGCCAAGAAAAAGTGCGTTCTACTATCCAGCGTTTTGCTAACACTTGCCAGCCGCACCCCTTGAGCTTCTTGCTGATTTCTACTCGCAAACCAAAATATTTATAAGCCTCGTAAACAAAAGAACAGCGATAGCCGTCATCTCCACAGATTTTCTGCAAAGTAGGATAGGCGAAAGTCGACAAGCACGCTACCCAATATCCCATTTTTGTATCGTGCTGATTGGCTTTGTGAATCAAGACATATAAAAGACAGCCAATGTCTTCGGTGACAATTTGCCGTTTTACTCGTTTTTTTCCCACGTCAAACCCTTTTTGCTCAACGGCACCGGTCGTTTTCACACTCTGGGAATCGATTAGAGCTTGGGTCGGTTCTTCGCTCAAACCTGCTTTTTGCCGCGTTAGCTTTACGAGATGTTGGAGAATTTTGTCCCACAAGCCGTTGAGGCGCGCGCGACGATAAAAGCTGTGAACGGTGAAAACCGGCGGAAAATCATGGGGCAAATTTCGCCAATGACAACCCGTTTTTACCAGATACAACACCGCATTCACCAATTCCCGCTTATCCCATTTGTACTTACGCATATTGGAAAACAAAGGTGCGATAACGTCCCATTGCTCGTCCGTTAAATCTGTTTCGTATTTCTGTCTCATAGTACATTTACTATACCACTTTTTTGATGTGAACACACATTCTAAAACCTCACAACCATTGAATAAAATTAAATGTATTCACGACAATTATACCACCGATAAGGAACTTATGCACCAAAAATTTTTTGCGCGGTTTAGAGTGATTGCTCAAATAGGAATTTTTTTACTGTTCAATTTGAGTATATAGCGTAAAATTCTATAGCAAACTGAGCAAATTATTACAGCGATTAAAAAGGGCGCAAAAAATCCCCGCGAAGTTTTCACGAGGATAAAATACGCTTAAAATAGTTTGGACTCATGTCTTGTTATAGATTTTATAAATTTCGTCGGTATAAGAACCGTCGTCGTTGTGAACAATTAATGGCGGCATAATTTTTAAGTTGCCGATATTCGCGCCGACTATCGCCTCCAACATTATCAAGTTAGCGTCGCGCTCCACCTTAGGTTGAATCATTCGTAGACGTTTCATTTCCATTTGATGACGGTGTAAGCTGTCGACTATCTCGCAAAGTCTTGAGGCCAAATGAATCATATAAAACGCGCCGTGAAATTTTAAAACATATCTCGCCGCTGTCACCACGTCTTCAAGTGTCGCTGTGAATTCGTGCCGCGCTTGTGCTATTCCAGAAAGTTTATTTACCTTGCCATTTTTTATCGGCGTGTAAGGTGGATTGGCTATTGCCGCATCAAAACTCTCTGCTTTAAAAAGTTCGCGGTACTTGCGAAAATCGCCCTCCACGATGGAAATTTTTTCTGATAAGCCGTTTAACTCGACATTGCGCCGCGCCAAATCAGCCATACGTGAATTTAATTCAACCGCGCAGATTTCCTTAACGTCGTCGGCAATTAACAGCGGAATTACTCCTGTACCCGTGCCTAAATCTATGACGCGGGCATTTTTTTTGAAATGCGGGAAATACGCAATTAACACCGCGTCCATTGAAAAGCAGAATTCGTTTTGGTTTTGGATAATGACGCGCCCAGACCGCATTAAATCATCGAGGCGTTCGCCTTCGTTCAGAGAAATTTTCATTTTTTGTAATTGCGTTTTGAATTACGACGTGTTCTATCACCGCGTGATTTTGGTGAGCGTTCAGGACGAGTATTGCGCTCAATTTTTTCCGACCGATTATAGCGACGATTAAAAGTTTCCGTTCTACGCGGACGTTCGCGACGCGGTGGACGTTCTGGTTTACGCGGCGGCAATTCAACGGTTTTAGGTATTTCAATCTGCATAGGCTCTTCGGCGGCTTCAAAGTCCTCTTCATTGACGGGTAAAATATCTTCCCAGCTCGCGACGACCGTTTTATTTGTGTCGAGGAGAATAGTTGCGTTTCTGCGAGAATAATTCACGGTGACAACTTTACCCTCGCCGTCAGCCACAACTACGCGAATTCCTTGTCGAGGTCTAAATACGATATTAGTTCGCGGGCGATTTTCGCAATACAAATCGTTTTCGTATTTAAGACAGCACATAAGCCGCCCGCAAACGCCGCTAATTTTTGTCGGGTTGAGCGATAAATTTTGGTCTTTAGCCATGCGAATTGACACGGGAATAAAATCGCCCAAAAATGACGCACAACACAAAGGACGCCCACAACCGCCCATGCCGCCCAAACATTTTGCCTGGTCACGAACGCCAACTTGACGCAACTCAATGCGCGTTCTGAATATCGACGCCAAATCGCGGACTAAATCCCGAAAATCAACGCGTCCGTCCGACGTAAAGAAAAATATTAATTTATTAAAGTCAAATGTTGATTCGACGTTGATTAATTTCATTGGCAGTTCGCGTTCTTTTATTTTATTCTGGCAAACTTCAAAGGCGTATTTTTCTTCCGCCTGATTTCTTGCAAGTTGCTTTAAATCGTCTTCATATGCTTTCCTGTACATTCTTTTAAGCGGAAGTCCTGGTTCCGTTTCGACTTTTTCATCGGCGAGCAGTTCACGAGGACCAACGACGATTTCGCCGCATTCCAGCCCTCGCGAAGTATCGACGAGTACCCAATCACCTTTTGCGAGTTCCTCTTCATTTGGCTCAAAGAAAAAAATTCTGCCCGCCTTCCTCATTCTTATTCCGATAATTTGCATAGTTATTCCTCAAACTTTATTGAATAATCGTTTCGAGCGCGATTTTAATCATGTCGTTGAAGGAAGATTGCCGCTCTTCGGGCGTGCAGTGTTCATTACGCCATAAATCGTCGCTGACGGTAAAAATCGCCAACGCTTGAACTTTAGCGGCGGCGGCGTGCAAGTAAAGCGCGGCACTTTCCATTTCCACAGCCAAAATTCCATACTTGCGAAGTTTATCATTAAAAGTATTTTTACCGTCGCCAAAAGTACCGTGCGGGTTATCATAGTCGTTGTAAAATAAATCGGCGCAAATGATATTGCCAACTTTGACGGGCAGATTTAAATTCTTCGCGACGTTAACGGCTTTGCTAAGCAAATTAAAATCGGCAATTAGAGAAAAATTAACCGCGCCGCCAAAAACTTGATTGACGATTGAAGAATCCGTAGACGAACCTTGAGCAATCAAAACGTCGCGCAAGTGAATATCCTCGTTCATGCCGCCGCACGTCCCGACACGAATTAATTTTTTTGCGCCGAAAACTTCAATCAACTCGTGCAGATAAATCGAGATTGACGGAATACCCATGCCCGTTGCTTGAATAGAAACGCGCTCGCCCTTATATTTACCCGTGAACCCGAAAATATTTCTAATCGCCGTGTATTGATGAACGTCGTCCAAAAAATTTTCCGCAATGATTTTGGCACGAACGGGGTCGCCCGGCAACAAAACGCGCTCGGCAACTTCACCAACTTTCGCCGCAATGTGTATACTTGCCATAAAAATTCCTCCCTAAACAATAAAAAAGCCCGCCGAATTGCACGGGCTAAATTTTTTCATATTCTAGATTGCGTCTTGCCGAAAATAAATTTATCGAGCAGGTCAATTAATTGCCCGATTTCCGGCTTAGAAATTTGAGCACTCGCCCCAAGCTCCTCGCCCTTCAAGCGCATTTCCTCATTAATTAACGACGAGAACAGCACAAACGGAACATCGCGGAGCCTGTCATTGTGGCGCACGAGTTTTAACAACCTGTGACCGTCCATTTTGGGCATTTCAACATCAGAGACGATAATCCCGACGTGTTCAGAAATTGAACCCTCTTTGCTTGCAAGCCCTTGCAGATATTCCCAAGCGTCTTGTCCGTTGCCAAAATCGCGAACGAAACGATAGCCAGAATCGTGCAAAGTCGAGACGAGCAAATCACGCAGCATAGGCGAATCTTCTGCAACGACAACATGAACGTCCGAACGCAAGGAGCGAACGTCAGCGTCGGCGTCGGCAACTGTAGTAAGTTTTGCGTTAATTTCTGGATTAATTTCCGCGATAATCGTTTCAAAGTCGAGCAACAGAACAATTCGATTGGGCATTTTGACGATACCGACAACGCGGCTTTGGTCGCCAACTTCCGGCGAAGGCTCCATATCTTTCCAGGAAATGCGGTGTATGCGCGAAACATTTTCCACCAAAAAGCCTATGTCGTAGTTGTTAATTTCCGTGACGATAATATTTTTTGCCTCGTCGCCGTTGGTGACATTCAAACAGCGCGGAAGATTTACCAGCGGAATCGCCTTGCCGCGCAGAGTAAACAAGCCGTCAATGTAGGGGTGAGCTTGCGGCATTGCGGTAACGGGCGTGCGCTGAATGACTTCGCGAACTTTGGCGACGTTTATGCCGTAATTTACGCCGCCTATGCTAAATTCCACTATCTCAAATTCATTCGTGCCAGTCTCCAGCAGAATCCCTTTCTTGTCGCCAAGAGTTTCCGCTCCCTTGCGTACTTTATCTTTAGCCATTAAATCTGCCTCCATTTAATTGAGCCTTATTAATCGAATAAAATTTCGCCGCAAAAAATTTTTATCCTTCAATGTGATTAAATTACTTAACAAGGTTATCGAAGTCGGCTTGCGGAACGAGTGTAACCAGCCCCATTATCGACAGAATTTGTTCAAGCGCAATGCGTGCCGTCGAGGTATTTTTAACTACAAAGTCAACGTCGCGCCAATGTTCAAATTCGCCGGTCTCGTCGGCAGTTTCCACGTAATATCTAATCTCGTCGTTTGAGCAACCTGCGCGGAGCATTCTGTCGACAAAAACTTCATCGTCAATCATCAGGAAAATCGTCACGAGGTCTTGATTGATAAATTTCTGCAACTGCTTAATCCCCGCAACGTCATGCATAAGCGCGATACTAATTTTGTGCTTTTTGTAAGCGTCGAGCACTTCGGATTTGCGCAAGCCGTAAGAGTGCGCCTGATAGTTATTGTCGACGATAAATTTTTCTTGATTGTACCTGTCGCTTTTGACGGTCTGATAAATTTTGCGCTTATAAGCATAGCGGTCGTCGAAAACGCGGGTCGTAACCGTCGGGATATAGTGAATCCCCATCGACATGAGCTGAGAAACCATAGTGGATTTGCCGGACATATGCGGACCGAGGAAAGCGTAAATTTTATTTGCCATGTAAATTCCTCCTTAACGTTTTTCCTTAGCGATAACGCGAACGGTGTCTTCGTCCTCGTCAATCTCCGCGCCGCAACGGGGGCAACAGTAATATTGAGTTCCGTCGGGCAGATTGCGTTTGCCTTTGCATTTTTGGCAGAAAATAAGACTGCAACGCTTGCATTCCAAAATTTCGACAAAATCCTTGCGTCCACACTTCGGACAGCTGTTATAAGTTGCCATGATAAAACCTCCTCAATAATGCGAGTCATAGACACCACGAACGGGGGCTTGCAGTTAGCTTAAGCCACCGCGTTCGGCTGTATGACATCAACCCCGCGCCTCGCAATGTTCAGCGCGGCATTGATGTCTGCATTCAGCGCGTGCCCGCACGCATTGCAGACAAAATGCTTTTGGTCTCTTCGGTTTTTCTTATCAACATTTCCACATTTAGAGCAAGTTCGCGAGGTATTGCGCGGGTCGACATAAATAACCAAAATGCCCGCCGCTCGTGCTTTGTACTCAATAAATTGACGCAGTTGATAAAAACTCCATGAAGACAGAACTTGTCGCATTGTTTTACAAACCGTTTTCCGCGTGCCTTTTCTTGCCCGTTCGCGAATCCCCTTGAGGTCTTCGAGAACAATGGCGCGTTGGGTGCCTTTTGCGACTTCAACTAATCTCTTCGATATACAATGATTAACATCGGCAACAAATCTTGATTTTTTTTGCCGACGCTGTTTAAGCTTTCTTTTGGCTGACTTTGTGCCTTTTGATTGCAACCTTTGACGCAATCTGAAATAACGTCGACGAATATTTTTTACCTTCGTTCCGGAGTAAAATTTACCGTCGGAAGTCGTTGCAATTTTGGCAATACCCAAGTCAACGCCTAAAAAGTCGTTACGAGTATTTTTCAGGTTCGTCGGCACATTCGGCAACGAGGAACAAATAAAATTTGCCGTTGATATAACCCAAATCAGTTTGCCCGCGAAAATTCCAATAAAGTTTCGTGCGGAATTTTAATAATGCGGGTGAAGTTTAACGTAGTCAACAGGGCGGCTCCAATCGACATGTACGCCGGTTGCCTCCCAAAGCCGCGTCAAAACAATTTTTAAATTCTCCGCGCTCAAGTTCGGGTCAATATGTTCCGTCGTGAAGTCCAAAAGAGTTTCGTGCGGAATTTTAATCTCGTGCGGCGTCGTCAAAAATTTTTCGGCAAGCTTTTTGCCCTCATCGTCGCCTAAATTCACGATAACTTTTTTTGCCGTCTCGTCAAACTCAACCCAACCAAGACTGCCCTTGAAACTTATTGCCACGCTAAAATTTTCCAATAAAATCAGCTCCTTTCATGATAAACTGCCGCATACATGACTGGCAAAACCAACAGCGTTAAAACCGTCGCAACTAACAGCCCGCCCGCGATTACCACTGCCATTGGTCCCCAAAAAATACTAACCATTAGCGGCAACATGCCTAAAATCGCCGCCGCCGCCGTTAACATTATAGGTCGGAATCTTAAAATCGCCGAATCAATTATCGCGTCGTGAAGATTTTCGCCCGTAGCTATATGCTGTTGAATTTGATCGATTAAGATTACCGAGTTGCGAATTATCATTCCCGACAACGCGATTACTCCCAACTGCGCCACGAATCCCAGCGGCTTAGATAAAATTATCAGCGCGAAAATTACTCCGATTAATCCGAGCGGCGCAGTCAACAGCGTCAACGCCATTGCTTTTGCGTCGTTTAGTTGGAACATCAGCAACGTCATAATTATGAATACGACGAGCGGCAACATTGCCGCGAGCTGTTCGGTTGATTTGTCGCTTTCCTCCAAATCGCCGCCCGGTTTGATTGAGTAGCCAAGCGGTAAATTTTTTTGCAAATTCTCCGTCGCCGCCAATGCTTTAATTGCCGCGTCGTTAGCCGTGCCGCTTAAAATATTTGCTTGCACAGTGATTGTCGGCTTGAGGTCGCGCCGTTCAATCAAGCCGTATTCCGCGTCGTAAGAAATTTTTGCAATCTGTTCAAGCGGCACATAGCCCGCCGTCCCTAAATATATCGGCAAATTTTTCAGCGCGGAAAGATTATTTCTGTCCGCCTCCGCAAACCTCAATTCAATGTCAATCGTTCTGTCGCCCGTGTAAAATTCTGCAACCTTCGCGCCCGTAATTTCGGTATAAAGTGTGGACTTAACCGCCTGACTTGACACTCCGAGCGCACGAAGTTTATTCTGGTCAAGTTCAATGCGCACGACTTTGGATTTTTCGTTCCAGTCAAGATGAACGTCGACGGCATTTGAATCTTGAGAAATTATTTCGGCAACTTCGTGTGCCAGCGCGTGAACTTTTTTAACGTCGGTGCCCGAAACGCGAATCATAATCGGATAATTGGCGGGCGGTCCCGTCTGAATCAGTTGGATATTCGGACGAACGAGTGGAAAATTTTCTGCCAACTCATGACGAATTTTTTTAATCAGCTCGTCGCGGTTGTCGTCCTTTGCCGTGACGACAAATTTTGCCATATTATCGGCATCAGATTCCGGGCTAATCGTCAGCACAAAACGCGGCGTATCTTGCCCGACGTAATAAGCATAATTTTTTAAGTTAGCGCGTTCGTTATCTAAAAACTTTGCAAATCTATCTGCTTCGGTTTGCGTCGCCGCCAGTGATGAACCTTCCGGCAATCTCAATTCGATTAAAATTTCGGGGCGGATTGACGGCGGGAAAAATTCTTGCTGAACGAATTCCGACGCAAACATCGTTGCCGCAAATGCGCAGATTGTCCCGCTCAAAACCAAGATTTTGTTGTCTAAAAAAATTTCAAGCACGCGGCGGAAGATTCTATAAAAGCGGCTGTCGTAAAGTTCCGCCTCAGATTTTTTCTCGACTTTGATTATGTACGTTCCGAAAAGCGGCGCAACCATTACTGAAACTATCCACGACAGAATCAGCGCGATTGCTACTACCCAAAACATATCGCGACAAAATTCGCTTGCAATTCCTTTGGCGAACGCAACAGGAATAAATCCCGCGCAGGTTATCAGAGTGCCCGTTAACATTGGCTTAGCTGTCACGTTAAACGCATGACACGCCGCATCAAATCTTGATAAGCCGCGCTCAAGTTGCACACTCATCATTTCCACAGCAATTATCGCGTCGTCAACTAAAAGTCCTAATGCAATTATCAGCGAGCCGAGTGAAACTTTGTGCAAGGCAATTCCCAGCGCGTACATAAAACAGAACGTTCCCGCCAAAACCAACGGTATACAGCCTGCCACAACTAATCCCGTGCGCAATCCTAAACTTGCAAAGCTCACGGCTAAAACTATCACGATTGCTAAGATTAAAGTTTCGACGAATTCGCCGATTGATTCTTTGACGACTTGCGGTTGGTCGGAAACTGGATGAAGTTCTAAGCCCAGCGGCAGTTCCGATTGAATTTGCTCAACCATGCTATCGAGGTTTTCGCCAAGCTCTAAAATATTTCCGCCGTCCTCCATTGATATAGCAATTCCAATGGCGGGCTTGCCGTTAAAAAACATTTTTGATTCGGGCGGGTCAACAAATCGCCGCTCAACTTTTGCAATATCTCCAAGCCGGAAAATTTTACCGTCGGCGTTTATCGGCAAATTTTTTATCTCGTCCACGTCGTCGAAAATCCCCGTAACACGCAGATAAACATTGTCGCTTGAAGTGTCAACCATACCGGCGGGTGCCATAGTGTTCTGCGCGGCGAGTGTGTCAGAAATAATTTGCGTACTTATTCCGAGTTCAGAAAGTTTAGTTTGCTCAATTTCAACGTAAACAATTTCGCTTTGCACGCCGACAAGTTCAATCTTTTTAACGTCGTCGACACCGAGCATTAAGCGGCGAATTTCTTCAGCATTTTTGCGAAGTTCTTCGTAAGAAAAGCCGTCGCCGGTCAGCGCGTAAATCGAGCTGAAAACTTCATCATAAGTATCGTTAAAGAAAGGTCCCATGACGCCTTCGGGTAATTCATCTTTAATATCGTTGCAAAAATTGCGAACTTCGTGCCACGTCGGGCGAATTTGTTCGGTTGGAGGGTTCTCGTCAAGTTCAATATAAATTGTCGTTTCACCTGGTCGAGTCTCGCTGGTCAAGGAGTCAAGGTTCGGAATATCCTGCAATTTCTTTTCGAGTTTGTCAGTAACTTGCTCCTGCATCTCGTCAGCGGTCGCGCCCGGCCAATGTGCGGCGATAATCATCTCGCGCACGACGAATTTGGGATCTTCCATGCGTCCAAGTTGAAAGTAAGAAAAAATCCCGCCGATAAACGCCACTATTATAAAATACCAAACGAGCGGGCGATTGTTTAAAGAAAGTTCCGTTAAGTTCCGCATGTCAATCACCCGTCCTAACGGCTTGCCCGTCGCGCAACTTGTGAACGCCAGCAACTACAACTATATCGCCAGCCTCAAGCCCGCGAACTTGAACGTTGTTATTGTTAAAGGCAGTGACTTCGATTTTTTTCAACGAAACTTTTCCGCCGTCGACAAGCCAAACCTGCGCGGCGTCGCCAGTCTGATAAATCGCATTCAACGGAAGAATAATTACTCCCGTCGAAGTGGAGGAATTCATTACAACGTTAGCCGTCATGCCGAGCTGAATATTTGGAACGTCGGGAATAGAAATTTTAACGGTAAAAGTTCTGGACGCCGAATCAGCCATAGGAGAAATTTCGCGAACGGTGCCACTTACAATATCCCGCGTCGCCCAAAAATCAATCGAAACGTTTTGCCCGATTTGGACGGCGGAAATTTTATTTTCGGGAATGTTAATGACGACTTCAAGTTCGCCGGTCTGCACGAGAGTTAAAACATTTTGCCCAGCCGCGACAACTTGCCCAATTTCCGCATTGACAGCTGAAATAACTCCGTTGGCATTGGCGGTTAGCGTCGTGTAGTCGAGGGCGTTTTGGCTTTGTTGAGCTTGAGCAACTGCGGCGTCATAAGCGGCTTTGGCGGCGTCATATTGAGTTTTGTATTGGTCGAGAACGGCGGCGGCAATCGCTTCCGCTTTAAAGAGTTCGGAATATCTGTCGAAGTTAGCCTTAGCGAGTTTGAGTTGAGCGAGCGTCGAGGCAACTTGCGCGTCGGCACTGTGGGATTGTTCGACAATATCTTTCGGGTCAAGCGTCATCAAAACATCGCCAGCACGAACAACCGAGCCTGTCTGCACGTCGCGAGAAATTATTTTGCCGCCAACTTGAAATGACAAATTTGTTTCGTAGCGACCTTTAACGACGCCCGAATAATTTTCTTCCTGCACGGCGTTGGTGAGCGTAATTTTTTGAACTTTAACGAGCGGCGTTTTTGGAACGATGACTTCTTCATTACAGCCGGCGAGTAAAAAGCTTACTGCAATGATTCCGACTAGAAATTTTTTCTTCAAAAAAATCACCGCCTAAAATTTTTTATCATTATAACATTTAGGCGGCGCGTTTGTACACGAAAAATTTAAACAGCAAGTCGCGTTAACGTTATGAACTGCAGGAAGTCAAAAATTTTTTGGACGGCGGAAATTTTTTCTACAACGTGCAAATCGTCTTCGTGAAAAAAAATTCCCGTCACGGTTCCTGAATGCGCCACGTTAACGGCAATCGCTCCCAATTCTTTTGCAAAGTTCATAAGTTCTTCCAGTCCGCGCTTATATAAAATTTTCTGATTGGCGAGCGCGGAATTTTTTACGAGTTCAAAATTAATTTCGTCGTCTAGGGCAGGGAACTCAAAATCACTGCGACGATTAAACTTAAGCGTATCGACTTCGCCGCCATAATCGAAGACAGCAATTTGAAATTTTTCTTTCGTCCGAATTCTTTTCACGAGTTGACCGGTTAACGGATTCATAGCGACGACGCCCGCATAAAAAATTCCGTCCGTTGGTTCAATCTCCGTACAAAGTTTGCCGAGTTCATCGGGCGAAAAATTTTTTCCGAGTGACAACGCAACGGCTTGCGCGACTGTCGCCATATCAGCCGAAGACGACGCCATACCTTTGCCGTGAGGAAGTTCCGAAGTTAACCGCACGCCGAATTTAAAATCTTCCACACCGAAAATTTTTAAAACTTTATCGAGCATTGCCAGCGATTTGGAGCCAAGTCCGTCGACGCCAGCGAATTCGTCAGATACAACAGCTGCCGAATATTTTTCAATCGGGCAAGTTATCAAAATCGGTTCGCCGCAATAAAAACCTTGCGCCAATTCTCCGCACGTACCACGCATTTTTGCCGTAAGTTTCATTTCAAATAGTTTCCAATTAATAAAAAAGTTATCAGCACGAACATTTCAGCTAAAACAGTTACTGCGCCGTAAATGTCGCCCGTTACGCCGCCGATTTTTTTCATTGCGAAGTTTGCAAATCTCACTGAAACAATACGTACAACTAAACTTGCCATTCCCGCGCTGAAGAAAAACATTACGCTGATTAGGTTGAGCGGCAGAAGTAATAAAAACATTCCAATCCACGAAAAAATAAGCGTCCGTTGCGTCGTGAATTGTGCGAACGCCTTGCCCATGCCTTCAGGTCGAGCGTATGGAAAAGAGACGATTATCAAAACCATTATTTGTCTAGCGATTATCGGTGCAGAATAAATCGCCGCACAAAGCCACCACGTCGACAACTTTGCCAGTTCAGCCAACGTACAGATTTCAATCGCCGCAACTAAAATCATACTTACTACGCCGAATGAACCTGCGCGGGAATCTTTCATTATCTCCAAAATTTTTTCCCGTTCGCGACCAGAAAATAATCCGTCTACCGAATCCATTAGCCCATCGCAATGCATTCCGCCCGTTAAAATTACTAGCGACGCAAAACCTACTGCGCCCGTTAACAGCGGCAAGTTTAAAAGATTTATCGCTCCGACAACGCCCGCGCAGATTATTCCGATTATCGCCCCGACGGCAGGAAAATATTTTACCGATTCGCCGAAACTTTTTTCCGTCCATACACTTTGCTTTACGACAAATATCCGCGTTAAAAATTGTAAAGCGATTAAAAATGAATTCATAAATTTTCACCGCCTGCATAATATAAAATTTAAAACTGATTGTACAGCGATAAAATTTTTTGCTATAATCTCTGCGTTTTAAAGGTTCACTTAAAGCTTATGGGAGGTTTTTGTTGATGGAGAATTCTGCGTTGTCAATGCTGCCGCCGATTATCACGATAATCCTCGCGCTTTGGACGAAGGAAGTTTACACGTCGCTGATAGTCGGTATTTTTGCGGGCGCAATGCTCTTCACGGGCGGCCATTTTCTGGAGTCAATCGTTACCTTCTTTGAGATTATGGAGGGCAAGGTCGGCGGCAATGTCAACATTTTAGTTTTCCTAGTTATTCTGGGAATTTTAGTTGCGATAATTAGCAAATCCGGTGCGACGCGGGCTTATGGCGAATGGGCGCGTTCTGTCATTTCGGGCAAGCGTTCCGCGCTCGGCTTAACGGCTTTTCTGGGCATGTTGATTTTTATCGACGACTATTTTAACTGCTTAACTGTTGGTACGATTATGCGTCCTGTCACTGACAAATTTAAAATCTGCCGCGCTAAGCTTGCTTATGTCATTGACTCGACGGCGGCTCCGGTTTGTATTATCGCGCCGGTGTCAAGTTGGGCGGCGGCTGTCGGCTCGTCCCTTCCTGAAGGTTCACTCGTCGACGGTTTTTTACTTTTCCTGCAAACGATTCCTTTTAACCTCTACGCGATTTTGACGATGATTTTTATGGCGTTTATCGTCATTACTGGCAGAGACTACGCGACAATGGGCGCAGTTGTCCGCAAAAACAATGAGCACTTTGAAATTCCCGACGAATACAAAGACGCCGTAGCTGAGGAGCAAAATACTGGCGGGCAAGGTAAAATTGTCGACCTCGTATTGCCGCTGGTTGTTTTAATTTCCGTCTGTATTTACGCAATGTTGTATACGGGCGGCATTCACGAGGGCAAAAGCATTTCCGACGCCTTCGCTGATTGCGACGCCTCAAAAGCTTTAGCTCTCGGCTCGTTTATCGCGCTGATTTTTATTTCCCTGCTTTATCTGCCGCGCAAAGTCGTAAACTTCAGCGAATACTGCGAATGCTACTCGCAAGGCTTCAAAGCTATGGTTCCTGCGATTTTTATTTTGTGCCTCGCGTGGACTTTATCGGGCATTTGCTCTGATAGCTATTTAAATTTGGGTGGCTACGTTGGCGGCATTGTTCAGGAGCACGCCTCGCTTGCAATGTTCCTACCCGTAATTTTCTTTGTCGTGTCAATGGCTCTTGCGTTCGCGACCGGTACAAGCTGGGGGACGTTCGGCATTTTAATTCCGATTGCGCTATCTGTGCTAGTCAATCTTCCTACAGAGACGGCAGCTAATCTTTTGGTCATTTGTGTAGCGGCAATTTTGGCGGGTTCAGTTGGCGGCGACCACGCCTCGCCCATTTCCGATACAACTATCCTTGCTTCAGCGGGAGCACAGTGCCACCACATAGAACATGTAAGCACCCAAGTTCCTTACGTTTTAACCGTTTCAAGTTGTTGTGTTGTCGGTTATCTGGTTAGCGGCGTCACGCAGAACGGCTGGTTAGGATTAGGAATTTCTTTAGCTTGTCTTGCAGTCGTTATGGCTGTCATTCGCGCTAAAGTTCCTGCTGTAGAAATTTAACGGAGAGAAACTCTTATGACGAACACAAAGCACAGAAAAATTTTAGACGATTTGTTTAACGCTTTTACTATGGTCGGGCGCGGCAATCACGTCACAGTTTACGACGTTAAAAATAATGAGACGCGCTTTAGTTCAACTATAGTGGAGCTGTTTGATTTGCCCGGCGAATATGTTCCTTCCAGCAATGAAATTTGGGAAAATCATATTCACCCCGAAGACATGAATTCGTATCGGCGGACGATGAAAGCTTTACTTAGCGGTGAAATTGAAGGTTACGACTTTAGTTATCGCACGCGGCTCAAAGATGGCTCTTACGCTCTTATTCGATATATCGGCTCGACGATTTTTGATTCGGAGGGCAAGCCAGACATTATCGGCGGCATTATGATTAACGAGGGCATTGCCGCCGTAACTGACCCCGTGACGCTCTTGCGCAATCAATACGGATTTTTCCGTGATTTGGTTGCCGCTATTGAGCTTAAGCGGAATTGTGTTATCGTGCTGTGCGGAATCAATCACATGAACAAAATTAACGAGGAGCACGGCTATTTATTTGGCAATGCGGTTTTGCAACAAACGGCGTGGACACTCCAAGAACTCGTTGGGCAAGACGGTACAGTTTATCGCATGGAGGACGCGAAGTTTGCATTTTTGACGGAAAGTCTTTCACCGGAAGAAGTTGCCGTCAAGTATGAAAAACTTCGACGCGCCGCGCAGGCAGGTTTGCCCGTCGAAAATGTCCGTCAAGTTTTGTCGATTAACGGAGGCATGATTCATTTCGGAGGCGGTGCTTACGACGAACGGACAATTCACGCTTGCTTAAAATTTGCTTACAGCGAGTCAAAATTTTATCACAACGGAAAATTGGTTAATTACAATGGCGCAATCGGTTTGAATACGCACGAGTCACTTGAGCTTGTTGCCGAAGTTCGCGACGATATTTTAATGGACTGTGAAAATTTTTCTCTGCGTTATCAGCCGGTGTTCAATGCTGATACTGAAAAGTTAACGGCGATTGAAGCTTTGCTTTGTTGGCATAGTGATAGATTTGGTGACGTGCCGCCGTCAGCTTATGTGCCGGTTTTGGAGCGCGATTTTCTTTTTGAGGAGCTGGGCTATTGGATACTGCGCCACGCAATGGAGGACGGCTTGAAACTTTTAAAGATAAAGCCCGACTTGATGTTAAACGTGAACATTTCGCCCGCGCAGATTGTCGACGATTTCCTCTTTGACGAGATTGATAAAATTTCAAAGGCGGTTGGGTTCCCGCTGAAAAATCTTTGCTTTGAATTAACGCAGAGTTGTCGACTGATTGAGCCGGATATTTTGCGTAGAATTGTCCGCGCCTTAAAGCGTAGAGGAATTCTTTGCTTGATTGATGATTTTGGCAGCGGCGTTGCGTCGATTGACTTTTTGCGCGATCTCGCCCCGAATTTTATCAAGCTTGAGCGCGATTACATAATGCACATAAAAGACGCGGGCAATTTGTTAATCGTGCGACATTTATCCGAGCTGGCGTCGGAGCTGGGAACTAAAGTTTGTCTTAAGGGCGTGGAAGATGCGGAAATTCGCGAGGCGGTAAAAACTTTCCCGATAACCAACGTGCAAGGGAATTTTTATTCCGAAGCAATCCAGCTTAACGAAATTATGGAAAGATATTTCTGACAAAAAATTAATCCCGTCAATGTGGCGGGAATTTTTTTTGTGATATAATCGAAAAAATTTTTGAGGAGGCGATTTTTATGGCAACCCAACAAGAGGTCATCAAAAAATTTATGGCGTCACTGGACAATACAAATTTATCGAGCGAGACGGCTCTTAACGCGGTGATTAAATATGCCACGAATTACAAATGTTATACTATTCAAGAAGTTATCGACGCAATGATAAAAGACTGCCAAAATGCCAAAAGTGCCGACGATTTTTTGAAAACCTATTGCGGCATTAATCTCGACAATGACGACACTGGCGCAATAACCGGTTCCGACGCGGGCGGCTCCATTGAAAAAACCGCCGAATCAATAGTTCCCGAAAAAGGCATGCTTATAGAGTTCACCAACGGCAGTTGGTTCACTACGGAAGATGGCTTGATCGTCATGCTTGGCGAAAGAATTGCTCCTAAAGATGAAAGCGACAATATGCGGGAAAAATATTTTGAAGAATTTTCCAAACAAGAAATTTACATATGGCGAGCAATTTACACTTGGTGGATTGAGGGCGGGCTTAAACTCATTTCCGACAGCTACGGCGACAATTACAGTTTCGCTTCCACAACTGCCACAACGAAAAAACTTTGGATTGTTTTTGACTACTATGAAGATGACCCTGACAGTACGGAGCTAACGGCAACGTGGGGAGGTCCTGTTCACGCACGGAGATCCACTAACGATATTAAAATCCATGTCAATATGAAATATTACAACAACATTGACATGACGAGTGAGGACGGTAAGAGCGAAGACGCATCATTATATTTTGACCGTTGTATGGCACATGAATTAACACATGCCGTAATGCGCACCAGTATCAATTACCACGACTATTTGCCCGCCTTCGTCAAAGAGGGCATGGCGGAATTAACGCACGGAATTGACGAATTTAAGACGAATGACATAGAAAAATTAGCGGGCGACTATTCTCTCTTAGCTCAATCTCTGGTTTTCGACGAGGAACCCGTTACTATTTCGGGCGTCGATAATCCGTCTTACGCCGGCGGTTACATGTTCTTGCGCTATCTTGCTAGGCAACGACTTAACAATTAATAACAGCACGTCCTTCACTACAGTTGAAACTTTTAACGGCGACGATTATATTTCAAACTGGGGCGACAACGTAACAATGCTCGGTGGCGCGGGCGACGACACCATTGGCAACTACGCAAAAGCTTACATGAACGGCAAACTTGCTGCGGATAACGTTGGCAAAAACGTTAAAATTTTCGGCGATGCGGGTGCTGATTCAATCGAAAATAGCGGCGCAAATGTCACGATAAGCGGCGGTGCTGGCAATGATGAAATTATCAACAGCGGTGTGAATGTCTCAATTAACGGCGGCGACGGTAACGATACATTTATCTACAAGCCCGGCGAAGGCACCGATAAAATTTTCGACTACGACAGCAACGATATATTGACGATTCTCAAGGCGGACGGTTTGGAGGGCGGCACGTTCAAAAGTTCTAAGTTCAGCGGCGGAGATTTGACATTAACGATAAAAGGCGGCGGCAAAGTTATTTTTGACAGCGCAACCAATATTAATAATTTCAACATCAACGGCATATTTTACAAAATTAGCGGCTCCAGGCTCGTTAAGTAAAACTTTATAAAAAAATTAGCGATGAGCTACAAAGAGTTCATCGCCTTTTTATTTGCCGAGTAATTTAAGCGTCGAGAATTGCCCATTCATGAGTAAAATAGAAACTTTTGCTTTCTGGGAGCTTGCCCCAATTTTCGACGACACGACTTAGAGCGCGTGTAACGTCGTGATGTCCGTCGGTATTCGTTAGCAAAACTAAAAATTGATTCGAGCCATTTTGCGAAACAACGTCACCGCGCCGCAAAGTTGTATGCAAGCACTCAACAAATTTTTCGCCCGCGTATTTGAGAGAAATTTTTTCGCCGTCAACAGTTCGCTTAAGCGCGAGAAGCACAATACAAATCGTCTTACCATAACCTGCGCGGGTGCGCTTTAGGAATCGATAAATGTTGCGAAAACTTTCAAACGGCAGGACATATGCGCCAGGCTCCTTGTTGCGTTCGGAGAGAATCATTTCAATTTGCGCAAGCGTGACGACCGTCTCAACATTTTCTTCGGGCGCGTCCTCATTAAAAATGTTGTAGCCGTGCTTGCCATTTTGCTTTACAATGTAGAGGGCTTTATCCGCCTTTTTGTACAGTTCAACAAAATCAGTGCCGGCTTGCGGAACGAGCACACAGCCGATTGACGCGCCAAGCGGAATGTTCATATCCTCGCCCATCAACTTTTTAGCCGCCTCAGTAATTTTCTCGTTAATGAATTGCGTCTTCGAGGCAATGGAATTTTCATCTGAAACGCCGTGACAAAAGGCAACAAATTCATCGCCACCCATGCGCCCGATTAAATCCGTCGAACGCATTGCCGCCCGCAAAATATCAGCAAAGGCAATTAGAATCTTATCGCCCATTGCGTGCCCGTGAATGTCGTTGACGAGCTTAAAACTGTCCAAGTCAATCATCATCAACGATCCGTGCGATTTCGTGCAAATTTTCTTAAGCTCTTCTTCGGACGTAGCTTTATTGAACAAACCAGTAAGCGCGTCAGTCGTCGAAGTCTTAGTTAAGTCTTGAATCTCGCCGACTGTGCGCAAAATGTTAGCGACGCGGCGCAATAAAACTTCGGGTTGAAAGGGCTTGCGTATAAAATCCATTGCGCCGTTGTCGAAACCTTTGCTCTCGACTTCCTCGCTGTTATCGGCGGTCATGAACATAAACGGAATTTTTTTATGGAATTCGTTTTGCAATGCGATTTGCATTTCGTAGCCCGTCATACCTGGCATCCGGAAATCGGAAAGTACCATGTCTGGTTTTTCTTTGCGATAAATTTCCATAGCCTGTTCAGGCGACGACGCGCAGAAAGTTTCGTATTTCCCTTCCAACATAAATGCGGTCATCTCAAGCAGGACGTCCACATCATCAACTATTAGAATTTTTTTCATTTTAAAAACCTCACGTTAGAGAAATTGCCCATTACAAATTACGAATTCATTATAAAGGTTTATCGCGATAAAGGAAAGAAAAATTTTATGGGAGGTATTTTTATGACTAAGATTTTAAAGCACGAACTTTTTGCCCAAATTCCAAGCGTTGACGAAAGTTTTTATCACGCAAAGTTACAAGCGGCTCTGAAAACTTTTAATAAGAAAATTATCGTGCTCGACGACGATCCGACCGGCGTCCAAACAGTCAACGGCATTTCAGTTTACACGGATTGGACTGCGGAAAGTATTGCGGCGGGTTTTGCTGAGAAAAAATCTATGTTCTTTATCCTTACGAATTCCCGCGCCTTTTCTGAAACTAAAACTCGCATTGAGCATAAAAAAATCGCCGAGCGTATCTGCGCGGCGGCTGAAAAATTTGGCAAGGATTTTATGATTGTAAGTCGTTGCGATTCGACGTTGCGTGGACATTATCCGCTTGAAACTCAAATGTTGCGTGAAACTTTAGAAACTTGCGGCAGGAAAATCGATGGCGAAGTTTTAATGCCGTTCTTTAAAGAGGGCGAACGCTTTACAATAGGCGACGTTCACTACGTGCAAGAGGGAGATTATCTCGTTCCCGCCGCTGAAACGGAATTTGCTAAGGATAAAACTTTCGGCTACACGAATTCTAATCTGGCGGCTTACGTCGAGGAAAAAACTTGTGGCGTGTTTAAAAAAGAATCCGTTACTTGCATAAGCCTTGATAAATTGCGCGGCGGCGACATTGAAAAAATTTCTGCGCGGCTTGAAAATGTTTACGACTTCAACAAAGTTATCGTCAATGCCGTTGATTATGTTGATGTGGAAATTTTCGCGCTTGCTTTGCTTATGTCTAAGAAAAATTTTTTGTTCAGGACGGCGGCGGCGTTCACGAAAATTATTGGCGGCGTCGAGGATAAAAACTTTCTAACTAAAGCTGAACTCGTCGACGAAACAAATTTCAACGGTGGCTTGATAATTGTCGGTTCACACGTCAAAAAAACTACCGCGCAACTTGACGAGCTGAAAAAAATTCCCTCCGTCGCGTTTATTGAGTTTGACGTTTTAGACTTGAGCGCAGTCGATAAAATTATTCAGCAAGCGGAACAAAATATTTCACATGGACAGACAACGGCGATTTACACTAGCCGAAAAGTTTTAGACGTTGGCGACGCAGAAAAAAATCTCGCGGCATCCGTAAAAATTTCCGAAGCACTCACGAGTATTGTCAATCGGCTAAAAGTTCGTCCGAAGTTTTTAATTGCGAAAGGCGGCATAACTTCCAGCGACGTGGGAACTAAAGGTCTTGGCGTCAAAAAAGCTCTTGTACTCGGTCAAGTGGCGGCTGGCGTTCCCGTTTGGAAAATCGGCGCGGAAAGTAAATTCCCCGACATGAGCTATATAATTTTCCCTGGCAATGTCGGTGCCGTTGATACCTTAAAAAAAATCGTTGAAATGCTCAATGCGTAATTTGAATCTCGCCGATAAGATTTTCCGTTCGTGTTAAAAGTTCGGCAAGTTTTTCGCTTTTAACTTTCTCATTAGCCGTTTGATTCTCGACGGCTTTTATTTTTTCGTTGAAAGTCGCGATAATCGGATTAACGTTTTGCGTCATAAAAGTTTGCACGCCAATTAAAATGTCCCGCCCAATGTCGTCAGCAAGGTCATTGAAGCCCGACATAATTTCATTGCGTTTCCGCTGAAGTTCGCGTTGTTGCTCTTCAGCTTTTTTGCCTTCGCGGTGGAGCATGAAAATCGAGAATAACACAGCGACTCCCGCCATTGCCGCGCCAAAAATTTTTGAACCATTGCCCGTAAACGCGCTCGCAATTCTGTTAACGGTGGTCGGCTGGCTTACAATAGTCTCTTCAAAGAACGGCAGACTTTTTACCAAATTACCAAGTCCGTTACCAATCGGTGCCGAAAAAAGCCCCAAGTCCTCCGCGCCAAAAAAAGTTACAAGTGCTTTGGTTGCGTTGCCCGCGAAAATGCCCGCCTCGCTCGTGACGATTTGAACTGCAGGTTGAGCAAACTGCGCGGCAATCTGTGCTCCTTCCTGTGCAACAAAAGCTCCGGCTACGGCTCCGCCTGTACCTAAAACCGCCGCGCCGCCTTGAGCTAATCCGCTTGCGCCTTGAGCCTTCAAACGGGTTGAAAAATTCAGTTGGACTTGCTGAACAAAAGACGACTGCTCATAAGTTTTTAAGTCGGATTCGCTTTGCTCGGCAAAAGCTTTTATGCGGTCGGAAATTTTTTTCGCGCAGTCTTCAGCGGAAATTTTTACTCGTTCCTGCGCGTCGGCAAGTTTACGTTTATCAGTGTCTTCGTCTTTAAAGGTGAGACTTTCGGCGGTATCACGTCCGCGCCTTGAAACTTCCGTTTTAAAGTTTGAAATTATCCCGTCAATGTCTTGAAGGCATTCGCGCTTGCCGTCGAGTAAAATTTTTTTGCCATGACGAAAAGTTTCAATCAAAGCAGCGAAGTCAGAATTATCTTTATCGGCGGTATTGCCCGAAGCGTTGCGAATTTCGGCGGCGATTGTATTCAACGGCAAATTAATTTTCTGTAGAACGCCCTTTTCCGCGACGAAGTGATTTAAATTATTGATGAAAACTTCGCGCCCACTACGCTCCAGCCGACGATTTTTCCTACGTTCGTCATTCTCTTCTTGCGCCTTGAAATAAGACGCCGTGTCTACAAACGACAAATAAAGCTCTTTTGGGTCATAAGGCTTAGTAACTTTTTTCAAGTCCTCGTAGATAACTTGTTGCTGTTCGGGGACGTTGCCAAGCGCGGTTCTGTCCATTTTGTTGACGACTAAAACCATATTTGCGGCTCGTTTCTGCTCAATCGCCAATTCGCGGAAGTGGTCTCCCATGCGTTGACTAAAGCCCTCGTTCGTTATAACAAAAATTAACAGCGCGGCATGATTAATTTGGTCGTAAGTAATTTCGTCGTGGTCGGGGCGCAGTTCAGTATGGATACCTGGCGTGTCAACTATTTCTAAGCCGTTCCATTCGTAAGGCGTTGAATCTTGCGTAGTGATAGCTGCGCCGATTGCAACGTCTTCGCCGGTGAGCATTTTAATAATACTCGATTTGCCCGCGCTGTATTGTCCGACGAACACCAATTTAATTTTGCCGCTGTCGTCGGGGAAAATTTTCGGCAGGTTTGCGGCGTCAATGCCGAGCCGATTAAATTCCTCTGTGACTTCGCGCAAAAGTTGTGCGCCTTCCTTTGTAAATCTGCTAAGCTGAAATTCTTGCATAAAAATTTACCTCCTGCGAAGTTTCTCGCGATATTCGGCAACAAAATTCAACGCCGTTTGATTACGCTGTTGTTTGGCAAGCTGTTCAATTGCGTCGAGAGCGTCGCTGATAAATTCGTTGCTGACAGACGGACTGTTAAACGCGCTTTTAATTTTCTTTAAGTCTTCGCTGAATTTACCACTCGGAATGAATTGGATTGTTCCCGACTTTGCAGAACGTTTTAATTTTGTTGACTGATTATTTTGCGGCTGAGGCGGCGGCGTGTAATTATTTTTAACAGAAACATTCGTGATAATCGGGACGCCCGCGATTTGTTGCGCGATTTTTAAATTTGTCGCGTTAACCTTACTTTTCGGGAAGACGGCAACGGCATTTTCGGATTTTTCATCGTCTTTATCGAAATCTGTTGGGTAAAAATCAACATCGAAGTCGCTGTTCAAAATATTTTTTACGGTGTCGGAAAGTTCTTCTGCCGGATTCGTAACCGAAATTTTTTCGCCCAAAAGGTCGGACAGTTCAGCCGTATTTAAATTTGAGCGGTCAGCAAAAACAACCATAAGTTCGCCTGGCACTCGCGCAATCCCGTTAACGGAAGAGATAAAGCCCGCGCCCTTGTACTCAATCGCCTCCGCAAAAAGTTTGGTATTGAGGTCGCTGAATTCCCAGAACAAAGTATTTGCCAAATCGCCTTGACTTTTGCCGAGCCGCGCCAACATAAATTGATAGCCACAAAGCAAATCATGGAATTCGTCGATACCCTTAGCTAAAATTTCTTTGTTAAAAATCTCAACAACTTGATTGTGCATCTTGTCGAGCATTTCATAACTTGGCATCGTCAAACCGTCGCGAAGTTTTGCTTTTGCCTCGCGAATCTTTTTTTCTTTGCCATCAAAGAAAAATTGCCCTAATATACCGACTACCATTGAAGCAATTCTTAATGGCGGAAAAGCAAAGCCCGCTAAACCTACTAATGCCGACGCATATTTCCCCCAAGGCGTCGTGCCCTCAAGCTTAATGCTAGTTTTCGTGTTGCCGTGAAAAGCGTAGGAAAGTTCTTGCGTCAACTCGTCGCTAAGTTCCTTGCGCTTGCGTTCACACTCGTCCGCAAAATCTTTAAGCAACATTTGATATTGTTGATCGAAGTGCAGACTTTGCAAACGCTGTTGCCAATGCTCGTTAACTTTATCGTCTTCGTAGTGATTTTCGGCAAAATTATAAATCGCGGCGTCGAGTTGCTCCGATAATTGCTCGTAAAGATTATCCAATTTTGTTTGCGACCGCTGTAAAAATTTTTCGCGCCACTCGCTAAGTTGTTGCCGCTTATTAAACCAAATATCGCTCTCAAGCAAAGCGGTTGCGCTGTGCTCGTAAATTTTCAAGATAATGTCGCTCATGGGAACTGATACGCTGTCGGCAAAAGTTTTTATCCGCAAAAATCTGCCGTCGTTGCGCACTTTATCCAAAATAAAATCTTCCACTTCAACGAACCGGCTTATCTCAAAAACTTTGGGATTTTTATCTTGCGCCTGATACGCGGAAAGTAAATGCGTCGCAACAAATTTTATTCCGCTCCAATCCTGATTGTGACTGGTGGCAAATTGCTTGAACTGTTGCAACGTGGCATCGACGCTTGACATGTCGGACAGTTTATCTTGCAAGTCTTCAATGTCGAGTTCGTCGTTAATGTTAAAGTTCATTTTGACGTTGATGACGCCGAGAACAGGTTTGCCGAAACTTTTCAGTTGAGCGAGACAAGCCGCCTCGTCGGGTTGGGGTGCGTCGCTCGTCAGCAGGAATAAAATTAAATCCGCCGCTTTAGCCGCCTCCATTGCAAGTCGTTCATCTTCTGCGCCCTCGAACGCACAAATGCCAGGTACGTCCGTTATTTTTAAGCCGTTCCAATAATAATCGCGAACGTCCCGCGTTGTACGCTGTGAACCTTTGCCGATTGATTTTCCGTTGCCGTGCGTCAAAATTTCCATGAGCGTTGACTTGCCCGCCATTGTTCGCCCATAAACCACGATTGAAAAATCTTTCGACCGTTCGCGCAAAGCTTTAATGTCGTCACGAATCAGCTTGACACGATTAGTCAGTTGCCGCAAATCTTTTTTCTGCGTATCAACAAGTTCTGTATTTTGGATACGCTCAATTTCGTTTTGCTCCGCGTCGGTCTGCGAAAGATTACGCGATTCCGCGATTAACGTATCCTTAATCTCGTTGTACTTGCCCGCCGCCAATTTGAAACCTTCCTCAGCTGATTCGCGACACTTAGCAAGCTCCTGTTCGATTGTGCTATCACTTGGCTTGCGAACAGATTTTTTCGCGGAAACATTTGGCAACGGCTTCTGCGCGGGCGGTTCGGGCGTCGACGATATATTCATAAATTCCGCTAACGACTTGCCGCAACTCATGCAAAATTTTACGTCTTGACGAAGAATTTCCGCGCCGCAGTAAGGACAAAATTTCAACATGCACTCAACCTCCTAAGTTAACTAAAAATGGAACTGATAATGGAGCCGATAGCGTAAATAATCGTGCCGCATATCGCCAAAACAATTTCAATTATAGTGCGCAAAATCATCGACAACATTTTAATTACCCCGCTTGAAACTTTTTGCAAACTTCCTTGTTGATACGGTAAAAATCTTCGCGGCTTATTTTGTCAGACAAATTTTTTTCGTAAAGTTCATCGACGCGGCAAAATATCGGACGCTCATTATAAATCGTGCAAAGGTTCGTTGCCTCGTCCAAATATTTACAGACGCCGCCGGGCTTAGCCATATGCCGCGCAAAAAAAACTTCGCCAACCCGTCGACAGCAACAGCCGCAACGTTCACACGGAAACATTTCTATCCGGCTCCGCAATCTCAAATGACATGTCGCCCTTTTGAAGTTCGCCACGAAAATCTTCCGTCAAGCATTCCAAATCCAGCGGCTTAGTTTGCGCCTCCAACACGTGATAACTTTCGTCCGCGTCCTCAAAATACAGCGCATAGGAACATTGATAATTTTTTTCGTCGACAGCAAAAATTTTGAACTCGCCGCTGATATAACGACAATTTTTTTCCCGTTCCTCGTCAAGAATAATTTTCTGGAGTGCGTCATCGTATCTGCCCTGCAACTCTTCCAGGCTGACGTAAAACCCCACGCGATTTAAATGCTTGCCGACCTCTTGAAAAATATCTTGTACTGCCTCAAAAGTTTTTTCGTTAAACAAAGCTTATCCCTCCGTTAAATACTCATGCCGAGTTCCATTTCCATTTCGTCGGTAATATCGGCCTCTTGACGATTGCGGCGAATTTTATTGCGAATGGCGGGTGGCAATTCACTTTCGGGCAACGTGCGCCGTGTCGTTTCCTCAAGCCATTTGCCATGCCCGACTTTGTGATAAAGTTTATGCTCAATTTTTGCGTGAACGCTGTCGAGAAGTCCACCAACTATCATTGCCGCTGCTTTGAACTCTGGACCAAATTCCACTGACGCCGCACGGAGCATTTGCGAAACTCTGGGAATAAAATCGTGAAGCCATTCCATTATTCCGTCCCAATTATAAACGATTGCCGCGACACCCAACATTCCGACAAGCCCCGCGCCGATTAGCCATGCTGCTGGTACCATTTTAATTTCCCCTTTCAAAAATTCGGGAGCGAGGAAAATTTCCCCCGCCCCCATTTAAAACGTCCGCGTAGATTTATTGCACGCGGTTAAGATTTTCGCGATTATATTTATCCCGTGCACTTTGGCTCGGTTCGGGAATTTCAAACTTAATATTTTTCTCCGCCGCAAGCTGTTCACGAACTTTAACGGACAACTTTGAAATGCTCAATTCGCGACTCTTTGCCTCAAGCTCAAAAATTTTCTTCTGCTCGTTTTGGAAGAAGAGCTTGTAACCGACCGTGTAGCCTTTTTCGCTGACGTAATCGAGATTGAACTCGCCGCCAACGTAACGGCTATTGCTCTTGTCCTCTTCCTTGAAAATGACCTCGTCAACCGTCTTGGTGTAAACGCGCTGCAGGTCTTCAAGCGTCATTGTCGGGCGAAATTCCTCAATCAGCTCGTTAATCATGTTCATCAAAACTTCTTTGCCGGCAATAATTGCCTCGCCGACCGTGACTCCTTCTTTGCCCACGATTTATCATCTCCTAAAAATTAAATAGATATGCCAAGTTCCATTTCCATTTCGTGCGTAATTTCTACTTCGTGTTCGGTGATTTTGGCGCGGATATACGGCGGAACTTCGTCTTCTATTATTTCGCGTGTGGTTGTTTCTTCCATCCATTTGCTGTCTTCTTTGTAGAAAAGTTTATGTCTGATTGCCACGATACCGGCTCTGACTTTTTCGCCGACGATGACCGCCGTAGCTGCGATACCGCGCATTTTTTCCGCAATAGATTTCTTGAGATTCGTCAAGAAGTTGTACCAGAATTCTTTAAATTCTTCCCAGTGGTAGACGCGCGGAATTAAACCCACAGCCGCGAGTATATCAGCTATCATTGCTTTGACGGTCTCAATTAATCCGTCCTTGCCCACGATTTATCACCTGCCAAATTAAATCGACATGCCAAGCTCCAATTCCATTTCGTGCGTAATTTCCACTTCTTTAGCGGCGATTTTGTCACTGATATACGACGGAACTTCGTCTGCTTTAACTTCGAACGTGGTAGTTTCTTCCATCCATTTGCCGTCCTCTTTGTAGAAAAGTTTATGCTTGATTTCGATTAAGGCGAAATTGATTCTTTTAGCAACGATGACCGTCGCATGTGCGATACCGCGCATTTCTTCCGCAATAGATTTCTTGAGATTCGTCAAGAAGTTGGCAAGAAATTCTTTAAATTCTTCCCAGTGGTAGACGCGCGGAATTAAACCCACAGCCGCGAGTATATCAGCTATCATTGCTTTGACGGTCTCAATTAATCCGTCCTTGCCCACGATTTATCACCTGCCAAATTAAATCGACATGCCAAGCTCCAATTCCATTTCTTTCGTAATGTCTGCTTCTTGTTTGGCGATTTTGGCGCGGATATACGGCGGAACTTCGTCTTCGGTGACTTCGCGTTTAGTCGTTTCCTCCATCCACTTGCCTTCCTCTTTGTAGAAGAGCTTGTGCTTGAGTTGCGCAATACCGTCCTTGATTTTCTCGCCGACGATAACCGCCGCATGTGCGATACCACGCATAGCTTTTTGAATAGAAGCTTTCAAGTTCGTAAGGAAATCGGAAAAGAACGCTTTGACTTCGTCCCAATGTTTGTAGACGTAATAAGCCGCACCGCCCGCCGCCGCGACTGCAGCAGCTACTAAAACAGGTATCATAAATTAATCACTCCTAAAAATTTTTATCAATCAGCGACGTTTGCTTGCGCCGCCAATTTGTCACGAATATATTGCGGGAGTTCGTCGTCTGTGACTTCCCGCGCAGGGATTTGTTCAACGCGAATTGTTTTTTTCGCCTGTGAAAGAACTTCTTTAACGTGTTCTTCGGAGACTTCGCGCATTTCGACAGGTTCAAATACCGGCTGTTCTGCCGCGCCGTCGATAATTTTTTGCGCCGCCATGCCGCTCAACACGCCCGCTACGAACGGAATCATTCAATCACCACCCACGATTGCGAAGTTTTTCGCGGTAATAAGCAACAAAATTTAAAGCCTGGTCGTTCCAATCTATCTTTGCTCGACTTTCAATCATTTGAAGTGCGTGGCTTATGAATTTATCGCTGACATTCGGACTTACAAGCATATTTTCGATTTTCTCGAAGTCCGCGCCGAAATTGCCGCTTGGAATAAATTTCATGTCAGACAAGGAGCCGCGTCGGGGAGTGGAAGGCGTCTCAATATTTTTGCCCGCGCGGTCGAGTTGCCACTTTACGTAATCTTCCGAGACTTCAACTTTTTGAATGACATTGTTGACAACAACTTTCTTCGGTTTATCGTTTTTGCCGAGTGCAAAGCCTACGCCCGCGCCCGCCGCCAATGCCGCCCCGATAATCACTGGAATCATTTAATCATCTCCAAATTTTATTCTGTAGACTTCCGCGCTAAAATCTCGCGTTCAACGTCAGCAGTAATATCGACTTCACCAAACGCCGCCGCAAGTTTCTCGCGCAAATAATTTGGCAACTCGTCTTTCGGCAAATCAAGCTTAGCATTTTCCTTGAGCCACTCGCCGTTTTCTTGATAAAAGTGACTGTGATTAACGGTCGCCACGCCGCCGCCGCTATTTTCCAACGTCACTATAGAAAAATACAAAATGCCCGCTTCAGAATATTTTTCGCGCAAAGCCGTATCAAGCTTCTCAATAAAATACAAAACTTTATCCCAGCTGTCGCCGAAAAGCGCGTTGCAAATCCGGTTCAGGATAGAATTAAAAGTTGACTTCACTCCCTAATCACGCCTTTACCTTTGGCAACTTGTTCTTTAACATATTCTTCGCTGACTACGCGCTTTTCAACGGTGACGCCTTTGTTAGCATTCTTGCTGGCTAAAGTTTCCTCAACCGCCTCGAAGACCAAACTTTTATCGACGATTTCAGCATTTTGACGCGCCGCCTTAAACGCCGCCATTAACACCGCGTTTGAAATGTCGGAGCCGGAAAGTCCCTCGTATTTTTCGGCAAGTTCATCAATGTTAATGTTATTGGGCATGGTCGGCAGAATGTAATGTTGCCAAAGTTTTTTGCGACATTCGAGGTCGGGAAGTTTAAATTCAATGTGCGTGGAAATTCTGCGCATAAACGCCGGATCGAAGTTAGAAATAAAATTCGTCGCGAAAATTACAAAGTCTTGATAATCGTTCATAACCATGAGCATAACCGAGCGCGTTTGATTAACGCTAACGTCCGTCGCGCTGGACATGTTGGTTACGCGCTTGCTAAGGATTGCGTCTGCCTCGTCGAAAAACAAAATGCTGTTAGTCGCCGCCGCCGCCTCGAATGCCTTGCGAATATTTTTGGGCGTCTCACCGACATATTTTGATTCAATATCGGCGTAGTTGACGGCAAGGATTTTTCTGCCGAGATGTTTAGCAATAGCGTGCGCCGCCATAGTTTTTCCGGTGCCGGGTTCGCCGTAAAGATTGATTCCGATTCGGCGCGACTGCTTGTAAACCGCCTGCAAGCCCCAATCCTCGAAAACTTTCTTGCTATTCTCCGCGTAGTTGGCAACGTCCAAGATTTTGTCCTTGACCGCTTGCGGCAGAATTATTTCGTCGAACGAATACTTCGGCTCTTCGGGGTAAAACTCAATCGGCGGCTCCTTGCTTTTCTTTGTCGACTGAACTTCGGCTTCCGCCTTTTTCTCGTCGTCGGGCGTGATTCTTTTCCATAAACTCATCTGAAAAACTCCTCCTTAAATAAAATTTATTATACCAAAGTTAACTTGCCTATTGGTGTCCTGGCAGGACATTCGCAAAATTTATAACTTATATAGTATAAGCCCCCCCCCATTTTTGTCAATGATAATTATAATTTTTTGAGCAAAAAAAATCCCGCCGCATTGACGGGAAAAATTTTTTATCTCATAGCGCGAAGAATTTTTTCTGCGACGCCGTGCATTTTTTCCAGTGAAGTTGAACAAGCCGCAACACGAATTCCCAACTTGAGCGGGACGGCAAAAATTAATTCGTCGTGGAGTTTTTTACAGACGGCAGCGGGATTGTCGGCAGGAATCGCGATAAAAAATCCGCCCTTATACGGCACGATACGCAAGCCGCAATCTTTAGCTTCAGTGACGAAAACATCTGCGCGGCGTTTAACCATTTTGTAAAGTTCAATGCGTTCCGCTTCGTATTGTGCGATAACGTCTTTATTGGAATTGATTTTGACGAGCAAAGCTTGAGCACCGCGATTTATATTCGACCACGTGGCGCGACAAGAATATTTGCTGACGTTTTTAAATTCGTCGATAACTTCCGCGCTTGATGACACGCCGATTAACGCGCCAGTCCGTTGACCGTAAAAAGTGTAGCTCTTCGACATGCTGAACGAAATCATCACGAAAAGATTTTCGGGTAAGTTAGAAAATTTTTTCATGAAAGCCCGCGTAGAATTTTTTTCGCCGGCAAAATCAATATAGGCAATGTCAACGAGCAGAGAAATTTTTTTGCCCGCTGAAGTTTGCGCCTTCAAAACGTCAAGAACTTTATCCCATTCGTCGGAGGAAAGCGCGTAGCCCGTCGGATTATGCGCGGGCGAATTTATAATAACTAGCAAAGATTTTTGTTTTTTCAAGAGCGCGTCGACCTTAACGGCAAAATCGCTAAGATTAAAATTCAATGCGTCGTCAAAAAGTTTAAAAGTTTCGAGGCGTTTACCGGTCTCGTTGCAAATCAAATCGTAAGTGCCCCAACGCCAATCCGAAGTTAATACGGCGTCGCCGCGTTCAGCATAGTTTGCAATGGCGTGATGAATTGCGCCCGTGCCGCCAGCCGTAGCCACCGCTCCAAAATATCCTTCGGGCTTGTTGTCGGCAAAAGTTAAATCAATTATAGCGTCGAGGTAAGCGGGCAATCCCGAAATCGGCGCATAAGCAACTAAATCCGAAAACGCCATTGAACTAAAAATTTTTTCGACAGTCGGAATCGTCGCGAGTTTTCCCGCTTCGTCGAGCACTACGCCGATTGTAGCGTTGGTTACTGCCTCCGCCCCGTGAATTTTTATTGCCTCGTTGCAAGCCTGATTCGCGTCAAAGATTGCGTCCTTTAACTTTCTGCCTGCCGCGTGTGTTGCTGTCATATTTAAAGAGCCTCCCAAATTTTTTATCGCCGCCTATTATAACCTTTAGCGTAATTTAAGCAAAGTTTTTCGGCAATGTATTCAAGTATTCAATTTATGTTAAATCGCTTACACTTTGACGCGCTGAACCAAATTTTCTGCAACGTATCAAAATCCACAGCACGATTGATAACGTCGTCGCAGTTGTCATAATCATTCCTAAGCCGTTGATAAAATTGCTCCAAGGCAACGTCCCCAACATCATTCCTAAACTACCAAATAAAGTCGGCACGAAATTTATAATCGACGCGGCAGTCCCGACATTTTCCTTAGCCTCCAGCAACAAAATTTCCATTGAGAACGGACGCACAACCGCGCCTATCACCGTGAACGGCAAGAACGCCAGCAAAAACATTACCGCGCCCGATTGACCTATTGTCAGCACTAAAATTCCGCTCGTCATTGCCACGAAAAAACACAGCCGCAACATTGCAATATTCGATAAATTATTTTTCAGCTTGAGATATAAAATTGGTCCCGCGATTGATGCCGCCGAATTCACCGCAAAAAAGTAACTGTACTCTTGCGCCGTTAAATTGAAATGTTCCACGTAGATAAATGATGACGCGCTTAAATACGCCATGTACGGCTTTGATAAAAATGCAAACATTATCAGTACTGCCATAAAATATTTTCTCCGTGCCACTTCAGCTAACAGTGTTAGCGAATTTAAAATTTCTCCCTGATAACGTCTGTGTTCCGGCAATGTCTCACAAAACAAAAACGCGACGATTAAATTTATCGTTCCTAAAATCGTTAACAAGTAAAACGAACCGCGCCAATCCGTGAATGTCAACAGCACGCCTCCGATAAGCGGCGCAACCATTGGAGCGATTACGCCCAATGCTTGGGTGATTGCTAAAATTTTCCGCATAACTTTTCCGCGAAAACAATCTTTAATCAAAGCAGTTGAAACTGTTATCACTGCACCCGAACCGACCGCTTGAAAAAATCTGCCCGCCAATAAAAAATAAATGTTTGCAGAGACCGCGCAGGCAAATGACGCCATTGTATAAATCGCCGCGCCAAAAATTAAAATTGGTCGCCGCCCAAATTTATCCGATAAAGGTCCGAATAAAACCATACTCAACGCGAACACGAAAAAAAATATCGTCAGCGTCAAACCCACAAGAAATTCGCTCGCCGAAAAATAATTTCCCATTTGTGGCAACGCGGGCAAATATAAATCCGTCGACAGCGGGATAAACATGTTGATAAACGTTATGTACGTTATCATTGCCGAGATTGAAAGATATTTCTGCCGCCTCATTTAATCGCCTCGTCAAAATTTTTCTGATTCTATTATCACGTAGAAAAATTTTTATGTCAACGAAAAAATCCCCCGCGCTTTGCAGGGGAAATTTTTTTGCGTAAAGATTTTTCAGGGAATGGGGACGCCTTTAACCAGAAGTCGCGCTTTAGCTCTGGCAAGTGCCGCCTCCGCCCTGTCAATATCAATGTCCTCGTGATTTTTGGGCGCGCTCTTGTAAGTCGTAACTCTCTCTTCAGCGCGTTTGTAAGCGTCTTTAGCCCGCTCAATGTCGATGTCGTCGGGAGTTTCTGCCGCGTCCGCGAGGATTGTAATTTTTTCGGGTGTGACTTCCATAAAGCCGCCGCTCACGAAAAGTTGAGTTTCGCCGCCGCCTTCCTTAATGCGCATTGCGTTCGGAATAAGTTCCGTTAAAAGGTTAGCGTGCTTGGGCAAAATTCCCAGCTCACCATTAATCGAACGGGTTATCAACATATTAATATCATTTTTGTAAACTTCGCCTTTGTCGGGCGTGGCAACCTCAAGCAGGATTGTGGCCATGAATCACGCCTCCTTGAGTTTCTCAGCCTTTTGAACGGCCTCCTCAATGCCGCCGACCATGTAGAATGCGTTTTCGGGTAAGTCATCGTATTTGCCAGAAAGAATTTCTTTAAAGCCGCGAATCGTATCTTTAAGTGCGACGTATTTACCGGGCGAACCTGTAAACGCTTCAGCGACGGCGAACGGTTGCGATAAGAAACGCTGAATTTTTCTGGCGCGGCTAACTGTCAATTTATCTTGGTCGGAAAGTTCTTCCATGCCGAGAATCGCGATAATGTCTTGCAATTCTTTATACTTCTGCAAAACCGCTTGCACGCCGCGAGCAACTTCGTAATGGTCGCGCCCGATAACGTTCGGGTCGAGGATACGGCTTGTCGAGTCGAGCGGGTCAACGGCGGGATAAATTCCCAGCTCTGCAATTTGACGGCTTAAAACTGTCGTCGCGTCCAAATGCGTAAATGTCGCGGCAGGTGCCGGGTCAGTCAAGTCGTCAGCGGGAACGTAGACAGCTTGCACAGAAGTGATCGAGCCTTTCTTAGTCGAAGTGATTCTTTCCTGCAATGCGCCGACGTCCGTAGTAAGTGTTGGCTGATAACCGACGGCGGAGGGCATACGTCCGAGCAACGCGGAAACTTCCGAGCCTGCCTGTATAAAACGGAAAATGTTGTCAATAAATAACAAAACGTCTTTGCCCTGTTCGTCGCGGAAATATTCTGCCATAGTCAAGCCGGTTAAGCCGACGCGCATACGAGCACCAGGCGGTTCGTTCATTTGCCCGTAAACGAGCGCGGTTTTGTCGATAACGCCCGACTCTGTCATTTCTGTCCAAAGGTCGTTGCCTTCGCGGGTACGTTCACCGACGCCCGAAAAGACCGAATAGCCGCCGTGCTCCGTTGCAATGTTATGAATCAATTCCATAATCAAAACGGTTTTTCCGACGCCCGCGCCGCCGAATAAGCCGATTTTACCGCCGCGAGAATATGGCGCAATCAAGTCAACAACTTTAATTCCCGTCTCCAAAATTTGCGTCGAAGTTTCTTGCTCCTCGAAAGTCGGGGCTTTGCGGTGAATCGGAAGCCAATGTTTATTTCCGACGGGTTTAGGATTATTGTCGACGGTTTGCCCTAAGACGTTGAAGACGCGCCCTAAACACTCTTCGCCGACGGGAACGGTAATAGGTGCGCCGGTATCTTCTGCCTCCATGCCGCGAACAAGTCCGTCCGTTGAACTCATCGCAATGCAGCGCGTGACGCCGTCGCCTAAATGTTGCATGACTTCAGCAATCAAATCAATTTCCACGTTGCCGGACTTGCCTTGTATTTTTACAGCGTTCAAAATTTCGGGCAATTCGCCGACGGGAAATTCAATGTCGACGACCGCGCCGATAACTTGAACTACTTTTCCTTTCGCCAAATGGTTTCAACTCCTTTTTTTAGGTTATTAGGGAATGAGGGAAATAGGGAATTAGTTTCGGGAAGATTGGATTTTTATTATCAAAGAATTGAGCATTTTGCCGATTTCTTCGCATAGATTTGAAGCGATTGAAACTTCTTCCTCAGTAAAGTAACCAATTTTTGTACAAATATAAAGCTGTGTTTCCAATTCTTTTTGAGAACCGCGAGCAATGCTAAGAAAATTTACAAATTCTTTTGCAGAGTTGCGCCCTTGCCCTTCAGCAATATTTGAAGAAATAGAAACAACTGCTCGACGCATTTGGTCAGAGAGGGCATAGGTTTCTGTCTTCGGTAAAAGTTTTACTAACTTATAGACCTAAACCGACAAATCGATTGACTTTTGCCAAACGATAAAATCTTTGTAATCTTTAGCCCGCATAAAAATTTCCCCTTAACTATTTCCCTAATAACCTTTTAACCTAATTCCCTACTCCAGCGCATTTGCGCCGCCGACGATTTCGTTAATCTCGTTGGTGATGCCAGCCTGACGAACTTTATTATAAAACAGATTGAGACGCCCGACGAGTTCTTGCGCGTTATCAGTGGCGTTGCTCATTGCGTTCATACGCGAGGACAATTCGGACGCGGCAGAGTGCAACATTGCGCCGTAAATCCTCGTGGCAATTCTGCGCGGCAAAAACTTATCCAAAAGCGTGACAGCGTCGGGTTCGTAAATATATTCCTCTTTAAGATTCGCGCTTGCTTTGGCGTAGTCGTCGGTAACAATCGGCAGGAGCGTCACTTCATCGGGCGCACAACTTATCGCTGATTTAAACTGATTATAAATCAAAGTCACGTCGATAATCTCGCCGCTCGCGAACCTGTCCATAACTAAATCCGAAATTTCTTTAGCGTATTTGTATTGCGGACGCTCGCTTATGCCGTGATAACTTTTGATGATGTTGTAGCCGCGCTGACGGAAATGCGTTGTAGCCTTCCTGCCAACGGTGATAAGTTCAATGCCGTCAATATAATCTGCGTCGTTATATTCGCGGGTAACGGAAATATTTGTGCTTGAAGTTGCGCCGCCTTGATGAGACGTCGTCCGTGCAATACCGCCCGTAGCACTCATTTGGCGTTGTTGCTTTGGAGTGCGTTTACCCGATGGCTTGATACCTTTCAGCGCGTCAAAATTTTTCCTGTGGAAATTTTCGTCGTCGTCATCATCGAGAGAAGAATTTTCGCTGGTGCCGTCATACTCAATCGTATCGTGCGCCGCTTTGAAAACGTTGCTTGAGAACGAACCCGCCAATCCTTTATCCGACGCAATAACTATGAACAAAAATTTTCCTGCGCCCTCTTGCTGTTCGGCTATGAGGTCGGCGCGAGTTTTAAGGAATGGGTGTTCGTATTCTTGCCCGCGCATTTGCCCCATAACCCGCCGCATAATTTCCTTAGTTTTGGCGACGTAGGGAAGATTGCTAAGCAGTGCCTCACGTGCCGCATTGAACCGCGAACGGGCTATCATGTCCATTGCGTTGGTTATCTTCTGGATATTTTTAACGCTTTTAATTCGGCGGCGTATGTGTTGTAAATTTGCCATTTACGCCACCGCCTCAACTTTCAGCCTTGTAGGTGACTGTCTCTTTAAATTCGGTGATTGCCGCCTTAATCTCGGCTTCGAGGGCGTCGTCGAGTTTTTTCTTCTCAACAATTTTCTTGCCGATGTCGGGGTGATTCGTATGCATAAACTTAATAAAATCGTTGTGGAAGGTAACAACTTTATCGACGGGAATATCCGCCAAAAATCCTCTAACCGCTGTGAAAATCGTTAAAACTTGATCTTCGACGGGTAACGGCGAATATTGCGATTGTTTAAGCGTTTCAACCATGCGTGCGCCGCGGTCGAGTTGCGCTTTAGTAGCTTTGTCGAGGTCGGAGCCGAATTGCGCAAACGCCGCCAACTCACGATATTGGGCTAAGTCCAAACGCATTGTACCGGCGACTTGTTTCATAGCTTTAATCTGCGCGGCACCGCCGACACGCGACACGCTCAAGCCAACGCTGATAGCCGGACGAATACCCGAATAGAACGAATCCGTTTCAAGCATGATTTGCCCGTCAGTGATTGAGATAACGTTTGTAGGAATGTAAGCGGAAACGTCGCCGGCTTGCGTTTCGATAATCGGAAGAGCAGTTATCGAACCTGCGCCCAATCTGTCAGAAAGTTTTGCGGCGCGTTCCAAAAGTCTGGAGTGCAGATAGAAAACGTCGCCGGGATACGCCTCACGACCGGGTGGACGCCTTAACAACAATGACATTGCACGATAAGCCGCAGCGTGTTTAGTTAAGTCGTCGTAAATGCAGAGGCAATGCCCGTGCTTTTCGTACATGAAATATTCCGCCATCGTGACGCCCGCATAAGGCGCAAGATATTGGAGCGGCGCAGAATCAGCAGCCGTAGCCGCAACGACGATTGAATATTCCATTGCGCCATGATCTTCCAAAGTTTTCACGACGCGGGCAACTGTCGACGCCTTTTGACCAATCGCCACGTAAACGCAAATACAATTTTGTCCTTTTTGGTTAATAATCGTGTCGATTGCAATAGCCGATTTACCAATGCCGCGGTCGCCGATAATCAATTCGCGCTGTCCACGTCCAATCGGAACTAATGCGTCGATAGCTTTTAAGCCGGTCTGCAACGGCTCATGAACAGATTTTCTGTCAGCAATGCCCGGAGCTTTAAACTCGACAGGACGTGCCTTAGTCGTTTGAATCGGTCCCTTGCCGTCAATCGGACGACCGAGCGCATCAACGACGCGCCCAATCATATTTTCGCCGACGGGCACTTGCATAATTCTGCCGGTGCGTTTAACGGTTGCGCCTTCTTTAATTTCGTTATCGCGACCGAGAATAACCGCGCCAACGTTATCCTGCTCAAGGTTGAGGACGAGACCAAAAATATCGTCGCCGAAGTCAAGTAATTCGCCCGCCATAGCCTTATCAAGCCCGTGAATGTGCGCAATGCCGTCACCAATCTCAATGACCGTGCCGACCTCGTCAACATTCAAGTCGACATTATAATTTTTAATCTGTTCCTTGATTATCGCAGTGATTTCATCAGGATTTATTTTCATTTCTTAGACTTCACCTCTTTAATTGCGCATTGCCGTTTGCAAAGCACGTAAACGACCCGCCGCCGAGCCGTCAATTAGTTTGTCGCCGATTTTTAAAATGAGTCCGCCTAAAATGGATGCGTCTTTATGCGGACGGATTTTAATTTTGCGCCCCGTCAGCGACATAAGTTTTTTTATGAGCGCGTCCTGTTGTTTCTTCGTGAGCGGAAAAGCCGTCGTCACGTCCGCGATTAAAACTCCCTGCTCCTTATTCTTCAGCGAGGTAAAAATATCGTAAATCTCGTTGAAGACGCCGATACGTTTTTTATCGACGAGGAGCATTAAGAAATTCATTACGGTTGGGGAAACTTCTTTATCGAGGGCGCGTTTAAGCAAATCTTTTTTCGCCTGTTGAGGCACGAGCGGATTTTGGAAAAATTTAACGGCTTCAGGAATTGCGAACACGTCCGAATGAACTTTGCCCAAGTCTTTATCGTAGCCGTCAAGATTTTTTTCTTCCTTAGCAATCTCGAAAATCGCCGTAGCATATTTTGAGGCGAGCTGAATGTTAAGCATTGCCGCACCTCACTTTTTTAAGTCAACAAACATATCTTTATTGAGCTTGGAAATAAAATCATTGACGAGCTTGTCATTTTCTTTGGTGTCGATATTTTTGGAAACGACTTTACCCGCCGCCGCCAAACTCAACGTGACAATCTGCGACTTCATTTCCTCGAAAGCGCGATTACGTTCGCTTTCAATCTCCGCCTGTGCAGAAATTTTCATGCGCTCGATTTCCTTGCGTGTCTCCTCAACTGCGGCGTCGTGTTCTTGACGGGCGGTCTGGTTTGCCTTGTCGACGATTGCTTGAGCTTTTTTGTGCGCGTCGGCAAGCTGAACTTTATATTGTTCTAAAGTTTGTTCCGCCGCCTTACGATCAGCCTCCGCCTTGTCGAGGTCGTTCTTGATTTTATTTGAGCGTTGTTGCAAAAGGCGAGCAACCGGTTTGTAAGCAACTGCACGCAAGATAACGACTAAGATTAAAAAGTTGAGAATTTGCGCGAGAATCGTTGCGTTAATTTCAATCAAAATAAATTCCTCCCCTCGTTTTGGGATTTACGCGGGAAGTCCTTAGCTGAGGAGCGGATTGGCGTAGAGCATAATGAGCGCGACAACGGTTGCGATAATCGCCATAGCCTCGATCAAGCCGACGGAAATAAGCGTGTTAGTGAAAAGCGTATTTTTGGCTTCGGGCTGACGAGTGATACCGTCAATAAATTTGCTGGTTACTAAGCCGTCGCCGACGCCCGCGCCGATTGCCGCCAAACCCATAGTGATACCTGCGCCCAAAAGTGCTGCTGCTACCATAATTGCATGTTCCATGTTAATAAATCCTCCTAACAGTTATAAAAAAATTCTAATCAATAACCACTAACTACTAGCCACTACTCCGCGTGGTCTTCCTTAACCGCATTGGCAAGGTAAGCCATGCTAAGCATAGTGAAGATAACCGCTTGCACACAGCTGATAAAAATACTGAACGCCAGCCACGCTACCGACGGTATCGGCATCCAAATTGGCATCAGCTTAAGCAAAACGATGATTAAAATTTCGCCCGCGAGAATATTTCCGAATAGACGGAAGGCAAGCGTTATCGGCTTTGCGATTTCCTCAATCATGTTGATTACGACGAAAACCGGCGTTGGCTGGAAAAAGTGCGCGATATAATGTCCCCGCTTAAAATAAAGTCCGAGACAGTGCACGAGAAACACTACAAATAGCGCAAGTCCAAGCGTCGTGTTTAAATCGTTTGTCGGCGACGCCATGAGCGGCACAAGTCCGATTAAGTTGCTAGCCAACAAAAACATGAACAGCCCGACGATAAGCGGCGCAAGCATTCTGCCGCGTTTACCCATCATTGCGTCGATTTGGTCATGCAACCAGAGGATAATCATCTCAACAAAATTTTGCCAACCTTGCGGGACGACTTTTAAATTTCGTGTAGCGAGGCACGCAACCAAAATCACAATGCCCATTGCCAGCCACGTCATTTTTAGCGTCTCAATATTGAACGTCAAACCAAGAAAATTTACCGTCTCGCGGACACCAATTTCATGCATAAATTCACCTCCTTACAAAAAAATTTTCGCGTCGGGCGTCTCACCCCCTTTTATCTCATGCGCAAGATAACACGCGCAAATTAATTTTTCCGTGACAAAAATCACCGATTAAAACTTCCGTTTAACTTCGGAGCGAGCCAGGACAAATAGCGATGTCGCATAAAATACGCCGAACGATATCGCCGTTGCCAAGAAAAGTTCTGTGGAAATGTGAATGGTGATCGCTAAAATTACGAAAACCATTCCAAGCCGCAACAGCAATCCGATTAACATAATTTTTTTAGCTTGCGCGGCGGGCGAATTTGCTACGACTTTCAAGCGGGCGGCTGTCGACAAGAAATAAAAAAAATTTAACAACGCACCTGTCAGAACTGCTCCACATAAATTGAACTGTCCCGCTGAAATTAATTGCAATGATAAAACTGCCGCGACTGCCAGAAAAATTTTCCAACTTTCCTTGAATGTACTTAATACCTGTCTCATGTAATCACACTTCGACGCAATGGGCATTTTCCCTTTACTCAAAAAAAATTTTGTACAAGGAATTTTCAATAACCGAAAAATATCCTCATGAAAACTTCGCGGAGATTTTTTGCACCCTTTTAAATCACTGAAAAAAATCTGTAAAAAATATTGGCAAGCGGCGATAGATTATGTATAATGCACGAGGAATCATTTTTAATTCATAGGCGGTGATAAACATGAGTGATATAGTTACGATTAAGGGGCTTAAATACGGCTTGCAGCTGACGTTCGCAAAAGGCGCGAGTTTCGACGACGTGCAGGCAAATCTTTTGGACAAGCTCCAATCGGGTAACGGTTTCTTTATGCGCGGGACGACGGTTTTCGTTCCCAAAGGTTACTTTGCTGAAGAACAGAACGAGGCTCTGCGTCGCATGTTTCATCGGCACGGAATGCTTTTCAGTACCGAGTTGAAACGTCCGAATCTTGCGCCGCCCTCCCGCGATAATTCTTCCAAAGCTTCCGCGCAGAAATTTAAAGAGAGCGTCGAGGAAGCGCAAAAAATGATGGTTATAAATCGCACGGTTCGCGGCGGGCAGGAAGTCAAAGCTAATTGCTCTGTGTTGATTTGCGGCAATGTCAATCCTGGTGCACAAGTTATCGCGGGCGGTTCGATTGATATTCGCGGAACGTGCAGAGGCTTTGTTCATGCGGGGGCTTTCGGCGACAAAACGGCGTGCGTTGTGGCAGATAGACTTATGCCCGCGCAGATTCGCATTGCCGACTTGATTGCTCGCGCTCCCGACGAAGACATTAAAACCAATCAAGCCGAACGCGCCATGATTAAGGATAACATGATTATCTTTGAACCGGTTGCGCGATAAAATTTTTTCTATGGAAGGGTAAATTATATGAGTAAGATTTTAGTAATTACGTCGGGCAAAGGCGGCGTCGGCAAAACGACTACCACAGCGAATATCGGCGTCGGGCTCGCAATGCGCGGAAACAAAGTCGCCTTGATTGACACGGACACTGGACTCCGCAATCTCGACCTTTTGCTCGGCTTGGAAAATCGCATTTTGTATGATCTTGTCGACGTGACGAGCGGGCGCGTTGCTTATAAAAAAGCTCTCGTCCGTCATAAAAAATACGAAAACCTTTATCTGTTGCCAACGTCGCAAGTTAAGGACAAATCCGCTGTCAATCCTGAACAGCTCGTTACACTTTGCGACGAGATGAAAAAAGAATTCGATTTTATAATAATCGACTGTCCCGCTGGCATTGAGCAAGGCTTTAAAACGGCTATAGCCGCCGCTGATACTGCGATTGTCGTTACTATGCCGGAAATTTCTGCCGTTCGCGACGCGGATAAAATTATCGGTGAACTCGGTCGCGCAGATAAAGAAAATGTCAAGCTGATTGTCAACCGAATTCGTCCTCAAATGGTCGAAAAAGGCGATATGCTTGACATGGGCGATATTGACGAAATTTTATCAGTTGTGTGCATTGGACAAGTTCCCGACGACGAAAACGTTGTAGTCGCGACGAACAGGGGCGAACCCGTTATAACAATGAGCAACTCGACGGCTGGGCAGGCGTATAAAAATATCGTCGCTCGACTGTGTGGCGAAAATGTCCCGTTCCTCAAGCCGCAGAAGGAAGGCTTCTTTGCTCGGCTGAAAAAACTTTTCGGCTTGCTGTAAGGAGGGCTGTCTATGCTTGACGTTTTAAAAAGAGTCTTCGGCATGTCCGAAAAAAAATCGGGGGCGGTCGCCAAAGAGCGTTTGCAAGTCGTGCTGATTCACGACCGCGCTAGCATTTCGCCGGAGATTATGGAAAAAATTAAAGAAGAAATTATCAGCGTCCTGTCAAAATACATGAACATAAATCGCACCGAAATGGAAATTGCGTTGGAAAATGATTCTGATTCGGTTGCGCTCGTCGCCAATATTCCGGTAAATTCTATGCGGCACGCAAGATAAAAATTTTTGGGCGGTCACGATGACCGCTCTTTTTTTTTATTGCGCGAATTGTCAAATGAAGTGCAATGACTTTGAAAAGCAAACTTCCCACGGTGATTTGTAACCCAGACATTTTC
>CAMJRX010000015.1 GCA_946408355.1 uncultured Selenomonadales bacterium
TCCGAACACGGTAGTTAAGCACTCATACGCCGATGGTACTTGGGTGGCGACGCCCCGGTAGAGTAGGTATTTGCCGCTAAATATTCCTCGGTAGCTCAGTCGGTAGAGCACCTGACTGTTAATCAGGGAGTCACTGGTTCGAGTCCAGTCCGGGGAGCCATTTTTTTTAAAAGGAGTTGGGGCATAGCCAAGTCGGTCAAGGCACGGGACTTTGACTCCCGCATCGTTGGTTCGAATCCAGCTGCCCCAGCCATATCTGATAATATGACTCGCTAGCTCAACTGGTAGAGCAACTGACTCTTAATCAGTAGGTTCGGGGTTCGATTCCCCGGCGGGTCACCATTTTTATAAGGGCGATTAGCTCAGCCGGAAGAGCATCTGCTTTACACGCAGGGGGTCGGCAGTTCGAGCCTGTCATCGCCCACCAATAAAATTTGGCCCGGTAGTTTAGTTGGTTAGAATGCCGCCCTGTCACGGCGGAGGTCGTCGGTTCAAGTCCGATCCGGGTCGCCATTTGAAAATTAACGTTTGCTTTATAGATTGTGACAACATCAAGGTGCGGTTTAAAAGTTTAAAGGATTAAATACTTAGACGCGTCCACTGGATGCAACGTCACGTTGCGCCTCGGTAGCTCAGTTGGTAGAGCAGGGGACTGAAAATCCCCGTGTCAGTGGTTCGATTCCGCTCTGAGGCACCATCCGATTTTATGTAGTATTATTTATGAGGTGGATATTTTGGCTATTTTGAAACACCTTGAAAAAGGCAATTACGAAGCTACTTCTCGTTTAACAGATACATGGGGAAAATACAATGTTACTTCTTTAAATGGTGAAAGACTTTTTCATATTGAAACTTATGGAAGTGCTGATAGAGAATATGAAGGTAAAGTAAGTCAACAGATAGAAATAAATGAGCATATGGCAAAAGAACTTTTAGGTTTATTAAATAGATTTCTTGAAAAAGATATTTAGATATATATATGCCGGCTTAGCTCAATTGGCAGAGCAGCTGATTTGTAATCAGCAGGTTGTAGGTTCAAGTCCTATAGCCGGCTCCATGCGGGTGTAGCTCAATGGTAGAGCTCCAGCCTTCCAAGCTGATCACGTGGGTTCGATTCCCATCACCCGCTCCACTCGCCGGGGTGGCGGAACTGGCAGACGCACGGGACTTAAAATCCTGCGAGAGTAAAATCTCGTACCGGTTCGATTCCGGTCCTCGGCACCAAGTTTTTCTTAGGGAGTGAATTTCAATGTCGGTTTATCTCGTAGCGTATCAAATTGACGAAGATAACATGGAAAATCAAGATTACGACGACTTCGTTGATGCATTGCAAGAATACGATGGTTATTGTCAGATTTTTGATAATCTGTGGTTTGTATGTTCAGATGGCTCGGCAAATGACGTTCACGAAGATTTAGTTCAACACCTGTATGACGGCGACTTTATTCTTATCACGGAAATGGGCGACGACTATCGCGGTTTCTTGCCCGAAAGTGCCGTTGATTGGTTGAACGAAAATATTTAACAAATTCATGCGGTAGTGGCGGAATGGCAGACGCGCTAGCTTCAGGCGCTAGTGGGGGCAACCCCGTGGAGGTTCAAGTCCTCTCTGCCGCACCAATAATTGAATATGCGGTCGTGGTGGAATAGGCAGACACGCTGCTTTGAGGGGGCAGTCCTCACAAGGGGTATGAGTTCAAGTCTCATCGACCGCACCATAACAAGCGGTTGTGGTGGAATAGGCAGACACGCTGCTTTGAGGGGGCAGTGCTCACAAGGCGTATGAGTTCAAGTCTCATCAACCGCACCAATAAGAAAATTCAAGCGCGAGGTTTTGTTCCCCGCGCTTTTGCGTTGTTATACAACTATTTTTAATGACCTAAGCTCGCCGAGTTCAATCTGTCCGACGCCCAAAAATTTTCCGCCCGAAATAATCCTTAAAACTTTTTCGTCGGGCGCGTTAACAGTCGTTGGTAAACCGTTCATAAAAGCGCGAATTCGCCGTTTGTTAAGTTCAAACGTCGGCAAATGATTCAAGCAATCTTCAATCGGCAGGAGACAATCCGCGCCGAATTTTTTTATCTCGTCAAACGTCAACGAATTTTTTAAATCAAAATCGCCAACTCGCAATCGAATCAAATTTTTCAGCGTCGCAGGCAAGTTTAATCGTTCGCCAATGTCAATCGCTAAACTTCTAATATAAGTACCCTTGCCGCAATCAATTTCAATCGTCGCCGAATTTTTATCTAAATTTATAAGCTCAAGCCGAAAAATTTTTACAAGCCTGCGCGGCATGTCAAATTCAAAATTCTTTCTGGCGAGGTCATAAGCTTTGTGGCCGTGAATTTTTATCGCGGAGAATTTTGGCGGCGTCTGCTCAATCTCTCCAACAAAATTTCTTAGTGCCTCATTAAGCTCGTCAATAGTTGGCATATTAAAATTTTCTGCGCGGGCAATGATTTTTCCGTCTAAGTCGCCGCTATCAGTTGCCGTTCCAAATAAAATTTCAGCGCGATAACTTTTGTCGCAGTCGGCAAGGTATTCAATAAACTTTGTCGCTTGATTAATCGCAATCGGCAAAACACCGCAAGCCGCCGGATCAAGCGTTCCTGCATGTCCAACTTTGCGCGTAGAAAAAATCCTCCGAACATGGTTAACTGCGTCGTGGCTAGTCATGCCCGAAGGTTTGTTTAAATTTATAAATCCGTCGCTCATAATGCCTCGCCGATTGCCTCAACTAAAATTTTTTCTGCCTCTGAAAGTGTCGTCTTGAGTGTGCAACCCGCCGCCCGAATATGTCCGCCGCCGCCAAGCTTATCAGCAATTTGCGCAACGTTGACGCCTTTTGAACGCATACTTACACGACAAACTTTCGGAGCTTTTTCCGTGATAAGAAACGCCACGTCGACGCTATCAATCACGCGAATTTCGTCGATAAAGCCTTCTGTCGAGTCGAAAGTTTTAGCCGTCTCGTGATTAATAAACATGCCTGCAACTTTGTCGTCGTAAAACATTTTTAACGAGTTCAAAGCCGCACTAAGCCCGCGCACTTCCGCTAAAGATTTTTTCTCCAACTGTTCGGAAATAAAATGCGGATTTACACCATAAGTTATCAACTTCGACGCGGCGGCTAAAGTTTCTGCGCGAGTGTTGGAAAATTGGAAAAAACCGGTATCCGTTGCTAAGCCCGTATAAAGACAAGTGGCGATTTCCGGCGTGATTTGCGAGTCGAGTTCACTGGCAAGCTTGAAAATAATTTCGCAAGTCGCCGCCGCCTTTTTCTCAACGTAAAGTTCAACGCCCTCGCCGCTATTAGTTACATGGTGGTCAATATTTAAAATCGGCGCGTCAGTCAGCTTGCTAACGTTGCCGATCCTATCAAGCGATGTGTCGAGGATAATCATTAAATCCGCGTCGAATTTTTCTCCGTCTTTTGGTCGGCGAATCTCTTCAAAATGTGGCAGGGCATGCAAATTTTTTCTTACAGTATCGTCAATAAAAATCTGCGCGGACTTGCCCAAAGCACGCAACATTTGCATTAAAGCCAACGTCGAGCCGATTGCGTCGCCGTCGGGTTGAATGTGCGCAGTTATTAAAATTTTATTCGCGGCTTTGATTTTCTGCGCCGCTTCCTTTAGCGTTATCAACATTTTTCGTATCTCCTTCCACTTGCAACAAAAGCTTTTGAATATGGTCGCCATAATCAAGCGACGTGTCGAGCGCAAAAGAAATTTCCGGCGTGAACCTTAAGCGAATCCTCTGCCCAATTTCCCTACGGACAAATCCCAACGCGCTATTCAAGCCTTCCAAAGAACTTTTAACTTGTTCCTCGCCGCCCATTACGCTGACATAAATTTTCGCCTCGCGCAAGTCGCCCGTCATCTCAACATCAGTCACTGTCACAAAGCCGATTCGCGGGTCTTTGAGTTCCTTTAAAAGCATTTTGCTCATTTCCTGCTTGATTAGTTCTTGCAACTTTTCTAACCTAAGTTTATTGCCCATGTCTATATCTCTCCTAAATTTTATTATCCCAAAAAAATTGTTTCGCCGAGACTGTATAAGAGTTCGTTTGTTTGCATGACGGATAATTTTTGTTCGATTGCCGAAATTACTACGGCGTCCCATGCGTTGCGCGGATATAAGACGCCCTGTTGCGCATATCTCAATAAATATTGCACCTCGTCTAAATTTAAACCCATCGCCACTGCCAATGCCAAAAGTTTTGGGCGCGATGGGTTTTTTCTTTCGCCGGAAAAAATATGATATGCGTATTCGCGATTCAAGCCCGAACGTTCTATGACTTCCGCCCGCTCCAAATTTTTTTCTGCCATTAATTTTTTTAAGTATTCGTTAAGCGGCAAAGCAAATTCTTCTCGATTTTGATTGCGCCAATTCGCAAGATTTTTTTCCTCCTTAAGCTCCGTAAAAAGTTCGCCCGTGCTTTTCCCGAATTTAAACAATATACCTCACCTCGCCCAAAATTTATTTCGCTACTTCTTTTAAAGAAAATTATTTTTTTATGGCTTTGAACTTTATTCCATTTTGTTTAACGGCTTATAGTGCTGAATTCAGCAAATCGATTATTTATTAAATTCATTTTAGCATGAATGTTTATTAATAACAAGCAAAAGAATACTACGCCATGCTCAGTGAACTTATAAATAATGAAATATTTTTTTCAACGCTAAAAGAAATTTCTACAAGATACTATAAGCTCAATATTTGCTTCTGGAATTTTATCTTTCGCTGTTTATAATTTACCAACACATACTAGCTAACAACAGTTGCGTTGACGTGCGATAACAGCTAAAATAGCGTGGAAAATTTTTTGAGCGGAGGGAAATTTAATGGCAAGATTATTTGGTACGGACGGCGTGCGCGGCGAGGCGAATACACAATTACCACCGGAGTTGGCATATAAAATGGGTCGAGCGGCGACGATTTATTTCGGCGAACATTCCGAAGGCGCACCGCAAATTTTAATCGGACGAGATACGCGAATTTCTGGAGAAATGTTAGAGGCGTCATTAGTCGCGGGAATATGTTCGGCGGGCGGCCGAGCAATTTTGGCGGGCGTAGTGCCAACACCGGCTGTAGCTTATTTGGCAAGAAAACTTCACGCGGCGGCAGGAATTGTAATCAGCGCGTCGCACAATCCCTTTCACGACAACGGGATAAAATTTTTTGGCGGCAATGGCTATAAACTTCCGGATAAAGTTGAGGACGAGATTGAAAAAATTGTTCGCGAATTGGAAAGCGGCAAAGATTTTTCGCGTCCGACGGGAGAGGAAGTCGGGCGGCTTGAATATCGCCAAAATCTTTTAGAGGATTATATAAGTTTCGTAATGAACACGACCTCTGAACGTTTCGACGGCATGAAGATTGCTTTAGATTGTGCAAACGGCGCGGCTTATAAGGCAATGCCAACTGTTTTGGAACGGCTCGGCGCGGAATTAATTTTGCTTGGCGATAAACCTAACGGCGTTAACATTAACGACTACTGCGGCTCCACGCACATGGAAAATTTGCGGCTGGCAGTTCTTCGTAATCACGCGGATATTGGAATTGCGCACGACGGCGACGCGGACAGGTGTCTTTGCATTGATGAACGCGGAGATGTTATCGACGGAGATCACATTATGATTATCTGCGCTAAACTTATGCTTACAGTCGACGCACTTCCAAAAAAAACTGTCGTGTCAACTGTCATGTCAAATATCGGTTTTCGGCAAGCATTGACGGAGCTGGGCTTGAGTTACGAGATTACGGCGGTCGGTGACAGATACGTTTTAGAAAATATGTTGGCGAATAATCACAGGCTCGGTGGCGAACAATCTGGACACATAATTTTTTCGGATTACTCGACAACTGGCGACGGCTTGATAACGGCATTGCAAGTCTTAACTGCTATGAAAAAATTTAAAGCTACGGCGAGTGAACTCAACGCGCTGATGACGACTTATCCGCAAGTTTTATTGAATGTCAAAGTTCGCAACAAAGAGGCTTGCCAAAATTCAGAGACGGTTAAACTGGCCATTGCTGAGGGCGAAACGGAGCTTGGAACGACTGGTAGGATTTTAGTTAGACCTTCAGGCACAGAACCTTTGATTCGAGTTATGGCAGAAGGTCCCGATAAAAATCAGCTCAACAGGATTTGCAACAAGATTGCCGCGGAGGTCGAAAAAATTAGTGGTTGACGCAATTATTTTAGCAAGTTTCGGTTCGGCAGATGATTCGATTCGCGAAAAAATTTTTGATAAATTGGCGGCGGAGATTAAAGAAAATTTTCCCGCGTATGAAGTGCGGCAAGCGTTCACGTCGAACTTTATGATAAAAAAATTATCGCGGCGAGGAATTTTTATCCCTAAACCCGCCGAAGAAATTTATAAACTTCGCGTCAAAGGCTCTAAGAGAATAATCTTATTGCCAACACATTTAACGCCCGGCGAAGAGTTTGACAATAAAATAAAAATCTGCGCGGCAGAGGACGTTGAAATAATTCCGCCGATAATGAGTGAACCGATTGACAAAAAAATTTTGGCGACGATACTTGACTGTTTTAAAAACGACACTGACGAGGATTTAATTTTAATTGGGCACGGCTCGCCACATAGACACAATCCCGTTTATGAAAATTTACAGCGATTAGCGGGCGATAAAGTCCACGTCGGAGTTATCGAGGAGAATGACACGCCGAATTTCGTCGACGTTGTTAAACGATTAAAAATTTCCCGCGCAGATAAAATTTTGTTAGCACCACTGTTATTTAATGGCGGCGTTCACGTGACGGAAGATATTGCTGGCGAAAAAAATTCATGGCAATCAAAACTTTCTGCTCTCGGCTATAAAGTTCGTGTGATTCGCGAAGGATTAGGCTCGTATAAAAATTTTCGCGAACTTTACGTAAAAAAATTGGAGGAAAGATTAAATGCAAGATAATGAAGGCAATGTCCGCGAAATGACGCGCACGGAGAAAAAATTTTTCAACGGCGTGACGATTGACGCGGACTCAACGCAAGGAAGTCGTTCTTCTGAAGAAAATTTTAGCGAATACAACTTCAACACGCGAAAAACTTACAAAACTTATGTGAGCTACAGCAATTCAAATATTTTTACGCGGATTTTGGGTTCGTTTGTTCGCGCTGTGCTAAACGGCAATCGCCTTGCACAAATTGGAGCACTTTTAATCGGATTGGCTTTTGCCGCGCTGATGTTTTTTATTGCTCTGCCGGTTTTGTTTGTCGTGCTTGCGATTGGGCTTGCTCTTTTGGCATTAGCTAAAATTTCAAGGTGATTTGGCGTGGAAAAATTTTTAATCAACGGTGCAACGCTTAAGATTGAACTTGCCGATAATTTTTTAAAACGTCTGCGCGGGCTTATGTTCCGTAGGCGACTTGAGGCGGGAAATGGTTTATTGCTTGCGCCGTGTAATAGTGTGCATATGCTTTTTATGCGCTTTGCAATCGACGTAATTTATCTGAACGAAAACTTTTGCATAAAAAAAATTGTGCGCGACTTAACTCCATGGCTGGGAATAAGTTTTTGCTTTGGAGCATGGGGAGCACTTGAATTGCCAAGCGGCGAAGCTGAACGTTTAAAGCTCGTCATCGGTCAAAAATTTCAGCGTAAATAAAAAAATTATTGTTTTGCTTATTTAGTTTGTGTCATATATTTGCAATGAAATGTTGCGTTTCGGAAGAAAAATTTCCATCTGCTCTATACCATTTTTTTTGTCTAAAATAATTTTAGTGGGCAATCATTACTCGAAATAAAAAGTGGGTGCTCCACTCCAGGTAAAAATTGGTACAATAAATTAATAAGATTAACGGACAAAAATTTAAATATCAACTCGACCATTTTAATTGTGGCAGTTACTATATTTACTATAGCAATATTGGTACTGGCAATCCCATGCTTATGAGCGTTTTGGGCGGTACTTTCAACGGTGATATAAGTAAGCGGCAATAATTATGATGACATTTGAAGAACAGCAAGCGCGGTTAACTTAAATGCAAAAATATAGCGACTACGCAAAGAAATGGACACGTTGCGCGAAATGAAAGAAATGGTTGCTTTAAAAATTTCGGACGGGCGATATAAATACTGTTCGGACAAATGTTATAAAGAGGCGCACCGCCGCCAATGCCGCAAAAATGCTCATCGGCGATACCACGCAGAAAAACGGAAGCTTAGAAGACGTGTTCACAGGCGTTTTAGTAAAGTGTGAATATGAGAAAGTTTAATCATAGCTTCAGCAGAGGCAGTACGAATTTCATAATCTTTGCTCAAGCGGCGAGAATTATTGGGGTTTGTTGGTAAATTAAAAGTGAATAACAGAAGAAGCAAGTAAAACGAAATTCTCAAAGCAAAGAGCCAATTTGTCGAAGCGCGTGGCAACGTGACGGTAATTTTTAATTCGCTGAAAGAAGCGCTCAACAATATTGCGTTGCTTATAGAGGCAGGAGTCGAAATATCCGCAAGAATTGTTTTACCCTTGAGTGTAACGCCCTTAAGAAGTTCGATAGCCGGTTCTGAGTCGTGAACGTGCCCGCCGGTCAATACCACATTCAAAATTTGCCGCCGCGCTACACTCCTATTGCTTGATTTTTCAGTGCGCAGCACGCACTCTTATGCACTTTGCAGAAAGTGGAATCAATCTCAAGCAAGATAGCGTCCTTTGCGTCGGCGTTGATAACTTTGAGCAGGCGGTCAAATAAACCGAGAGAGCACCAAAGACGGAATTTGTGGTAAATGCTGTGCCAATTACCGTAACGAGCAGGTAAATCGCGCCAACGCGCTCCGCTTTTAAGTATCCACATGAGGGCGTTGAAGACGATTCGGGGATTAAGCGACGGGCGTCCGACTTTTTTGGGGACTTCAAACACGAATTTTATTCTGTTCTTTTACTTGACTTTACCAACAATCCCTAATAAAAATCATAGTGCATGCTTCATTGCTTTAACTCAATTTGAAAATGTTTATGCATATTACGAAAAAACGCCATGACGAAAATTAGAGAGAACAGAATGTAAATACCTTCCGTGTTGTTCACTTCTGTGAAAGCCAGGTCATCAGAATCAGTTGCGCCTTTTTCATGGTCTTCTATATCTTGAATTTTTTCTCCTGAAAAACTTCCTTCTAAAATTTCATATTCAACTCTAACCTTTCCGAATTCCTCTGTTGGTATGTGTCCTACGAGCTCCTATCTCACTATCAATTCTACAACTTTCTTCCTATACAAAAATTTGTTCAAAACGCGATACACTTTCTTTTTGAGGTCTTTGAAAGTATGTGACATTTTTTGTTTCACTCCCGACTAAAAATTTAGAGGTCACAGAGATTATCTGCGCCTCCATTCATTAAAATTTTTTAACCAACTTATTTAGCCAACTTTTATCCACTTGTGATGACTGACTTTATGACACTATGCCCAATCATTTGGAGTTGCATTTCCACTGAACGACGTATATACTGAGAGTGTTGGTAAAGTGCAAAAATAAAACACAAGCAAAATCTTTGGTAAAATGAATTTGAAAAATTCTCCAAAGGAAAGTGCTTATGTCAAACTCATTTTACCACGAACGCTACTGCCTTACAAAAGCGCAACGAGAAATAATCGAACCACTGTTACCGGCGCCCAAGTCGACAGGGCCACCAGGATTAAATCCTTTGACGGTCTTTAACGCAATCTTATGGATATTGTCTTCAGGAGCCGCATAGCGCGACTTGCCACCCCAATTTGGCAATTGGAACAGCATTTATCACAAATTCCGAAAATGGTGCGCTGACGACGTTTTCGATAACATCTTACAAGTGTTGGCATCCGACACGGAAAAATACTTGCTCGTTGAAATTGATTCAACCTTATGCAAGGTGCATCAGCACGCCGCCGGGACTCTGAAAAAACATGGCAATCAAGCAATAGGAGTGTAGCGCGGCGGCAAGTTTTGAATGTGGTATTGACCGGCGGGCAGATTCATGATTGTCAATGCGCAACCGAACTTTTGAGTAAAGTCAAACTGGAGGGCAAAACGGTTTTGGGCGACAAAGCTTTTTTTTCGGCTCGTATTGGCGATTTTATTAAAGAGCAAGGCGGCATTGTTAGTATCCCCGACAAAGCCAACTCGCGAACATTATATGAGAATAGTCGCCGCATAGCCACTCGTTATAACAAATTAGCTGTCTGCTTTCTCAATTTTATTTTTCTTGCTGCACTTTTGATTAAACTTTAGCGTTTACCAACACGCTCTAAATTTGAGAATGTTATCGTCCGATTGCTCGACCTCGCCGAAAAATTTTTGCAATGATTCATATACTGCCAATAAAATTTCTTTTGCCGAAGAATTTTCTTTAAGCTAGTTTAAAAATTTTTGCAGACGTTCAAGAGAATACATTTTGCCCGTCAAGTCAATCGCCTCCGTCACGCCGTCAGTATAAAGAAGAGTCGTGTCGCCCGCCTCAAGTTGAATTTCTTGCTGAACGTATTGCCAATCTTCCCAGCCGCGCTGACGAAACAGCACAGGATTATGCACAGCTTTGACATAACGGAAAATTCCCGTCGTCAAATCAAGCACTTCACTAAACGCCGTGACAAAAAGTCCGTCGTCATTATTGTTGCAAAGTTTGTCATTTGTATTTTCAATCGCGATTTTTAAATCGTCGGAGTTTTTAAACGACGCGGTAAAATTTCTCAAGTTCGTAATGGCAGCGACCATAAACAACGTGGCAGGAACGACCTTGCTCGATACGTCGGCTATCGTGATAAACAAATGATTTTCGTCAAGCTTATAAAAATCATATAAATCACCTTCAACTTCCTTAGTAGAAGTCATCGTCGCGAAAAGGTCAACACGCTCATCAACGGAAAAATTTTTCGGCAACATGCTAATCTGTATTCGCGGCGCAACGTCCAGTTCAGTGGCAATTCGTTCGCGCTCAGCTGTGACTTCGGCTAAGTTCGCCATTTGCGTTTTTAGCTCATCTGTCATCATGTTAAATCCTTCCGCCAGCTTTTGAAGTTCATCGCCCGTTTTAATGTCAAGTTTCTTGTCAAGATTGTCTGCAGAAATTTCTTTGACTCCTTGAGTAAATGCACTTAAAGGATTGAGTAATTTTGACTTCAGATATTGTTTTACGATAAAAAGCATCAACATTAGATAAATCAGCGTAGTTGCAATCGTTTTTTAGGAAAAGAATTTTTTCTTCGGCGATTTCATCTAATTGCTATTGAACACAAAGAAGCCCTTCAACCAAGTCTTCAGAATCTTTTATCGGAACTATTGCAGTTATATGATCGCCGAACAAACTAATACCTTTGTCACGCATGATAATGGCATGATCTATACTACCGGCATAAATGCTCCGATAAGCCGTTCTATATTCGTCGCTACTGGTCGGCGCGACATAGCCAATCGGTCTGACGTCATACTCAGAATCAGTATTTACAACGTTCACGTCAAAGCGAATATCTTTGTAACCGTTGAAAGGCTCAATTACATAGATAAACATAACATATTGAGTATCGGTAATTTTTTGCCATTCATGCAGAAGTTTTTGACGCGCCGAAGGGTTTTCTGTCCAGTGTAAGAGTTTAGTTATAAATCAGCTAGCCTCGTTGGCTTCCAAGCTGATTTTGATTTCCTATACATGAAAAAACATCTCCCAAGCTCAATTTACTTGAAAGATGCTTTTTGCCTACAGTCTAGTTCTTTAAGAGCTAATGCTTTTATTCAAGTCTTAATATTTGATTAACATTAATGTTTAATACTTTTGCACATTTTATTATGAGGTATCTCGTTTGCCAAGTTTATATAACGAAACTCCTTGTGAAGATTTAACTTAAACACTGAAGCAATCTTGTGAAAGTTCTGATTTCATGTCATTAAAAGGGGATTCGGTGTATCTATTCTGGTAAAAAATTAATCTATGTGGTACACATTATTTTCTTGATTCTGTGCTAGAATATGTTCGAGGTGAACGTATGGAAAAGATTGACAATTGTTTAAAAGAAGTTCAATATATCGGGCTTAGAATTGCTTATTTCCGGAAGTTACGCAACTTGACTCAAGTTGACCTTGCCAACAAAGTTTCTATCAACAAAAATTATTTGTCGCACATAGAGGAAGGAGGAGGTTTTATGAGTATACTACTTATGAGAATAACGGTGCAGAGATTGTCGAACAAGTAGAAAAAAGGTATTCTGTTCTACGGTGGCAAAAATAATAATTTAATCTGGGCAATGTAAGTAACTAATAAATATGGGAGGATTATAAAATTGAGTCTGAACATTAAGAATGAACCTTGCGTTAAAAATATACAACTTATTTACAATTTACAAGAGAAATATCAGTTATTAAGTGAAAATTTTAAAAATGCCTTAAGCAATTTAGATGATTTTCGAGTAATAACCCCTATTGTCGGCAAATTCAGCACGGGTAAAAGTTCCCTGCTGAATTCTTTAATTGGAAAAAATCAATTCAATAAATTCTATCTCGGAGTAGACTTGACGCCAGAAACTGCCGTTCCTACAGAAATTACTTATGGTGCTACGGACAAAATTTTTATCGTCGACAACGAAGGTCATAGCGATGAAATCACCATAGTCGAATATATGAACAAAAACTTTTAGTGCAGGCAAAACTTCAAAAATCCAACTTGTGCTTGACAATGCCTTCTTAAAATCTATAAGTACGGTTAAGATTGTTGACATGCCGGGCTTTGATTCCGGAGTTGAATTGCATAATCGCGCCATAGATGAATACCTGCCGGAAAGTCACGCTTATATTTTAACTTTTGCGGCAACTGAACCCGTGATTCCCGAAAGTATTGCAAATTTCTTGCGCGAACTCAAAATTCACACAATGTCTGTCTATATCGTAATAACTAAGTCCCGCTCCGTAACAGAATCACAACTTGAAGAGTGTATCCTAAACATTAAACACAATGCTGAAGATTATCTTGACTTAAAAGACGTTAAAATATATTGTACAAATGCAAAAGGCAGATTTATTGAGATTGAACCATTTGCCGAGGTTTTACAAGAAATCGAATCTAATAGCCATGCAATTTTTGTCGCAAAAGTCAATGACATCGTTCAGATTGAAGCAGAACGTTTAGCGAATTATTTGCGTTCCATAATACGTCAGACAGATTTAACTCCTTCGGAACTCGAATACAAAAAAGAAGAATGCCGTCGGAATTTAGAAGAGCTGAAAGCGCGGCTTAATAAAACAAAACAAGAATTCTCTGGACAAATGGAAAGTTGCATAAATAGTATTCAATCTAAAGTTACCGAATTTCTCTACAATTCAGCGTCAAGTTTAGAAATTGCGTTAATGAATAATTCTGATATAAACAGCAAAGTCAATTCCATAATTCGCGAAACCGTTCTTTCTTCCATGCAAAACGAATTCGCTCCCAAATTCAGACGATATGTTGAAAAGATAAACAACTACATACACTTGGACATAAATACAAATTTAGATTTGAAAATCGATGAGAGAAATTTTGCAGTTGAAACGGCTATTCAAACTGTAGTAGCTGGTGCAGTCAAAAATCTCGTCCCAAAAGTATTAGGAGCCTTCGGACTTGCGGTTAGCGGACCTGTGGCGGCTTTAATTGGAATAGTAGCCAGTTTATTTTTCAGCTCAAAGCGAGAAGAAAGTCGCCAGAACGATCAACGTATGCAAATACGCCGTAAAGTTCATAGTGAACTTATTCCTCAGATTACCGCACAAGTCGGCGATTCGATAAGGCAAAGTATTTACTCACAAGTTGATAACATTAATGCTCAAATTGAAGCAGACTCTCAACAAAAGATTCAAGATCAAGAAAAAATTCTTGCCGAGATTACAACTAACTTGGAAATTGAAACGACTTCCAAAGAAGAAAAATTAAAAGCCATGAACGAAGATTTGGAAATCGTCACCAATATCCTGTCTGCTAATACAATTATGAATTGAGGTAGTAAATTAATGAAAGAAAACGAACTCGAATTGCTAAAAAAAATTGTTGTAGCTGCGGACAGTAGCGAAAATTTGCCTTTCGATGTGTCGCGAATCGAAAAGATTATCAAAGAAAAAATCCCCAACACCCTCGAAAAAAATGCGCCACCCAATTTCCCCGAACTTTACTTCGATTTTGAGTACCTTTACAGCAAGTTCTATGATTTCCTGCTTTTTAATCAGCTCATCGGAAAGAAAATTGTAGCGTTGGGCGGCGGATTCAGTAGCGGCAAATCTACATTCCTGAATACCATTTTAGGCAACAAGCGAATTTTGCCGACGGATATAAATCCTTCTACTTCAGTCCCGACTTATATCATTAACGGCGAAAATGAACACGCCGGCGCGGTCAATGTCTTCTCGGCAAAAATCGAAATGCAAATTCAGGACGTAAGGACCATTGCTCACGGATTCGGCGAAGATGAAAATTCGTCGAGTGAACTAACTCTAGGGCATTTGTTGCAAAGTATCTTCGTATCAACGCCGCAACAAGCTTACTCAAACATAGCATTTCTGGACACGCCCGGTTATTCAAAGCCGGACAGCGAAAATTATTCCGCCAAAACCGACGAAAAAATTGCACGTAGCCAGCTCAATGCCAGCGATTACATTTTGTGGTTCATTTCCGCCGACGCAGGAACTATCAGCATTGATGATTTGAATTTCTTAGCAAGACTCGAAAAAGATATCCTAAAGTTGATTATCATTAACAAGGCTGATAAAGTAGCGAATCAAAACGATTTGGCTGACGTCGTTCAAAATGTTAAATCGGCTCTCGACCTCAAAGGCATAGTTTACGAAGGAATTTTTACATATTCTCGACGCGAAAAGACCGTTTGCGACAGAGCTGACATTATGGAAATTTTATCCCGCCTTAATAAAAAACAATTTGAATCCGATTTCGCCTATAACTTCAAAAAATTATTCATTGCTTGCAAGAATTTCTACGACGACAGCTTATTCAATGCCAAACGTCAACTTTCTCGTTTGAATCAAGCTTTAACTTTCGTCGGCGATAACACGGAAATTAGCGATTGCTTAGAAGACTTGGTGACTAACACTAAGGCGAGCATTAAAAAGTTTGGAGAACTGCGGCAACAACTTTACGACCTTCAGCAACAATTTTTCACCGAAATTAAATTCGTAGCTGACAGAGTCGGTATTAAAATGCCAGAGCCTTCCGAAATCGAATTGTTAGAGGACAAAATCAGCGACCCCTCATCCCTTGTAAAAAAAATGCTCGAACGAAATAATATTGCGACCGACAACAATTTTCTTGCCAAAATGCAACGCGAATTGCAAGAAGTCAATCCCGCGCTGAGTCAATCGCCGGGCGGTACGGGTTATAAAAATATTTTGCTTGATGTCATGAAGGGGAGCTTACATTGAAAACAGTTCAGGAATTGATTCGCGATGCCGACAGCTTAAATAAATTTATGGCGTCGGTTCATGAAACGCAAAATCATTTACTCTCAACAATCGATGACGAATATGCGCAAGATGTTTATTTAACGTTATTAATGTCGATTGCAGAGACGGCGGGGCAATTCGACGAGACAAGAGATAATCCGTTGGCTTATGTATGCAAAATTGCGGCGGTGTTATCCGTCGCGCCCGATATGCAGGAAATTTTTCGGCGCAGTCTCTTAATTGACGAAAAAATTTTAAACGATTATTCTGTCACACTCAAACAACACAACTTGCAGAATCTGTTGCTCTTCGACGCGCTAACCATGCAAATTTTGTACGCAAAAGATGCCGCGCAAATGTCGGAATATATTGCAGGCTTGGCAAATGTCTTCACCACTGGCACGGACGGTTTGAGCGAAATTCTTTCAATCGTCAAGGCTGTCATCAATCGCGAAGAAAATTTCTCGCAAAAGTTCCAGCACGTGAATTGCTTTGAGTTCCTACCTTATCTTCGCCAGAGTTGCAAAAATCTTTTCGTTGAGGCGGCGGATACTTTCTTCATGGACTTTGAAACCGAGCGCGAAGTTACGAACGAGTTGCAACACCCGCTGACTTTGAACAACAAAAAAATTGTGCACTTCCGCAACATTTACTTACATAACAAAAAATTTTCATTTAATATCAATGAGACGACAATCGCCGAGTTTGAAAATTGCCGCTTTGAAAATTGGACTGACAAGCAGATTATGGAATTTAACGTTCGTGACAATGAATATTCTTTTCCCGATGAAATTAGGTTGCTCTCATTCAAGCAAGTCGGTACCGTCAAAATTATTGGTTGCAAATTCTTAAGCATAATTAACAATCTCATTGACTATCGCGAAGGCACAGCAACAATTTTTTCGCAGTATATTGACCGCGGAATTTTAGTCTTTATAGGTGACGTTAATAAATTTATTGTCCACGATTGCGAATTCAAAGATTGTTTCTTCCGCGAAATGATTATAGGCGGGCAATACGGTCTTTTCAGAGACTCGACAAGTGGCGAATATATGACTTTGAAAGAAAAATTCAGACCGAATAATTTTACTGTCGACGACTATTTGAAACACGCCGAAATTAATTTTGAACGCGATAGGCTAGTTGGCGGCTACAACGTCAAGATTGACGACGTAAAAAATATTTCTGTGGTTAATTCGTTCCCATTCTAGAAGGCTTGCAACAGCTAAAGAAATCTTATAAAAGGTTATAAAACAGTCTAAAATTTAAAAGGAGGTGAATACCGTTACTGATTGACTTTTATGTTAGAAGAAGGAATGGGACATAAAAGTTTACAACTTTTTATAAGTTCTCAGTAACGGATTTGTTATGGCATTTCCGAAGAATTTTCTTTGGGGCGGAGCACTTGCCGCGAATCAATACGAGGGCGGCTACCTGGAAGGCGGCAAAGGCTTAAGTGTGCCCGATTTGTTGTTGGGCGGCGACGTTAACACCCCGCGAACATTTTGCCCGAAGATTGAAGCCGGCGTTTTTTATCCGTCACACACGGCGATTGACTTTTATCACCACTACAAAGAAGACATCGCGCTTTTCGCCGAAATGGGCTTTACGTGCTTTAGATTTTCTATCAGCTGGGCGCGTATTTTCCCGAACGGTGACGACGAAACTCCCAACGAAGCCGGCTTGAAATTTTACGAGAATGTTATCGACGAGTGCAAAAAATACGACATTGAACCACTTATCACGCTTAATCATTACGAAATGCCCTTTGAACTTGTCGAAAAATATCGCGGCTATTATAATCGTAAAACTATCGATTTGTTTGTTAAGTACGCGACGACATGTTTTGAGCGTTTCAAGGATAAAGTTAAATATTGGCTGACGTTCAACGAAATTAATATGACGCTCATGTCGCCGACGGTTGGCAACCTTTACAGCGTCGGAATTATTCAGGACGAGGATTTAAATCGGACTGCGCCCTGCAAATTCGACGAACTTAAAGATGTCCCTCAACAGAGGATTGAGGCTCTGCACAATCAATTTGTCGCGTCGGCTAAGGCAGTTATCGCCGCTCACAAAATCAATCCCGAATTTAAAATCGGAAACATGATTTGCCACGTAACACGTTATCCTTTGACGCCGAATCCTAAAGATATGTTAGCAACTCAACGCGCAGATAATTTGTTTAACGACCTTTGCGGCGATGTTCAAGTTCGCGGCGCGTATCCTTACTTCGCTAAAAAATTTTATCAAGATATGGGCATTGATACGGCGTTCATGGACAACGAAGACGATAAAAAAGTTTTGCGCAAGGGTGCCGTTGATTTCTACACGTTTAGTTATTACATGTCGAATTGCGTTACTGTCGACAAAAACGCTGACCAAATTAATGACAGCATGCTTGGCGGCGCAAAAAATCCGTATTTGAAAGCTAGCGATTGGGGCTGGCAGATTGACCCGGACGGCTTGCGCTGGACGTTGAATAAATTGGCGTCGCGTTATCCTGATACGCCGATTATGGTTGTCGAAAACGGCTTTGGAGCTTTTGATAAGGTCGAGGCTGACGGCTCAATTCACGACGATTACAGGATTGATTATTTCCGCGAACATATTCGGGCAATGGGCGAGGCGATTAATGACGGCGTTCCGCTTATCGGCTACACGACATGGGGCTGTATCGATTGCGTAAGCGCGGGCACCGGTCAATACGCAAAACGCTACGGATTTATTTATGTCAATCGCCACGACGACGGCACGGGCGATTTTTCGCGCAGTCGCAAGGATTCGTTCTTCTGGTATAAAAAAGTCATTGCGAGCAACGGCGCAGAACTCTAATTTAAACATTGTAATTTTAACCCCGTCAAAGCGGCGGGGATTTTTTATTGTTTAATATTGATTGCAGTCGTGTTGATTATTGTTTGATTCGATTTGGCAAGAATTTATAGTTTTGCGTGTAAAATTTTTAGAAAAGGTGCCAATGCTTAACAAAAAAATTGCCAAAATATTTTAGGAAAGTTCTCGTAAAAAAATTATAATGTATACAACAAAATTTAGAGGAGTGAGGTAAATGGCGATTCACATAACGGGCGCACCGTGCTGTTGGGGCGTTGACGACGTGAAAAATCCGTACTTGCCGTCCTGGAAAAAAGTTTTGGAAGAGGCAGGGCAAGCGGGGTTTTCTGCAATCGAACTGGGACCTTACGGATTTTTGCCGCTTGATATTGACATTGTAAGCGCGGAACTCAAAAAGAACGGTATATCAATAGTCGCCGGCACAATCTTTGATGATTTGCTTGCAGAGGACAATTATCAACCCGTCTTAAAGCAAGTCGATGACATTTGCGCGATAATTACTAAGCTCCCGCCGCTTAAACGCGAGGAAGGGCAACGTTATTCTACGCCTTACTTAACAGTTATGGATTGGGGACACGACGAACGCGATTATGCGGCAGGTCACCCCGACAAAGCACCGAGATTATCGGCGGAAGATTGGCAACGCATGGTAAATCATATCAAAGGTATTGCCGCGCAGGCTAAAAAATGGAATGTCCGCGCAGTGATTCACCCGCACGCAGGCGGCTATATCGAGTTCGCTGACGAGATTGATAAAATTATGAAAGATATACCCAAAGAAATTGCGGGCTTGTGCTTAGACACGGGGCATTTAAGATATTCGCAAATGGATCCTGTCGAGTGGCTCCGCAAATATGGCGACCGCTTAGATTATATTCACTTCAAGGACATTAACGCGAAAGTTTACAACGAAGTTTTGAACGAGCATATCAGATTTTTTGAGGGGTGCGGTAAAGGTTCAATGTGTCCGATTGGAATGGGCATGTTGGATTATCCGGCGATTTACAAACTTTTGACGGAAGAAATTAAATATGCGGGCTATATCACGATTGAACAGGAACGCGACCCGCGCAACGTGGCGACCAGTCTACGTGACGTGAAAGCTAGCGTAGATTATCTTAAAGGTTTGGGCTTTGAATAAGGAGAAATTAATATGATTAACGGCGAAAAAATTGCAGAACGTCCGATACGTTGGGCGATGATTGGCGGCGGGCGCGGCTCGCAAATTGGTTACATTCACAGGAGCGCAGCTCTTCGCGATTCTAATTTTGAACTCGTTTCCGGCGCATTCGACATTAACCCCGAACGCGGCAAAGACTTTGGAAAAAATTTGCACGTCGACCCCGACCGTTGTTATGCAGATTATAAAGAATTGATTGCGGCAGAATCCAAACGCGAAGATGGCGTTCAAGCAGTTTCAATCGCGACTCCGAACTTTACGCATTTTGAAATTGCTAAGGCGGCGTTGGAGGCTGGACTTCACGTTTATTGCGAAAAGCCAATGTGTTTTTCGGTTGCTGAGGCTGAGGAATTAGAATCCCTCGTTAAAAAGAGCGGCAAGGTTATGTTTATTTCCTACGGCTACGCTGGTCATCAAATGATTGAACAGGCGCGGCAAATGGTTGCCAACGGCGATTTGGGCAAGATTAGAATTATTCAAATGCAATTCGCGCACGGCGGCAACTCTGCACCTGTCGAGAAAAAATCTGGCGCGGCGGCATGGCGTGTTGACCCGAAAAAATCTGGTTCGTCATTTGTTATCGGCGACGTTGGAACGCACCCGCTTTATTTGTCCGAAGTTATCTTGCCTGAACTCAAAATTAAGCGGCTCATGTGCACCCGTCAAAGTTTCGTCGAGGGACGTGCACTTGAAGATAACGCAATGACGATTATGGAATATGACAGCGGTGCGGTTGCTTATATTTGGTCTAGTAGTGTCAATGCGGGCGCGGATTTCGGTTTCACGTTCCGTATTGTCGGCGAAAAGGCGTCGATTGCTTGGGACGCTGAACACCCGAATCAACTTGCTTATCAAGTACAAGGTCAAGCTCCGTCCGTTTTGCAACGCGGCGCAGGATATTTGTATGAATCTGCGCGGGCTGACGATAGGATTGGCGGTGGGCATCCCGAAGGACTTTTCGAGGCGTGGAGCAACATTTACACGAAATTTGCTAAGGCGATAACGTTGCGCGAGGCAGGCAAGCCGATTGATTTCTGGTATCCTGGCATTGAGGCGGGCGTTATGGGCGTCAAATGGGTTGAAAAGTGCGTTGAGTCGGCTAACAATGATTCGGCGTGGGTAAATTTCTAAAGAGAGCTTCAGGGAATGGGGATTTAAAATTCTCCGTTCCCTTTGCTTATAAAAAAATGTTGGAGGGGTTTTTTATGGTTAAGGTTGGTATTGCGGGGCTTGGTCGTTTGGGCAAAGTTCACGCGAAAAACATTTCTGTGGGCATCGACGGCGCACAACTTGTCGCGGCATGTTCGATTGTCCCTGCCGAGCTTGAATTCGCTAAAGAAAATCTCAAGGTCGAGCAAACTTTTAAGGACTTTGACGAAATGTTGAAGTCTGATATTGACGCGGTGGCAATCGTTACGACAAGCGGCTTGCACTGCGGACAAATCGCCAAAGCTCTTGACGCGGACAAACATGTTTTCTGCGAAAAGCCGTTAGGTGTAACCGTCGAGGAATGCAAAATGGCTGAGGCGGCTGTTGAGCGTCACCCCGAAAAAGTTTTCTTCTTAGGATTTATGCGCCGTTTTGATCCGTCCTATGCTTATGCAATGGAAAAAATTCAAGCGGGCGTTATCGGCAAGCCGTATATGGTTAAGGCGACGGGCATTGATCCTGAGGCTTTGGTTCAAGGCGCGATTAAATTTGCTCCGACTTCCGGCGGTATTTTTATCGACATGGCAATTCATGATATTGATTTAATGCGCTGGTTTTTGGGCGAAGATCCTATCGAAGTTTACGCGGCGGGCGCGACGTTTAAGCACCCCGAATTTAAAGCCGCAAATGACGACGAAACGGGTGTTGCAATGTACAAATGTGCAAGCGGTGCAATCGGCTTTGTTCATGTCGGCAGAACGGCTCCTCACGGCTATCACGTCGAAACGGAAATTGTTGGCACGGAAGGAACTTTGCGGATTAGTCCCGTCCCCGAAAAGAATTTGTGCATGATTTACGACACTCACGGCGCAGTTAAAGAATGCGTCGGCGGCTTCCCTGAAAGATTCGCGCAAGCTTATCAACTTGAGTTGCAAGAATTCATCAACTGCATTCGCGAAGGTCGCAAACCCAATGTCACAGTCTACGACGGCACTAAATCAACACAAATCGCCTTTGCAACAACTAAAGCTTATCAAACAGGTAAACCTTTGCAGATTGAGTATTAAGAGGTGATTCTAAATGGCAGAACCTAATGTAGCAATGGCAATAGACGAGCGCGATAAAGTGCCGTGGCTAACACGAGTAGCCTACGGTTTAGGCGACACCGCGCAGAACGTCGTTTGGGGCGCAATGTCCATTCTGACGTTCTTTTACACCGACTACGCCGGCATTAATCCTGCAACGGTCGGTCTTGTTATGCTCTTATCCCGTTGCTTCGACGGCGTCTCCGATGTCATCATGGGATTTTTCGTTGAGAAAACAAATTCTAAATGGGGCAAATCGCGTCCGTGGATTTTATGGGCGTCAATCCCGTTTGCAATTTCAATCGTCTTGATTTACGCGGTGCCGCAAGGCGTCTCTGATACAATGCAATTCGCGTATATCTTCGTGACTTATAACTTATGTACAACAGTCGTTTACACAATGCTCAACCTGCCTTATGGTTCGTTGTCAGCAATGATGACGCGCTCATCTCAAGAACGCGACATGTTGTCAATCGTGCGTATGTCTTTATCGCCTTTCGGAAAAATTTTGGCAGTCTCTGCAACACTTCCGTTGATTAAAGTTTTCGGCGATGACCAAATGGCGTGGGTTAAAGTTATGGGTATTTGGGCAGTTGTCGCGTTGTTGATGTTATTATTCTGCTTCTACAAGTGCGAAGAGAAAGTTGTTATCGAGGCTCGCAAAAAGGAAGATAAATTGCCCGTCGGTAAGGCGTTAAAAGCGTTGGCGTTCAATAAATATTTCTGGATGGCGGCGGCTATCTGGATGATGCAGAACGTTATCTTCTATATTACCGGCACCATGCTCCCGTATTACTGCAAATATATTTTCTTCGATGATACGCTGTTCAGTTTCCTGTTCTTGCTTGAAACTTTGACGATGGTCGGCTGTCAGATTGTCTTAAGTCCAATATTACTTAGGAAATTTGGTAAGCGGACAATGTGTTTAATGGGTATAACGGTCGCGTTCGTCGGACATTTGATTTACTTGATGAATCCGCTTGATTATAACTGGGTTGTCTTCAGCTGCTTTATTCGTGGCGTGGGCTTTGCTCCGTTGAACTCGGTTATCTTCGGTTTCTTAGGTGACGTTGTCGAATACGCGCAGTGGAAATTCCACCTCCGCATAGAAGGCTTAATTTTCTCCGGAGGTTCTGTCGGCACGAAAGTTGGCTCCGGTTTAACAGCGGCAATTTTAACTAACTTGCTTGCATGGGCGGGTTATGTTTCTTCGACTTCTGCGGACGCCGTTCAGCCTGAAAGCGCGATTCAAATGATTATTCACCTCTACGAGTACGGACCGATTTTAGTTTGGATAATTATTCTGCTGATACTCTGGGCTTGGAAACTTGAAAAAATTTATCCGCAGATTATGAACGACTTGGCAGAGCGCGAAGCTAAAGGTATTTTGTAAACTTTTGGTTGAAATTAACCGTGATATGATATAAACTTCCCAATAAAAGGAGGTTTTTCTCATGAAAGAAAAAACATTTATCACCATTACGCGCCAATACGGTAGCGGCGGCGTTTCTATCGCCGAAGGTATCGCAAAAGTTGCAGGCATTAAGTGCTACAACCGCAATATCGTTGCGGCGGCGGCTGAAAGTCTCGATACTTTTGAAGACATTCAATCCGTTGTCGAAAAATCTTACGACACCCCCAACGATTTTGTAGCGTCGCTCAGTGCGCTCGTCGGTCAAGGTGTCCCGCGCCAGAATCAAATGTACGTTCAGCAGGCTAGAATCATTCGCGAGCTTGCCGAGTGTGACGAATCGGCGGTTTTCGTCGGTCGTTGCGCCGATTACATTTTGCGCGATGTGCCCAATCATTTTTCGTTCTTTATCTACGCCGATGACGATTGCCGCCGTAAACGCGCTAAGGAAATTTACAAAGATTTTTCGTTCCAAGACGTGCTTGACGTAGATAAAAAGCGCAAGAGTTATTACGCTTACTACACAGGCAGGACGTGGGGCGACCCGCAGAATTATGATTTAATGATTAACACAACGAATATTACGACGGAGCAGGCAGTTAAGATTATTCTTGATTATGTCGAGCTTCGCCAAAAATAAGGAGGAGTTTTGATGATTAAAGTTGGCATTATCGGAGCAGGACGTATCGGACACGTTCACGGCGAAAGCATTTCCAAATTCGTTAAGAACGCAACAGTTAAAACCATTGCCGACCCGTTTATGAACGAGAAAACTGAGGCTTGGGCAAAGTCTATCGGCGTCGAGAAGACGACCAAAGACTACAAAGAAATTCTTGCTGACCCCGAAATTGAAGCGGTATTGATTTGCGCGTCGACGGATCAACATTCCCCGTTGTCGATTGAGGCTCTCCGCGCAGGTAAGCATGTCTTCTGCGAAAAGCCCATTGACCACGACGTTGAGAAAATTAAGGAAGTCCTCGCAGTCGTCAAGGAAAGCGGCAAGAAATATCAAGTCGGTTTCAATCGCCGTTTCGACCACAATTTCCGCGCAATCCGCAAGGCAGTCGAGGCTGGTAAAGTCGGCAAGCAACAGATTATTAAAATCAGCTCACGCGACCCCGAACCGCCGCCGATTAGCTACGTCAAAGTTTCGGGCGGAATTTTCCTGGACATGACAATTCACGATTTCGACATGGTGCGCTATCTTTCTGGCGCGGAAGTCGAGGAAGTTTACGCGGAAGGCTCCATTACCGTTGACGAAGAAATTGGCAAGGCTGGCGACGTTGACACTGCAGTTATCACGCTCAAACTTACGAACGGCGCGACTGCTGTTATCGATAACTGCCGCGCTTGTTGCTACGGCTACGACCAACGCGCTGAAGTTTTCGGCGATAAAGGTTGCGTGGCAATCAGCAACGACAGCGACTCCAATGCGGTTTACAGCAACAAAGACGGCGTTGTCGCTGAAAAGCCTATGTTTTTCTTCCTCGAACGCTACATGATGGCGTATGCTACCGAAGTTGACGAATTTGTCGAGGCTATTGTCAACGACACCGAGACGCCCGTAACCGCGCAGGACGGCTTGGAACCTGTGCTCATCGGTTTGGCTGCTACTAAATCTGTTAAGGAACATCGTCCCGTTAAAATCGATGAAATTCGCAAGGAGTATAATCTCTAAAAAGTTTTTTGACATTGGAACGCGGCGATTAGTTGAAAATTTTCATTGGTAAATCGCGACCGCTGTTTGTCAACTTTTTAAAAGTTGCGACCTCTAACATTTCAATGATATAAATTTTCCCTGCCCTCCCGTAAATCTGCGCGGAGGGATTTTTTTGTCGTCTTGCAAACTGAAAATTACTTGAAAATTTAAAATTAATGTCGTATAATTTTAATGCTTGATGCCTTGCGGCAAAGGCGGTTTGAATCAAAAGAAAAAGCCCCCGGAAAGGGGGTGTAGAGAATGTTTACGATTATCTTCAGAATTATAATCATCACCCTGATAATCCTCTGGATGTTCACAGGTACAGCCGCCTAAGTCTCACACACTGTAGGCGACTCAGCTTTTACACTCATTATCTTATACACGTGGGGGCAAAACCGCCTTCAAGCAATCTTCGCCTCGCAAACCGCGGGGCATTTTTTTAGCAAGTAAATTATAATCAATAGGAAAAATTTTTTCAAGGAATTTTTTTGTGACGTAAAGGATTTTATCTTTGTAATGTGTTGAATATTTTTTGAGTAAAACTATTGCCTGTAAAAAAACTATGATATAAAATTGCGCAAAGAAATTTTTAACGAGGTGGAGAACTTTGGGAATCACGATGATTGCATTGAGCTTGGTGTTGCTGATATTTTTTGCGTATCGCGGCTACTCGATAATTTTTATTGCGCCGTTGTTTGCAGTAGTGGCGAGTATCGGTAGCGGACATGATCCAATGCCGGTCTTCAGCGAAATTTACATGACAAAGGCAGCGGAGTATGTCAAAACTTATTATCCCGTATTTTTATTGGGCGCGATATTCGCCAAAATCATGGAGGAAGGCGGCTTGGCGGCGTCGGTTGCAAATAAAATTGTCCAGACGCTCGGCAAGGAAAAAGCAATCCTAGCAATATTAATCGGTTGTGGCGTGCTAACTTACGGCGGCTTAAGCGTGTTCGTCGTGGCATTCGTTATGTATCCATTCGCGGCGATTTTATTCAAAGAGGCGAATTACGCCAAAAAACTTTTGCCGGGCTTGCTGTGGATGGGAATTTTTACTTACAGCATGGTCGCGATACCTGGCACTCCGCAAATTCAAAACATAATCCCGACGGCATATTTCGGAACAACGACTTGGGCAGGAATTGGATTAGGCTTAATCGGCGCGGCGTTGTATTTTGTAATGTCGTGGGGCTGGGTGAGTTATCGCGCTAAAAAATTGCGGGCGGCTGGCGAAGGTTACGGCACTAATTTAAAAAACGAGCCGGAAGTTTCCTCTGCAGACGATTTGCCCGATTGGAAATTGTCCTCAATCCCGCTGGTTATGGTTATCGTGCTGAACTTGATTATCAGTAATCCGTTCAATTGGAGCTGGGCTTATCACTGGGATCAAAGCAGTTTAGACAGCATGGCTCCGTTGAATTTAAGTTTGTTAGCTGGGAGCGTTGGCAAAGTTCAAGCGATTTGGTCGATTAACGCGGCGTTGATTATAAGCTGTATAGTTGCGGCGATTATCGGCAGGAAATGTTTGGCTCCAAAGGGCGGCGTAGTTCACCCGATAAACACTGGCGCGGTCGGTTCTATGGCGGCGATTTTGAACGTTGCCTCGTGCTATGCGTTCGGTTGTGTCGTCGCGGCAGTTCCGGCTTTTGAGATGATTAAAGAGGCTCTACTGAACGTTTCAATCGGCGACGGTCCTTTAGGTTCGGCAGTTATAACGACAATGATTATGTGCGGTATAACCGGTTCAGCGTCGGGCGGCGAAACGATTGCGCTCGGTATGCTCGGCGAACAATGGCTCGCTATGGCTAATCAAATCGGCATGAGCCCTGAAGTTTTGCACAGAATAGTTGCACTTGCCTCTGAATGTATCGACACGCCGCCGCATTCGGGCGCATTGATAACTTTAATGGCGGTCTGCGGCTTGAGCCATAAAGAATCTTACTACGACGTATTTGTTTTAACTTTGCTTAAAACTTCGGTCGCATTTATCTGCTTAGCAATTTTCGCCGTGACTGGCATTATCTAATTAAAAAATTGCCAACAAAAAACTCCCGCCATTGTTGACGGGAATTTTTTTATGTACTGCCGAAAAATTTTTACTTGTTAAGAAGTTCGCGTTTAATGCGGTCAAGAGCTTCAGGAGCTTGTTTATCCATTTTTTCGGGGAATCCGAAGTAGCTAACGCAAATGATGTTGTCGCCGCCGACTTTCGGAGCATCGGGTTTAAGTTGCTTGTTAGCAAAGTCCATTTCGCGGAGCGTCTCAAAAATGCCGTCGAAGTCAACTTCGCCCTCGCCCATAGCCGTATGCTGATGAATTGTATAATCGGCTTTGCCGCGTCCATTGAGCCACGGCGGGTTGACGATATAGCGGCAGTCGATAGTTTGATTCCACGTGTCAGCCAACAGAACGTGAGTCAATTCATCGCCGGCATATTTAAGCATGTGACGAACGTCACCTTTGCCCTGATCGTAGAAGAAACCGTGACTTGCGCTGTAGACGTAACCGAGATTTTTAGAGCGGAAAGATTTTACAATGTCGCAAGTTTCGTCGTTGAGTTCGCAAAAGTCGTAGGGGTGCGATTGAATTTCGACGCGCAAGCCTTCACGCTCGATAATCGGCAGAAGTTCTTCCATTGAGCGGAAAAACATTCCATTGCAAATTTCCTGCTGATTGGGGTCGCCGCTGAATTCGGTATTAATTACGGGAACGCCCATATTAACGGCGATTTCAATAATTTTCTTCCAGTTAGCGACGGCGTGTTGACGCTGCTCCTCAGTCGGACCAGACCAACGATAAACGACGATAAACGACGAAATTTCAACGCCGGTTTCCTTGAGAGCCTTGCGATATTCCGCCTCGCACTCTTTGGAGAAAAGCGGGTGTTTATAGAACGGATTAATGCGCGGGTGCGGCGATTGCTCGATATATTTGTAACCCCAATCGGCAACCTTGTGCACGTAGTCATTGATGCTCATCTGCTTTGCCAGAACGTCAACGTCAAAAGCAATTTTCATTTAAAAGCCCTCCTTTGATTAGTTCATGATAATGTAAAGTTACCATAACCCATAAACCTTGTCAATACTTTTCAAGCTTGTTTGCAGTTTTTGCAAGAAAATAAGCAGGATTTTACAATTTTGTGTAAAAGTATAATTCAATATCAACTTGAGAGCGAGGTATTGAATATGGCGGTCGTGTACTATAACAATCAAAATTTTTCCGATAATCCTGTTGCCGAGCAAAAATTGAAACTCCTTTACGTTTGTCAAGCTGAAACAATTATTCCGACTGCCATGCACGCCCACGATAATCTTTTGGAGTTGCAATATATCAGCGGCGGCAAAGCCCTTATCCGAATTGACGGGCACGCTTATCAAGTTCAAAAGGGCGATGTGGTAATTTACAATGCAGGCGTTTTGCACGACGAATGCGCCGACGCGAATTTTGGCTTGTCCTTCTATAACTGCGCAATAAAACATTTTAAACTGCCCGCGTTGCCCGAAAATCATTTCTTGCCGCATGACGTTAAGCCGATTTTGCACACGCAAGATAAAGCAAATTGTATAGAAACGATTTTCCGCGAACTTTTTGAGCAAGTCTCACAGAAAAAAATTTTCTCCGGCGCGATTTGTCATTATCTGCTGAATGCTTTGTTGGTAATTCTAATGGAGCAAATTCCGCACGAAAAGACCGCCAGACGCGATAAATTTGACGAATCGTTCCGCAGGTGCAAAAAATTTATTGACGAACATTTTACCGAAAATATTTCCGTTGAGCAGATGAGCCAGATTGCAAATATGAGCGTCTCCGGTTTTTCGCATCACTTTAAAAAAATTTTGGGACTTGCGCCCTGCCAATATATTATTCGGCTTAAAATCGGCATGGGACAAAAACTTTTAATCGGCACGGACAAAAGTATTACCGAAATTAGCATGGAGCTTGGTTACGATAACGTCAGCCACTTCAACAACCAATTTAAAAAATTTGTCGGAACATCGCCGCGCAGTTACAGGAAACTTTGGGTCGGCAACGAACAATTTAGAAACTTGAATCACATTTACAACGAGCTGATGAACAGCTGAGCGGAGGTAGACAAATGATATTTGATTCACATATGCACACGAAATTTTCTGCGGATTCGGAAATGTTAGCGTCGGAGACAATAGCTCAAGCGTCAAAGTTAAATTTAGGCGTGGTGTTTACGGAGCATTTTGATTACGGGCTTGAATTGAAAGGTAAAAAATTTTCCTTCGACCCTGCCGCTTATATGAACGATTATAAAAATCTGCGCGGCGATAAAATTCGTCTCGGCGTGGAAGTCGGTTTGCGGAAATTTGCGCGTGAGGCTAATGAAAAATTTATCGCGCAGGCTGACTTTGATTTAGTTATCGGTTCAATTCACCTTGTCGACGACATTGATATTTATTATCCGGATTTTTACGCTGATAAGGACAAGGCGACGGCTTACAAAAAATATTTTGGGCAAATGGCGACGGAGGCGGAAGTTGGCGACTATGACGTATTGGGGCATATCGATTATATTTGCCGTACCGCGCCCTATGACAATCCCGAAATTGATTATCCGACGTTTAGGGCGGAGATTGACGCGGTTTTAAAAATCGTCGTTGAGCGCGGAAAAGTTTTGGAGCTTAACACGCGACGTTTCGATAAAGTACGTGGTATTGAAGAGCTGGTGCCCGTTTATAAAAAATATCGTGAACTCGGCGGGCGATTCGTCACGCTAGGTTCAGACGCTCACAGAGTCGCGGCTATTGGCAATTATTTTAATCGCGCCTTAGATTTTGTCCGTGAACTCGATTTAAAGCTTGTAACTTTCTGCGAACGCAAGCTTGAGGAAATTAAGTTATGAAAAATTTTTTATCTAAGCAACGGCAAGCGGGCTTTTACTCGATTAGATTTAAATCGTCGGCGGGCAGATTAACTACTGCGCAACTTTTAACGATTCACGAGCTGGCAGAAAAATTCGGCGCGGGATTTATCCATTTAACAAGTCGTCAAGAAATTTTGTCCGTGAACTTGACTTGACGCCCGTGACTTTCTGCGGACGCAAGCTTGAGGAGATTACGTTATGAAAAATTTTTTATCTAAGCAACGGCAAGCGGGCTTTTACTCAATTAGATTTAAATCGTCGGCGGGCAGGTTAACCACTGCGCAACTTTTAACGATTCACGAATTGGCAGAAAAATTTGGCGCGGGATTTATCCATTTAACGAGCCGGCAGGAAGTAGCAATTCCGTTTGTGCGTCAAGAGACTTTAACGGAGATAGAAAAAATCTGCGCGGCGAATGACTTAGAAATATCGCCTCTGGGCAGGATTATGAAAATAGTTACGGCGTGTCAAGGCAAAGCAATTTGTCCGTCGGGGATAATTGATTCGCCCGCAATCGCCCGCGAAATTGAACGTCGACAGGGCGGGCGCGAACTGCCGAATAAAATTACTTGCTCGGTGACGGGTTGCCCGAATAATTGCATGAAAGTTAACTACAACGACATTGGCATTAAGGGCGCAGTGGAGCCGCATTTTGTTGCAGATAATTGTATTTATTGCGGCGGTTGCGCTAAAATTTGTCCCGTCGGTGCGATTGAAGTTAATAAACAAACTTGGACGATTAACCGCAACAAATGCATTAACTGCGGGCGTTGCGTAAAAATTTGCAAGAAGGCGGCTCTGCGCGGCGCAATCGGCTACAAAATTTATTTGGCGGGTGAAATTCTTCCGCAGTTCATTGACAGCGAGGAAAATGTTTACAAAATTATAGACGCGACGTTAAATTATTTCGCTGAACACGCTAATCCCCGCGAACGCTTGAGCAAAATGTTTGAGCGGCTCGGCTCCCAAAATTTGACGCAAATATTGTTGTCTGATAAAATCTTGCCGAAATAATTTTTAAGGAGCTGGGATTTTAATGCTTGAGCTTCAGTATCTAATCATATTGGTAATAGTTTTGGCATTGGTGTTCGACTTTATCAACGGCTTTCACGACACGGCGAACGCCATAGCAACTTCAGTAAGCACACGCGCCCTTAATCCGAATCAAGCGACGATTATGGCGGCGTGCTTAAATTTTTTAGGGGCAATGGTTTCGACGGGAGTGGCAAAAACTATCGGCGGCGATATTGTAAGTTTTCCCGGTCTTGTCGATGAAAAAATAATTATCGCGGCTTTGATAGGCGCAATCTTTTGGAATTTATTCACGTGGCGAATCGGTTTGCCGTCGAGTTCATCTCATGCGCTGATTGGTGGTTTAATCGGCGCAGTTTTAATTTCCGTTGGTGTAGAAGGTTTGAATTTTTACGGCATAGGAAGAATTTTAGTCGCGCTTATCGCGTCGCCGGCAATCGCATTCCTCACGGGAATTATCATCATGAATATAATTTTTAGGCTGTTTGAAAATTTTCCGCCGCATTTTCTCAACGACAAGTTCCGCAAAATGCAAGTAGTTTCTGCGGCAATGATAGCATTTTCCAACGGCTCAAACGACGCGCAAAAGTCAATGGGCATAATAACGCTTGCATTATTCAGCGGCGGCTTCATTTCCGAGTTTGAAGTTCCTACTTATGTAAAAGTTCTGTGCGCGGCGGCAATGGCATTGGGCACAGCAACGGGCGGTTGGCGCATAATAAAAACCGTCGGCGGCAAAATCTTTAAATTAGAGCCTCCGAGCGGCTTTGCGGCAGATTTAAATTCGTCAACAGTAGTTTTCAGCGCGACGCTTTTAAACTTGCCCGTTTCGACGACGCACGTTGTATCAGGTTCGATAATGGGCGTGGGCACGGCTAAACGAGTAAACGCGGTGCATTGGGGCGTTGCTCAACAAATGGTCAAGGCGTGGGGAATAACAATCCCAATCACGGCGGCAATCGGCGCGTCGGCATTCTTTTTAGTCGAGGCAGTCTTTTAATTTTTAATTATTTTATAGTTGGATTATCGGTTTCAGCAATGTAAGTTCGTGCCGCGTCAATGACAGCTTTTTTAAGCTCAAGAATCGGTTTATTTTTAACTTGTGCACCAGCAACATTTTGATGACCACCGCCGCCGAATTTCTCCATAATAACTTGAACGTTTAAATCGCCACTGGAACGCGCACTTATCCCGACAGTGTCATTTTTCATTTGGAACAGGATAATCGTCATACGTACGCCCTCAACCCTTAAAAGACCGTCAGCCGCTTGCCCTGCTATAGCTTGCACGTTCGGAATAATGTTATCAATGTAAGAAACGACTAGTCCGCCCTCGTAATACTCTGATTGCGCTTTAGTTTTGGCAAGAGAAACTGTCGTTTCGTAGTCCGATTTGAAAAGATAATTCACGACGACGGGATCCGCTCCGCTTCTGCGCAGATAAGCCGCCGCCTCAAAAGTTCTCGCGCCCGCTTGTATAGAAAAATTTTTCGTGTCGACGACAATCCCCGAATAAAGCGCAGTCGCCGCCAATTTGCCAAGTTTAATTTTATCGTCAAAGTACATCAAAAGTTCCGTAACCATTTCGCACGTCGAACTAGAGCCAGGCTCCAAATAAGATATAGCGGGATTTTTAATCGTATTCTCGCTACGCCTGTGGTGGTCAATGACTACCACTTTTTTGATTCGCTCAAGTAAATTCGGCGCGGCAACCAAATTCGGAATAAAAGTGTCAACGACAACCAACAGCGGCTCAATCGCAGTGGAAATGGAAACTTCATTTGCGCTAACGAATAAATCTTTATAATCCTCGTCCTTTTCAAGCAGGTCGATAATTTTTTCTACGCTGTCAAGCCAGTTGCTGAGGACGATATGCACGGGCTTATTTAAATTCCGCGCCATAAGTGCGACGCCAACTGCCGCCCCGAATGCGTCATAATCTTCGCGGGTGTGCCCCATAATAAAAACTTCGTCCGCCGCTTTTATTGTGTCGCGTATCGAATGGCTCATGACACGCGCCTTGACGCGGGTATTTCTTTCGACTGCCTTAGCTCGTCCGCCGAAGAATTGCATTTTGCCGTTACGATTGACTGCTACTTGGTCTCCGCCGCGCGCTAATGCCAAATCTAATCCCGATTGCGCCTTAACGCCTAATTCGTTCATTGACTGTTCGGCGGAAGGTTTTTCAGCGACTGCTGCGCCCATTGATAACGTTACCGGCAACTGATTTTTGTTGACTAACTGCCGCACTTTATCCAGCACGACAAATTTTCTTTCAATCTCAAATTCTAAGGCGCGACGCTCCAAAACTACCAAATATAAATCGCTCGATACTCGCCGCATAAAGCCCGCTAACGACGTTACCCACTCTTCCAAAATTTCACTGACTGACAACATTAACGAAGTTTTTTCTGCCTCGTTAAGCCCCTGCGTTACTTCGTCGTAGTTGTCAATTTGCACATAAATAATCGCCGTGCGACTGTTTGCATACTCAATCTTTAAATCCTCGTAAGGCGTGATTTCTCGCGCAAACAATACAATCATTCGCGAATAATCTTTGGTGGCTTGCAAGCGACGATATTTAACTAAAAAGTGCCGATAAAATTCCTCAACCGTATTGTCTGCTGTTTTACGGCGTCGCAATGATTTAACGGGATATTCGCCCTCCATTTCTAAAGGTTTGCCGTCTTTGGGAACGAACGAAAGAATTTCTTTGGGCACAAGCCCTTCCCAAAACTCTTCAATGTCCATGCCCTGTTGAGGAACTACTTCCGCAAAATCCTGCATGACGGAATTGCACCATTGAAGCCGCTCGGTTTCGTCTACAACCAATATTCCTTCCGGCAATTTCGTCATTGCGTAATACATCATGTCGTTAAAATTTCCTATGACATTTTCCGTGTATTCTTTAAATCTTTTTTCACGCTCAATTCGGCGCACGCGAGCAAACCAAATTAATAATACCCACGTCAAAAGCGAAATTGCGCCCAAAATTTTGTTGTATTGCGAAAGCGTCACGACCAATACCAACATTACGGATAAATTTATTACGGCGTCCGGCCACGCAGATAAAATTCTCGGCATCTAATCACCGCCCTTTAAAAGTCTTTTGCGATAATCGAACAGCATATCTATCAAACCAGTTATCGCAACCAGTTGCAGGAAAAACATATTCAACACAAATAACACGTACAAAAAACGCCGCATGAATTTTGAAACTTTATAACGGTCGAAGATAAAAGACAACAACGAAAATCCTTGAACAAGCCCGACTAGCGCAGAGACTATCAGCAAGTTCAGCGATATTTCGTAAATCCCAGTCCAATTTCGCGTGAAACCCCAATATATTCCCAATCCGCCGATTAAGGCTGTGTAGCAGAATATTGCGGGAAATTTCCATTCAACGAACGGCGGCATTGTCGGGAGTTTAAGTTGCAATTTAGGGAAAATCCAACGCGCCGTGAACCAAACCGCCAATGTATTTATCAGCGCGGTCAACATTATCAGCGTCGGCATAAGAAAAGCCATCGTCTGTAATGCCGGCTCTACTTGCGTTTTTGCTTCGGCAATGCGTTCCTTTTCGACGCCCATGCTTTCATACATTGCAAAGGATTCGTCAAATGATTCGCGTACCATTTCTATTTGCGTGTCGATTAAATTTATGTCCATTAAGACAATCAACAAACCGAGTGTAAAAATCTGCGCGGCAGAGGCAACTATTAACGTTGAGAAAAAAATTTTTGCCGCACCGAAATTTTTTCGCACGCACCAGCCGAGTATCACGCCGCATATCCCAAAGCTCAAGGCGAGCCGTATTGCCATAACCGGACTAATTAACATTGACAGCAAAATAAACGAGACGACAAGCGCACTTAAGCCTTTGCCCGCTCCTTGTCGCGCCGTCAAAACTGCCAACGGTACCGCGCAAAAAAATTCTGCAAACATGCCGATAATCGGTACGTAAACCGTGACAAGCCCGATTATTACCGTTATCGCCACGAGCAAGCCGCTTTCGATTGTCGGTGTAATTCCTCTTCCCATTCTATTTACCTACCAATTTCGTCCCGCTAATTTTATATGACGTTCCGTTAATGTTAAAGCTTGTCGCGGTAAAATCTTTCAGCGTGATTGCGTTTTTCGTCGAGTCAACTTTAAATGCGAGTTCTTTTTTGCTTTTGTTATAGCTTGCCGAAAATGCGCCGGTAATCTGGAGCAAGTCGTTGTTTTCAAAGCCGTAAATAACATCCTTGCCGTCGCCGCTCTCGTAGATAAAAGTATCGGCTCCCGCGTCGCCCCAAAGCGAATCATTGCCTGCGCCGCCATAAATCGTATCTAAACCTGCGCCGCCGTAAAGTTTATCGTTGCCCGCGTCACCGTTTAGCGTGTCATTACCTGCACCGCCTGAAAGCGAATCCTTACCGGCGCCGCCATAAAGTTTATCGTTGCCCGCGTCACCGTTTAGCGTGTCATTACCTGCACCGCCTGAAAGCGAATCCTTACCGGTGCCGCCATAAAGTTTATCGTTGCCCGCCTCGCCGTTTAGCGTGTCATTACCTACACCGCCCGAAAGCGTATCATTATCTGCGCCACCGTAAAGTTTATCGTTGCCAGCGTCGCCGACAAGTGAATCATTACCAGCACCACCATAAATAGTATCGTTGCCCGTGCCCGCCGCGATTGTGTTTGCATTACTGTTGCCAATAATTTTTATGCCTTTGCTTAGTGTGATGGCGTCAACTTTTTTAACGGCGGAAGAATATTTACTTAAGTCAAGCGTCGTGTTGCTGTAATTTTTCGAGACAGTCAAGACGGAGCCTTTAACCGTGACTTTAGCAGAATTACCGGTCGTGCTTGTAGAACTCGAATTGGCAGCTTGTTTAGCCAGATAGCGCAGGAACATGTAGCCGCCCGCATAAGTATAAGCATTGCCGATTTTGCTCGTTAAGCTCAAGATATTTTCTAGCCGTGTAGGATTTTCCGCTAAAGTTTCAATGGCTTCGGTTCTCAAGTCGTCAATGCCGTGAGTGAGTTCCGCTAAACCCTCTTTGATAAAAAGCGGCAAGGATTTAAAATTATCAACCTTAGCCATCATTATGGAATGGGTCAACTCGTGCGAAATTGTCCTGTCCAAATAGCCTTTCTTGTTGCTGATTCCGTTAACGTCCGTGCTTTGTAGATTTCTAAAATATGCTCTGTTAATAGTCAAAGTCAGCGTGTATCGACCGTTAACTTTTGTAGGATAATCGCTGTAGGCAAGATAGCTTGCGGTAGATTTGTTTTCAAACTTAACCAGAATTTCTTTAACAGTGGCGTCGTCGTCAGCGAAACTGTAGCCGTAAGATTCTTTTATTAAGTTTAAAGTTTCTTTAGCCCACCAAGTTTTAAGGGATTGCCAAATTTGAGTTTCGTCGCTCGACAAGCTTGTAGTTTTGCCGAGACGAAAAGTTAAACCGTTCGTAGTAAACGAGGTATCTTTAAAGCTCGTATCCAAACTTCCGCTTTCAGGTACGACGCTATCAGCAGTTTTAGTAGTTTTGCCGCCCGCGTCCGAACCGGTTATCGCGCCCGTGTCAGCGTTATTTAAAATTATTCCGCACTTTTTAAGCAGAAAATTTGTCGCGCCCAAACTTTTGCAATCAGCAATCATTTTATTTATTGCGTCGGTTATGTTAGAAAAATATCCTCCCGAAGCGTATTTGACAGCCTTATCAAGTGCCTCCGTGCCTGAAAGGGTTGTCGTATCCAATGAACTCATAAATTTTTTTATAACGTTTAATTGACTTGTTGCCATAAAATTCGCTCCTTCCTATGAAACAAAAAATTTGGCTAAGTATAACATAATCACGAAACTTTTTGCAAAAAATCCCGCCGAATTATTCGCGAAAAAATTTCTGGGCAAGTGTATTCAATATACCTCCGCAAAATTTCTTGACACTTAGCGGGCATTATGATAATCTACGCAAGGTTTTTAAAGCCGTAAGGAGCAGTACCCAAGTTGGTGAAGGGGACGGTTTGCTAAATCGTTAGGCTCGAAAGGGCGCGGAGGTTCGAGTCCTCTCTGCTCCGCCATAATGAAAATATTTCCGCCCTTCAATGAGCGGTTCTCTAAAATCGTCGTGCGAAGTGCCGTGCGGCGATTTAAACGTTTAAGGAGGTTTTATCAGTGGCAAAAGTCAACGAAAATTATTTGAAACTCCCCGGCAGTTATCTTTTCTCGGAGGTCGGTAAACGCGCCGCCAAATTCCAAAAAGAAAATCCTGACGCAAAAATTATTCGGCTCGGTATCGGTGATGTTACTCGCCCGCTCCCGCAAGTTTGTATCGACGCAATGAAACGCGCCGCCGATGAAATGGGCAAAGTTGAAACTTTCCGCGGCTATGGTCCCGAACAAGGTTATGCATTCTTACGCGAAAAAATTGCTGATTTTAATTATAAACGTCGCGGATTGGACGTTAGCGCGGACGAAATTTTTATCAGCGACGGCTCCAAATGCGACTGCGGCAATATTCAAGAGATTTTTGCGCTCGACAGCAAAATTGCAATCGCCGATCCCGTTTATCCCGTTTATCTCGATACAAATGTTATGGCTGGCAGAACTGGCAACTTGAAAGCCGACGGACATTTTGAGGGCGTCGTTTATCTGCCGTGCTCCGCCGAAAATAATTTTTCTCCGACGCCGCCCGCTGAAAAAGTCGATATGGTTTATCTTTGCTCTCCGAATAATCCGACGGGCACGACGCTTGATAAGTCTGCACTTGAAGCTTGGGTTACTTATGCTAAAGAAAATGACGCCGTGATACTTTTCGACGCCGCCTATGCCGCTTACATAACCGAAGATAATGTTCCGCGTTCGATTTACGAAATTGACGGTGCACGCGACGTAGCGATTGAGTTCCGCTCCTTTAGCAAAACTGCTGGCTTTACGGGCACACGTTGCGGCTACATTGTCATTCCCGAAGGATTGACGGGCACCACGTCGACGGGCGAGCGCGTTCCGTTTAAAAATCTTTGGGCACGTCGTCACACTACAAAATTTAACGGCACAAGTTATATCACTCAACGCGGCGCAGAGGCTATTTATTCCGACGAAGGGCAAGCGCAAGTTAAAGAACTTATAACTTACTATCTGGAGAACGCCAAAATTATCCGTGAAAGTTTAAGCAAGGCGGGATTGACGACTTACGGCGGAATTAACGCGCCTTATATTTGGCTTAAAACGCCTGCTAATATTCCGTCGAGTTGGGACTTCTTTGACGTGCTCCTGTGCAAATTGCACATTATCGGAACGCCTGGTGCGGGCTTTGGTCCTTGCGGCGAAGGTTATTTGCGATTAACTTCTTTCAACAGCAGAGAAAATACTATCGAGGCTTGCGAACGACTAAAAAAGTTTAAAAGTTAATAAGAATTTAGAAATGAAATCTGCGCGGACAAAATTTTTTCCTCCGATAAGTTCGGGGGTTTTTTGTTATAAAATTATTGCAGGAAATGTTTTTAGCTCAACGAATAAATTTTAAAGATTAATGCGGCTTTAACAAAAGCATGATAAATTTTGGACAAGGAGAGTGATGAAAATGAAGATAACAAAAATTTTAACGACAATCGCGACGGCGGCAATATTGCTGGCAACAAGTGTGGGCGTATCAGCTGAACAAAAAACATTTGTCGACGGCGTAGACTGGAAAAACCGAGTAATCACCGTAACAGGCGAAGGCGTCGTTCCACCGGACGCAATCAATTACACGCAAGCAAAAGGTTTAGCGTCCAAAGCGGCGAGAGCTGATGCTTATCGCAAATTGGGCGAAATTATCAACGGCGTGCGTGTAGAGGGCGAAACGACTGTTGAAAAAATGCTTACAGTCCGAGACCAAATAAAACTTAAAGTTGCCGCGACGATAAAGGGCGCGACGGTTGTCAACGAAACTTTTTTGAGCGACGGCGGCTATCGTGTAGTAATGCAAGTTCCGCTGTTTTCGTCATCGAATTCACTTGCGAGCGCGGTCTTTGAAAAAACTTCGGCAGTAGAGCCTTTCCCAAATCCGGTTTTGGAAGTGGAACCTAGCATAGTTCCTTACGGCTCTATGACGCCCGTCAAACAAAGAATCGACATCACGACAACAGTAACAGTGCAAGAAAGACCCGTTACGCCCGTTCCCACAACGCCTTATCGTTCGCCGCTTTCGAGAATGTCTGTTAAATCGCTTGACTCAATCATATTGCAAAAGCTGGAGGCAAATTCATTCACGGTGCAAGAGCCAACTTATCAACAACCAACTTATCAACAGCCAGTTCCAAATTCCCAAATTACCTACGACACACCGACAACTACCACTCCAAAACGTAGAACTGTTGCTGAATATGCCTCACTTGCGCAAGGCGATTACACGGGTTTAATCGTCGACTGCAGAGGTTTAGACCTTCAACCGGTCATGAGTGCTGTAATTAAAAATTCTAACGGCACGAAAATTTATGGTCACAAGAACCTTGACATTGACAAAGTAATTTCTATGGGCATGGCGGATTACGTTGATGATACGAAAAATGTTGCCCGCGCTGGAGAAAATCCGTTGGTGGTTAAGGCTGTGGCAGTGGAAGATTTCAACAGCAATCCCGTCTTGGCTATTCCGGATTCAAATCGCGTCTTAATTGAAAATCACGCTACGAAATTTTTAAAGGACTTAAAAGTTGTCTTCCTTTTCGGCGAATGATTAACAAAAATTTACATCAAAAAACCGCTCCGAATTTTGGGGCGGTTAATTTTTTATGTCATTGTGAAAATTATTTTGTTAATGCCGTCCGAATACTCGTGAGAATAATTTTGGGCTAGGTTGTGTAAAATGGCCGCGCCTAAATTATCCTCGTCGAATTCGTCAAAATCTTTATCAAGCGGATTATGTTGCTTGCCCGCGCAGGTAAATTTTATCTCAACGCTATTGTCGCTTTCGGCATATGTCACATCGAGCGAAATTTTTATCGCGTCGCCCTCGCAAGCGTTATCAAACATATCGTAAATTAATTCCTCGCAACAAAGCTGGAGGCGATTAGTTCGACGTGCACTCAAGCCATATTTTTCCGCGAACATCTGAATTCCACCTTGCATTTCCATTAAGTCAAAGTTGCGTTCGGAAATTTCGTAGGAAAAATATTTTTGCTTATGGATAAAAGCTATCGTCTTCGGACGTTTAGGTGCATCGAAAATTTCTTTAGGCGTGCCCTGTTCGTAAATTTCTCCGTCAGCAAAAAATAAAATTCTCGTGGCTACTTCGCGAGCAAAATTCATCTCGTGCGTTACGATTATCATAGTCAAATCTTGTTTGGCAAGCATACGGATAACGGCAAGGACTTCGCCAACCATCGTCGGGTCAAGTGCGCTTGTCGGCTCGTCGAAGAGAATAACTTTTGGATTCATCATCAAGCTACGACAAATGGCGATACGCTGTTGTTGCCCGCCAGATAAAAATTCTGGATAAACTTCTGCCTTTGAAGTTAAGCCGACTTGCGCGAGCAAATCCATTGCTTTTTTTTGAGCCTCGTCCTTTGTCATGCCCAAAAGTTTTATCGGCGCAACGGTTAAATTTTCCATAACGTTCATATGCGTGAACAAATTAAACTTTTGCCAAACCATACCGAGCTTGCGACGAATTTTATCAATATTGACTTTTGGCGCGGTAATTTCTTCGCCGTCGATAAAAATTTGTCCCGCGTTCGGAATTTCTAGCAGTTCTAAGCAACGCAGAAAAACACTTTTGCCGCAACCGGAACCGCCGATAATCGCAATGCGTTCGCCCGCCTCAACCGTTAAATCTACGCCGCGCAGAACTTCCAAAGCGTCGAAAGACTTTTTTAAGCCGCGAACTTCAATAATGCTCATTGCGCCCGCCTCCTGTCTGTTAAGTGGAAAATTCCGTAGACCAGATAACTAAGCGCGAGATAAATTATCATGCCGCCGATAATCGTAATCATCGGTTGCATAGTGCGCGAGGCGGTGTTGTTTATTACGCGAGTCAAGTCGGTTATCGTGACGTAGCCAACGACGCTTGTCCATTGAATCAAGTTGACGACGGTTGATTGATAGACGGGCTTAGCAATGCGGGCGAGTTGCGGCAAGGTGACGAGTTTAAACGCTTGCCACTTTGAAAAGCCCAATGTACGCGCTGCCTCCACTTGTCCCTTGTCCAACGCCATTAATGCCGAACGCAAAAGTTCTGCGACGTGCGCCGCCGTGTGCATTGAGAAAGTTATTACCGCCACAAGTAAAGGACTAATTCCCGTGCGAGCAAATACGCCGTAAAATAAAAGCATGAGCAACATTAAAACCGGTGAGCCGCGAATTATCGAGATATAAACCTGCGCGGCGATTTTTAGCGGTTTGAAATTTCCAACGCGAAAAAAACACAGCAACGAACCAAACAACGTTCCGAGCAGGAGTGACAGCGCGGAAATTTGCACCGTCACCCACAGCCCGTTTAAGATTGTCAGCCAGCTGCCGTCTTTTATAAAAATTTTGTAAAGTAAATCCGTAAATTCCATTGGCTTACTTCTTCTCGTCTTCCTTAAAAATTATATGGACAATTTTATCTTTGTAGTAGGGATCAGTCAAAATGACGCCAGAAGGTTTATCGCTGTCGGAAGGAATAATTTCACTAACAGGGACAATCGCCCAGAAAACAATATCAACTTGCTTGGAAGTCAACGCAACTGCACGCGCACCACTGTCGATTTTGACAAGCTCAATATTTTTCAACATGCGATTGCCAATTTCCGCGAGGACTGCCGTATTAAAGCCTTCGGGCTTGCCCTCCGCGCTTACAAAGTCAAGAGGAGGCAAGTCGCCCGTCACAGCAACTTTAATCGTTTTCGCGCCGTCGAAATGCGGCAACTCAACGGCTGGCGGGTCATTTTCCGTAGAAATATCGGTGATGTATTCTTTCGTCAAGCGGTCGAGTGTGCCGTCAGTTTGCATTTCTGCGATAATTTTGTTCAAAGAATTTCTAAGTTCTGTTTCGTCGTCGCGCAAAGCAAAACAGAATGAATCAATAAACTCCAGCGAATGGTCTTTAAGAACTTGGAAACGCGGATCTTTAGCAATCATATAACGCGCCACGCTCCGATAAGTGCTTATCTCGTCGATTTGTTTAGTTTGCAACGCCATTTGCATTTGATTTAGATTGTCGAAAAAAACAGGCGTGTGCGAAGAAATTTTCACGTCGAGGGTATCTTCTATCTTTTTCATGAACTCGCCGAAATTTTCCTCGCTGGCGTTTAAGCGGGTAATCATACCGATTTTAATCTTCCCTGCGTCATCGGAAACTTTTTTCTCCTCTCCGCCACCGCAACCCGTCATGAGTATCAGCGAACAAATCATCAACAATGCTAAAATTTTTTTCATCGTATCACCTCAATTTTACATGAACATTTTTATCTGAAAAATAAGGCTCGGTAAGAATCACGCCGTCGGGTTTGTCAACGTTAAGCGGAAGAATTTCTTCCGTTTGCGGAACGACTGCCCAAAAAACAACGTCAACCTTTCTAGAAGCCAATGCGGCGGCACGTGCCCCACTATCAATTTGCACGATTACGAAATTTTTCCCGATAAGTTGGCTAATCTCGGCAAGAACGGCAGTATTAAAGCCGGCAGGGACGCCGTCAGGACGAATGTAATCAAGCAGGGGCAAATCGCCCGTCACACCAACTTTAACAATGCTATCATTATAGAACTTTGGCATTTCGATAGTCTCTGGCGTCTGGTCGAAATAAAATTCGGCGATATATTTTCTTACTAGCTTGGTAAGTGTACCGTCGTGCGTCATTTTCAAAATTGCTCCGTCGAATTCTTTTTTTAAAGCAAAATCTTCTTCACGCATGGCGCAACAGAAAACATCAGTGAGTTCAGGCGATAGTGGCTCATATTCAAGATCCGAATTATTCTTGACGAGATATTTTGCAACGCCTTCGTAGGTGCTCATACATTCAATTTGCCCCGATTTAAGAGCTAACAGCATAGATGCCATATTCTCAAAGAAAATGTATTCAAAATCTAAACTTTCGTGCTTTTCTTCCGCTACTTTTTTCCGCTGTTTATTAAATGCCTCTTCGGTGACGTTTTCGTATTCAATCATGCCGATTCGCTGAACTTTATCCGAACCGCAACCGCCGATTAACAAACACGCCGCGCAGATTAAAACTAAAAACTTCTTCATACAACAACCTTACTTTTTAAGCTTGAGGTGCTCCACATTATCCTTGAAATACGGCTCGCTAAGTTCGACGCCTTCGGGCTGGTCAATATCGGCGGGCACTTTGCCAACGGTCGGGACGACAACCCAGAAGATAACATCAATTTGTTTGGAACTTAAAGCCGCCGCACGTGCACTGCTGTCAATGTCGACAATCTCAATATTTTTGCCGGAACGTTTAGCAATTTCAGCGAGGAGCGCGGTATTAAAACCTGCGGCTTTGCCGTCTGCGCTAACATAGTCAAGCGGCGGCAGGTCGCCCGTTACACCGATTTTAATTGTATCTGCGCCTTCAGTCATGGGAATTTCAACGGCGGGCGGGGCTTGTCCTTTATCAACTTTGGTAATGTAAGTTTCAGCGAGTTTATCCAATGAGCCGTCGGATTTCATTTCGGTGATAGCTTTGTTGAGTTCGTCTTTAAGTGCGGCGTCGTCTTTACGAAAGGCAAAACAGAAATTATCGGAGAGATTTTTAAGCGTCGAGTCGCTGACGGGTTCAAACTTATCGTTATTGGCAACGAGATAATCGGCAACGCTTTTGTAAAGGCTGATTTGGTCGACGCCGCCCGACTCAATTCCCATTTGCATAAGTTTCAAGTTGTCGTAATAAGTTACCGTGTAATTAGAAATGGGCATTTGGGCGTCTTCTTCCACCATCTTTAAAATTTCGTCCATTCTTTTTTCGGTAGCGTTGAGGTGCGTAATCATGCCGAGCTTGACATTGGACGATTGAGCGGGTTTTTCAGCGGCAGGTTTATCAGCAGGTTTATCGCCGCCGCCGCAACCCGTAAACAACGCGCCCGCCATTACGCAGGATAAGAGAACCTTTGCAACCTTTGTGAATTTCATTTTATAAAACCTCCTAAATTATTTATTGTCTTTAAGTTTGACGTGTTCAACGTCGTCTTTAAAATATGGTGCGCTAATTTCAACTTTTTCGGGACTGTCAATATCTTTGGGCACTTTGTTGCTACTGGGAACGACTACCCAAAAGATAACGTCGATTTGCCCGGAACTTAAAGCCGCCGCACGTGCGCCGCTGTCGATATGCACAATCTCAATATTTTTGCCGGCACGTTTAGCAACTTCAGCCAGGAGCGCGGTATTAAATCCTGCGGCTTTACCGTCTGCACTTACATAATCAAGAGGCGGAAGGTCGCCCGTTACACCAACTTTAATAGTTTGTGCGCCGTCAGTCAGGGGAATTTCAACGACGGGTGGGACTTTTCCTTTATCAATTTTGCTAATGTAAGTTTCAACGAGTTTATCAAGTGAGCCGTCGGAATTCATTTCCTTAATAGCTTTATCGAGGTCGGCTTTAATATTGGCGTCGTCCTTACGAACAGCAAAGCAGAAATTATCGGGGAGATTTTTGAGCGGCATGTCGCCGACGAGTTCAAACTTATCATTGTTGGCGATAACGTAATCGGCAACGCTTTTGTACAGGCTTATCTCGTCGACGTTACCCGCCTCAATGCCCATTTGCATAAGTTTTAAGTTGTCGTAATAAGTCGGTATGTAGTGAGTAATTTTTGGACCGGAATTTCCTTGCGTTTTCCGCAAAAGATCTTCCATTTTCTTTTCGGTAGCGTTAAGGTGCGTAATCATGCCGAGTTTAACGTCGGGCATTTTAGCGGGCTGTTCTGCAGGTTTTTCAGCGGCAGGTTTATCAGCAGGTTTATCATCGCCGCCGCAACCCGTGAACAACGCGCCCGCCACTAAGCAGGACAACAACACCTTTGCAACCTTCGTAAACTTCATTTCATAAGACTCCTTGAATTATTTATTATCTTTAAGCTTGACAACTGCAACATCATCTTTGAAATATGGCTTAGAAAGGTCGAGACCTTCGGGCTTGTCAATGTCGATAGGCACTTCTTGCCCGACAGGAACGATAACCCAAAATACAACGTCAATAAATTTGGAACTAAGAGCCGTAGCACGCGCGCCCGTTTCAATTTGGACAAGCTCAATATTTTTGCCAATACGTTTGGAAATTTCAGCGAGCATAGCAGTATTAAAACCTGCGGGCGAGTTATCAGGCAAAATTAAATCAAGCGGCGGTAAATCACCCGTCACACCAACTTTAATTGTTTCCACACCGTCAAATTTAGGAATTTCAACTGCGGGCGGCGTCTTGCCCTTGTCGACGTTTGTAATATAGTCATTAACGAGCTTGTCAAGTGAGCCGTCAGCTTTCATGTCGTCAATAGCTTTGTCGAAGTCGTCTTTAAGTTGAGTTTCGTTTTTGCGCACGGCAAAGCAGAAATAATCGCTAAGCTTGTTAAGGGCTTCGTAGGGGACAATTTCAAGCTTATCGTTATTGGCAACGAGATAATCGGCGACGCTCCTGTAAGTGCTTATCGCTTCGACTTCGCCGGATTCAACGCCTAACTGCATGAGCTTTAAGCTGTCGTAGAATTTGGGCAAATGTTTGGTGCCTTTGACGCCGTATTTTTCTGCCACATCGTCGAGGACTGTACCCATTTTCTGTTCGTCGGAGTTAAGACGAGTCATCGTACCGAGTTTAACTTCCGCGCCGGAAAAATTATTGTCAGGTTTATCGGCAACTTTTTCGCCGCCGCAACCGACCATTAGCAGAGCCGCCGCGCAGATTGTAGCTAGAAATTTTTTCATTTAAGCACCTCAATTCTTAAGTTTAAGATGAGTAACGTCGTCATGGAAATAAGGTTCGCTCAAGTCGACGCCTTCCGGTTTATCGATATTGGCGGGGAAATGTTCACCGACGGGAACAATCGCCCAAAAGATAACGTCGATTTGGTCTGCCGATAAAGCCGCCGCACGCGCCCCGCTGTCGATATGCACAATCTCAATATTTTTGTTGAGACGTTTAGCAATTTCCGCGAGCAAAGCCGTATTAAATCCTGCGGCTTGACCGTCTGCACTTACATAATCAAGCGGCGGGAGGTCGCCGGTTACACCAACTTTAATCGTTGCCGCGCCGTCAAATTTTGGAATATCAATTTTGGGCGGAGCCTTACCCTTGTCGGCGTTGGTAACGTATGCTGTAATAAGTTTATCAAGTGAGCCGTCGCCGTGCATTTCTTTGATAGTTTTGTTGAGGTCGTCTTTAAGCGCGGTATCTTCTTTGCGCACGGCAAAACAGAAATTATCGCTTAATCCTTTAATCCAATCATCGTTGACAATTTCAAACTTATCGTTATTGGCGAGCAGATAATCGGCGACGCATTTATAAGTGCTGATAACGTCGACTTTGCCCGAATCAAGTCCCATTTCCATAAGATTTAAATTGTCGTAGAAAACTGGCACGTGATTAACAACTTTGGCACGCGATTTTTCTTGGATTTTGAAAAGATATTCTTCCATTTGCTTTTCGCTGGCGTTTAGGTGGCTAATCATGCCGAGCTTAATTATCGTAGCTTGAGAGTTTGGATTTTTATTTTCGGAGCCACTATTGTCCGAGCCGCAACCCGTCAGCAAAAGTCCTGCCGCGCAGATTGCCGCTAAAAATTTTTTCAATCCCAAAAGAAAATCACCCCTTTAAAGTTTTTTACTGAATTCGATAGCCTTGCCGGTGCCGATAGCCACGCAACTCAACGGGTCGTCGGCAAGCATGGCAGGAATATTTGTCTCTTTGCGAATCAAATCCGCCAATCCGTAAAGCATGGAACCGCCGCCTGTCAAAACAATTCCGTGATCCATAATATCAGCGGCAAGTTCGGGAGGCGTTTTCTCCAAAACATTCTTGACGCAGATAACAATACTTTCAACTGAATCGTGCAAGGCTTCGGCAATTTCATCTGAATCGACGGTTATATTTTTCGGCAAGCCGCTAACCACGTCGCGCCCTCGCACGCTGATAGTTTCATGCCGCGCTCCGGGATATGCCGCGCCGACGTTTACTTTAATATTTTCCGCAGTGCGTTCGCCTATCATCAAGTTGTATTCTTTTTTAATGTAAAATTCTATGTCGCTGTCGAATTTGTCACCTGCCACGCGCAAACTTTCACCACAGACAATTCCGCCCAAAGAAATAACTGCAACGTCGCAAGTGCCGCCGCCTATATCGACAATCATTGAACCCATTGGCTCGGAAATATCAATCCCCGCGCCCAATGCCGCCGCTATTGGCTCTTCAATTAACTCTGTACGTTTTGCGCCCGCTTGTTCAGCCGCCTCTTGTACAGCACGTTTTTCTACGTCGTTGACACCCGTCGGCACGCAAATCATTACTTTTGGACGAAATAAAAACGACCGCCCGATAACTTTTTCTAAGAAATGACGAATCATCGACTCTGTCATTTCAAAATCGGCAATGACGCCGTCACGCAACGGGCGAATCGCTATGATATTTCCTGGCGTGCGTCCTATCATATCTCGCGCCTCTTGCCCTATTGCTAAAATTTTGTCCTTGTCTTTATCGACGGCGACAACTGACGGCTCGCGCAAAACTATGCCCTTGCCCTTGACGTAAACTAAAATATTTGCCGTGCCCAAATCTATTCCGACGCTCATTGACATCCCAAACAAATTTCAAAACTCCTTTCTGCCAACGCGCAAAAAATTCATAAAATACGCAAGGATTGTATCATGCTTTATTTTCATTTACAAGCACAACAAAATTTCTGCGCGGGAAAAATTTTTATTAGCCCTTGTCTAAAAATTTATTCGGTGATATAATTTTTGTCCGTTAGTAATAAAAAAACTCTCTGCTCGTTTGAAAGCGAGCCGAAGACCAAAGGGAGGTGTATCAAGTTGAGGAAGTACGAAGTTATCTTCATAATCCGCTCAATGGAGGAAGAGGCGACGGTTGCTGTTATTGACAAATTTGCAAAGTTAATCGCGGCGAACGGCGGCACTATCACCAAAGAAGACCGCTGGGGTAAACGTCATCTTGCTTACGAGATTAAAAAAGAGGCGGAAGGTTTTTACGTGCTGTTCTACGTGACGTGCGAACCCGCCTGCGTTGCTGAAGTTGATCGCGTCATGAAAATTACGGACGAAATTCTTAAGCACATGATTGTTCGTTCTGACGAGAAAGGGGCAGCCAATGAATAAGATTTTTCTTTCCGGCAATTTAACTCGCGACCCCGAAGTTCGCTACACGCCAGCCGGCAAGGCTTATTCAAAAATGGGTATCGCGGTTAATCGTCCCTACAGCAAGGAAAAAACTGTTGACTTTTTTAACTTGACGGCGTGGGATAAGACCGCAGAATTTTGCGGCAAATATCTCCGTAAAGGTTCCCGCGTTCTTGTCGAAGGGCGTTTGCAAACGTCTACTTATGAAAATAAAGACGGCGTCAAAGTTAATTCGTTCGACATTTGGATTGATAATATCGAATTCGCCGGTTCCAAGCGTGAAGACAGCGGCGGCGATAATAATTATTCCAAACCGGCGAATGACAGCTATCAAAATCGTCAGCCCGCACCGCCCGCCAAAAATAATTATGACGACTTCGGCGGCGAGCCCATTGACCCAGACGACACACCGTTTTAAGGAGGATTGAAGATGCGCAGAGAAAGAGGTCGACGCCCGCGCAGAAAAGTTTGTGCGTTTTGCGTCGATAAAGTTGAACAGATAGATTATAAAGACGCGGCAAAACTTCGCCGTTTCACCACCGAGCGCGGAAAAATTCTGCCGCGCCGCATTTCGGGTAATTGCGCCAAACATCAGCGTCAAGTGACAATCGCCATTAAACGCGCCCGCAACATCGCGCTTTTGCCGTTCACTGCAGACTAAAATTTTTCACAGGGAGCCAGCCTTGCGCGGCTCCTTTTTCGTTAGGGTTAGGAATCATGCGTGACAATTTTTTTCTGCCGACGACGATTATTTTATGCGTAATAATTTTTGTTGGCTGGCACCAATTTTTTTACACGACAACACAACGAGAAATTTTAAACATGGAGCTTGAGACGCGACGCTTGCGCGAAATTGAGCGGGAGATTTCGGAGCTTAAAGCGCGGCACGAAAATTTATCGGCGTTTGTGGAAACAAAAGAGTTTGAACTCGACGCGGCACGGAATTTTCTACCGTCAACGATTGCGCAAGATAAATTTATCGACGAACTTTATCGAACGGCTGAATTTCGCAGCGTGCGAATCATATCCATTCAGACGGGCGAGGTAATTTCTGCGGAAAAATTTCAATCGCAAGTCATAACTGTAAATGTCGAGACGGATTATATTTCGTTGCTAAATTTCATACGCGAGCTACTCGACGGCAGTCGCTTAATAAATCTCGAAAATTTTTCTGCGGAAAGTGTGAGCGGGAAAATTATTTCCTGTGAATTGAGCTTTAAAATTTTTGCCGAGCCCATAAAAAATCCCGCCAATAATCAGACGGGCTAAATAAGATTATGTTCACGATTTATACAAATCCTTTCGCATGCGGAAAATCAGCGCGTTGTATTCTTGTCCGCGTTTCTGAATCGCCTCGCCATAAGTTTTGTTGTCGGAAAGATACGTCGCGAAATCTTGTCGTTTTATCGCGGCGAATTGCGTCAAAACTTCCTCCGAAATTGCGTCAAGGTTTTTGTCGTGAATAAAGTTGCTTATCGCGTCAATCGGCAAATTCAAAATTGGCTCTGACCATTTCAGCAGGAAAATTTTTTCTTCGGTCTTGTCGCAGGAAAAAATTATCGTTTGCAAATCGCGCTGAAGTTTTTCCGCCAATTTATAAAGTTCGTTCTCTGTCTCAAATTTTTCTTGCAAATCGCCGCCCACTTGGAACGCAAACTTCTGATAAATATTTTTCCGCTCGTGCAAATAAAATTTGTCGACCGAATCACGATAACCTTGCAAACTCTCCAAAGTATTATAAATTGCGTTTTGAAAATGTTCGTCAAATGCAAACTTGACGAGCGGCAAAAATCTTTGCTCAATCGTGAAACGTTTCTGTTGCCAATCTTCATACCACTCATCAAAAATTTCTACGTCAATGCTCTCGTTGCGACAAGTGGCAGAAAGTTCCTCGCGCAAGCTTGTCTTAAAGACTTTATAATTATCGCGCCATGCCGCTTGAGCTTCCACGACTTTTGAAACTAAATCTTTGTGCGCGGCGAAGAAATTAACCTTGCGTTGAGCGTTCAAAATAATTCGCGACAAATTTTCTACAAGAAATTCAAAATCTGCGCGGGGTTCAGCTTGAAGTTCGGCAAGTTCACGGATTGAATCATCACTGCCGTTAATCGCGTCCAGCTCCGCAAAAAAGTTTTCAGCTTGCGCCTTGACTAAAAGAATTTTGCGCTTGGGTTCGTCGGTGCCCAATTCCAAACGTTGCGCCAAAAATTTCTGACGTTCGGCGAGCAGTGAATTTTCTTCGGGCGTGAGGTTCGGATTATCGAAATATTTTACATTAAGCTTGAGCGTGATTTTCAAAAATGCCGCGATTGTCTCCGATTGCGCCGTTTCGTAATCCTGCAAAATGTTTAAAAATTCGTTCGTCACGTTTAACACTGCGTCGAAATATTTAATCGGCGACTTTTCTATTGCCGCCGCGTCAAACTTTTTGAGAATTTCGCGGTAGTTAAGATTTGGCAAGGTAGGCTTAGAAATTTGTTCTGTAGGTTTAGAAACGAGCGGTTCAGGTTTAGAAATGGGTTTTGCCGGTTTAGTAGCGGGTGGCGGAACTAAGAAATGTTTTTTCGCTAAATTATATTCATCTTCTGTGAGATGACTTACAATACTAATGCCATTATAACCACGTTTCAAGAAAAACCAAACAAGTTCTTTATCCGTGCAATTAAATTCTTTTACATACTCATAAAGCAACTTTGCTTCACTATAGGACACAATTATCCGCCTCCTCAAAAATTTACGCTCAATACTTTGTTGCGATTATAGCAGGAAAAATTGACGCTTAAAAGTCCCTTTGATAAAATTGCACTGTCAACGCGGTGATTTATTCGCTGTTGGGATAAATTTTAATTACAGGGAGGAAAATTATTTATGGCGCGTCAATCAAAAAAGATTGCAAAAAAAATTCAGCCCAAGAAAAAAGCTGAACCGGAAAATAAAAAGCCCGAAAAAGTCGGCAAGGATTATCTGTTAATAATTGTCCTTGCGCTGACAATCGTATTTTTGCTGGTCGGCTGGTCGAACTTCACGCCATTGAATCGCGGATTATATATCGCGCTTTTGGTGTCACTGTCGACGACTTACGCCCGTCGCCATTACAACTTTACTGAAACGCAAGACCTTTGGCTCGAACGCGCAGGAATGATTGCAATGGGTTGCGCAATCGTGCTTTTCGGGTTCGTCGTCTATCAACAATATTTTGCTTAAAAAGTTTGCAAATAAAAACCTCCTGTCAAAATTCGGCAGGAGATTTTTTATGTCCATTAAAATCTATTTCAAAACGAAAACGGTAACTGTACGCCGCCCGAAATCCATTGCTTGCCAATAATCTTCCATGCAAAGGTCAATTCGATACCCGTAAATTGCGCCGCCGGTATCCGCTGCCAAAGCCTCACCGTAACCTGGAATATAAACTCTGGTGCCGAGCGGAATTATATCAGGGTCAACTGCCACAATTCCATAAGTCGCAGGAATGCCCATTGCCGTTAATCCTTCCCCTGAACCGTCGGTAGGCAAATAAGCTGTTGCCTCCATGCCCAAAACTTGAGTATAGGGCACATAGCCTTGAGGAGTCTCGACGACCTCTTCAGGCGCGGGCGGCTCTTCAAATGGAGTTTCGACATTCGCAGTTAAATCGCGTCCTAAAGAATTTTCAATGACATCTGCAAAGGCACGAGTTAATTCATCGTCCTCGCTAACTTTAATCTGTCCGTTTTCGCCAACTGCAATCGCTGTAGGTTCTGTGTTCGTCTCATCTACTTGAACTTCCTCGATTGGAATTTGCGGAACGTCGGGAAACTCAACTTCTTGTTCTGTAGTAAAGCCCGTATTAATCATTGCAAAGCCCGCAAGTATGAGACTGAACACGCATTTTCTTTTAATCGTCTCAATTGTCTTGAATATTTTTCGCTTCATCATTCCGCCGCCTGACGCAACATCCTGTCACGTCCCAAGCAGGACGACCGCCTTAGTCGCCTCTTTGCTTCGGAGCAGCTGTTCCCCCTTTCAAAATAAGACAAAATGTTAACAACCTAAAAACCGCCGCGTAATATACTGCGCGACGGCGATTTTGTCAAGCGTCTTATTATTTTTGTAATAGTTTGACAGGGAAAGTAAAGTAAGTATCGGGATATGGTTCATTTTCCAACGTGAAGTGCCACCACTCGGAGTAAAGCGGTTTAAAACCGTGTTTTATCATGACGTTGCGAAGAATTATTCTGTTCTTGTACTGCGTCTTTGTAATTTTTTTGTAATCAGGGTGAGACTTTTCGCCGAAATAATCGAACGTGCCGCCCATGTCAACTTCTTTTCCGGTCTTCATGTCAAAGAGCGTCAAGTCAACCGTCGAGCCGCGAGAGTGTCCCGATTTTTCCATTATATAATCTTCGGGAAAGAGCCTTGACTTGTCGATTTCGGGATAAAAATATTTTTTCATGCGTTTATCGCCGGAATCTTTTGACCAACGCACGAAGTGATTAACTGCCATTTGCGGACGATAAGCATCGTAAACTTTCAGCCGATAGCCCATTTTCATTACGTCATCGGAAACTTTTTTGAGAGCTTCAGCCGCCTCGCGTGTCATGAGGGCGCAGGGCATTTCGTATCCGTCAATCTTGTCGCCAACAAAATTATACGTCGAGTAGTAGCGAATTTCTTGGATAATGTCAGGCACGACTTCCGCCAAAACTACGAATCCGGAAGGGTCATTAGGCGCGGTGGATCTCTGCGCGGCGACCGGCGTTACAAATAAAAATACGCCAAGCAACGCTCCGATTAAAACTTTGGTAAACTCCATTATAAAAACTCCTCTCAAACTTTTTATAAAAAATTTCGCCGTAAAATTATATTCATTAGGGGTTGTTGGTAAATTAAAAGTGAATAACAGAAGAAGCAAGTAAAACGAAATTCTCAAAGCAAAGAGCCAATTTGTCGAAGCGCGTGGCAACGTGACGGTAATTTTTAATTCGCTGAAAGAAGCGCTCAACAATATTGCGTTGCTTATAGAGGCAGGAGTCGAAATATCCGCAAGAATTGTTTTACCCTTGAGTGTAACGCCCTTAAGAAGTTCGATAGCCGGTTCTGAGTCGTGAACGTGCCCGCCGGTCAATACCACATTCAAAACTTGCCGCCGCGCTACACTCCTATTGCTTGGTTTTTCAGTGCGCAGCACGCACTCTTATGCACTTTGCGGAAAGTTGAATCAATCTCAAGCAAGGTAGCGTCCTTTGCGTCTGCGTTGATAACTTTGAGCAGACGGTCAATTTACTTGACTTTACCAACAACCCCTAGTTCACACTGGACAAAATTACGACTACGAACTCAATCAGATTTTCTTCGACGAATTGGGATTGCGCTCGCTCGATTTCAGCTAAACGGCTCAAGATTCCGATTTTCCACATGGAGGCGGGCAATCGTTGTTGGGATTGGAACGTCCCCGAAATGATCAATGGCATTAACTTAACAAAAAGTAGAAGAAATTTTATGATAGTCAGAAAAG
>CAMJRX010000016.1 GCA_946408355.1 uncultured Selenomonadales bacterium
ATTTCGTTTTACTTGTTGCTTCTGTTATTCACTTTTAATTTGCCAACAGCCCCTAAGCTGTAATCTTCGGGAATGGCATAACCGATTTTGTCGATATAAATAGAAATTTGTTGCTTAGCGGCGTTAATCTCGTCGGTGTCGAATTGGATTTTGGAAAATGGAATGAACTTGCCCGTATTCGTCGGCAAATATTTTTTAGTGTCAGATAGCATTTTCAAAATTTTTTCGGACGGAACTTAAGGTAATTTTTCTTACACGTCGTCAAGCGACAGGGAATTTCCGGTAAAAATTTTCGCAATCGTATAATCAAGGCGCGTGGCTCTTTTAGCCGTGCAAAATTCCGGAAAATAAAAATGACCGCCAACAGCTGTTTGCAAAGATTTTTTCAACACGTCAGGCGAAAAAATATGCATGGCGGCAAAAAAATCCGAATGATTTTCATAAATTTTGATATAATAAGCGATTGAATTTACGCTTAAAATTTCGTCAATAAAACGGTGAATATCCTCGACATTATCGTTAGAAGTAAAATAAAATCGTCCGCCGTCTTCGATTCCATGTGTACGAATGACAACGGCAACAAAATCCCGCGTAATATTTTCGTCCGGATAACTCGTTAAATAAATTTTACGAACCTTGTTAGTATCAATAAAATCGTCGCGTATACCGTTTGGAAAATTTCCGCGTATAATTTCGATAACATTTTTAACCTTATCTTCCATCTCGACCACCTTAAAATTGATTTGTCTAAAAAAATTATGTTATAAAGAGCTTAAATTGTCACGAAGGGGGAACTTATGAATCCTTTGCTTAAAATATTAGAGGCGTTAAAATATTTTTTATTTCCGCCGCGTTGCCCGAATTGTCGCGAGATAGTCGACGAACGTTATCAACTTTGCGCGGCGTGCGAAGGAAAAATTTTGCGCGTAGATTTTTACGATAGAAAAGTTGCGCCTCTGGATAAAATTTTGCGAGTGACGAAATATCGGGACGGTTCGCGGGAATTACTTCATAAGCTAAAGTTTGATAATAATTTAAATGTTCTGCCGCCGCTAAAAAAAATCCTCGATGACATTTCCGAGCGCGAAGAAATTTTACAACTTTTAAGCGGCGTTGATTTTGCAGTACCAGTTCCTCTTCATCAAGGACGATTTAAAGAGAGAGGATTCAACCAGACGGAGAAAATTTTCGGCGATTGGCTGGCTAAAAAAAATTTACCGTTGCGAAATTTTTTGATACGAACGCAACCGACGCCACGACTTTACAAACTCGGTAAAGCGGAGCGCGAAAAAATTTTAAACGGAGTATTTGCGGCGGCAGAGAAAATCAATCTGCGCGGGAAAAATATTTTAATCGTTGACGATATTTTTACGACGGGCACAACCTGCAGAGAATGCGCGAAGATTTTGAAATCACTCGGCGCGGAGAAAATTTTTGTAATGGCATTTGCGGCAGATTTTAATGATAATTTTAGTTAAGCTTTTAATTTTCCGCGCAGGCTGATATAATATGCGGCGTTAATTGGAGGCGAAGTTAATGGAAAAATATAATCCACAAGAAATTGAAAAGAAATGGCAACAGGTTTGGAACGCGCCGGATTATTATCGCACGACGGAGGACAGCACGCGCCCGAAATATTACGCGCTGGAAATGTTCCCGTATCCTTCCGGCAATTTGCATATGGGGCACGTTCGCAATTATTCAATCGGCGACGTGGTTGCGCGTTATCGCATGATGGCTGGTTATAATGTTTTGCACCCAATGGGCTTTGACGCCTTTGGAATGCCCGCCGAAAATGCCGCCATTGCTCACGGCGTAAAGCCCGGCGATTGGACGTTTGCAAATATCCGCAATATGACTGCTCAACAAAAGGCTATGGGTTTGGCTTACGATTGGAACCGCGAAGTTGAAACTTGCCGCGCAGATTATTATCGCTGGACTCAATGGTTGTTTGAGTTGTTTTATAAACGTGGGCTTGCTTATAAAAAAGAGGCGGCTGTTAACTGGTGCGACAAATGCGGCACGGTTTTAGCGAATGAGCAAGTTATTGACGGAAAATGTTGGCGTTGCGATTCGGAAGTTCACAAGAAAAATTTAGCGCAGTGGTTTTTCAAGATAACTGACTACGCTGACGAACTTTTAGCTGATTTGGACAAGTTGACGGGCTGGCCTAATCGCGTCAAGATTATGCAGGAAAATTGGATTGGACGTTCGGAAGGCTTAGAAATTTCTTTGGACGTTCCTGAACTCAACGAAAAAATTTCCGTCTACACCACGCGCCCCGATACGTCATTCGGTATAACTTTCCTTGCGTTGGCTCCCGAACACCCGCTTATTGAAAAAATCTGCGCGGTCTCTCCTAAAGCCGATGAGATTAAAAAATTCTGCGAACACGCCCGCAGTCAAAGCGACATTGAGCGCACGTCGAGCGAATCAGAAAAGGAAGGCATTTTCACGGGCGTTTACTGCATTAATCCTTTCAATGGTAGAAAAGTTCAAATTTGGGTTACGAATTACGTTGTGTTTGAATACGGCACGGGCGCGGTTATGGGCGTTCCTTCCGGCGACCAACGCGATTGGATGTTTGCTAAAAAATACGGGCTTGAAATTATTTTGACGCTTCGCCCAAAAGATAAAGAACTCAAGCTTGAGGAAATGGACGCGGCTTATGTCGAACACGAAGGAATTATGGTTAATTCCGGCAAGTTTACGGGCATGGATTTTGACACGGGCTTTAATGCGATTATGGAAGAGGCGGAGCAAAAAGGATTCGGCACGCGCAAAGTTAATTATCGTCTTCGCGACTGGCTGATAAGTCGTCAACGCTATTGGGGCGCACCGATTCCCGTTATATATTGCGACAAATGCGGCGAAATCCTCGTTCCGGAAGAAGATTTGCCGGTTTATTTGCCTGATGACGTAGAATTTAAGCAAGGCGCGTTGAGTCCGTTATCGACGAGCAAAAAGTTTAACGAATGTACTTGCCCGAAATGCGGCGGTCATGCTCATCGCGAAACCGACACTATGGATACGTTTATTTGTTCGAGTTGGTATTACATGCGCTACACCGACCCGCACAACGATAAATTGCCTTTCGACCGCGACAAAGTTAATTATTGGAGTCCTGTTGACCAATATATTGGCGGCATTGAGCACGCGATTTTACATTTGCTTTACTCGCGATTTTTCACCAAAGTTTTGCGCGACGCCAAATTGCTTGACTATGACGAGCCGTTTGCAAATTTGTTAACGCAAGGCATGGTTATTAAAGACGGCGCGAAGATGAGCAAATCTCTTGGAAACGTCGTAAGCCCCGAAGAAATTATCAGCAAATACGGCGCAGACACAGCGAGATTGTTTATACTTTTTGCCGCGCCCGTTGAGCGTGATTTAGATTGGAGCGACGAGGGCGTTCAAGGTTCGTTTAGATTTTTAAATCGCGTGTGGAGGATTCTAAACATTTTTGACGACGCGATTAAATCTTCGGACGCCGCGCAGGCTTTGACGGCAGAGGAAACGGCATTGCGTCGCACGTTGCACAAGACAATAAAAAAAGTCACAGAAGATATTCGCGACCGATTTGCGTTCAATACGGCGATAAGTGCGCTAATGGAACTTGTAAACGCAATGCACGCCTTCCAAGACAAAAAGATTAATCCTGCTCTTGCCCGCGATCTTGCCAAAGATTTATTGTTAATGCTTGCGCCGTTCGTACCACATATTGCCGCCGAACTTTGGAGCAAATTTTTTGATGGCGACGTTCATAAGCAGAATTGGCCAAAATTTGACGCGGCGGCGATTGTAGAAGAGGAAATTGAAATTGTCATTCAGATTAACGGCAAAGTCCGCGAACACGTAAAAGTTCCAGTCGGCTTGAATAAAAATGATTTAGAAAAACTTGCTCCGACATTGCCGCGTATTGACGAACTGACAACCGGCAAGAAAATTATCAAGATAATTGCCGTTCCAAACAAGTTGATTAATATCGTCGTGAAATAATTAGAGAAGGGTGATTTCATTACTACTATCGTGAAAAATTTTTCTCCTTTATACTTTATAAAAGCGTCGACTTTGGCGCAGGATTATATTCTTAAAAAAAATTCCCTCCGAATTGGAGGGTTTTTTTATTTCAGGACCTTAACATCTTTGAAAAATTCGTATATAGCAAATACTTTCGACATATCTGACAATTTTTCCCGTGAAGATTTGCAGTTTTTGATAAGCAGTGCTAATTTTTTTAGCAAGAACTTTGCAGGAATTTTAATAGATGCGTAGAAATTTTTGAGAAAATATTTTGGGAGTGAAGATTGATGGATAAAGAGCAGCTTGCGAAAATCGTTGCGGAAAAAATTGACGCAGCGTTGAAGTCGAGCGAACATCCGAAAAAATTTTTTATCACGGCTAACGGGCGCGGTGTAACTGACGGCGGCGACCTCTATAATGCCCTGCTCAATGACGTTTTGGGCGTCGTGTCGGTTGCTTTGACGGATATTTTCCAGGAATTGATGACTGCCACAGCTCCCACCCCTGCACCCGCCAAAGCCCCTGAGAAACTTACTAAAAGTTCAGCAAGAAAGTAATAATTTTTAATTAGTGTTTAGCAATTAAATAAAAGCTATCAGCTAATTGCTAAACACTAACTTTTTGTTTGGAGGGAAAAAATTTTTGACTAATGAAACAATCTTTGCTACAATGCCGAAAAATGAAAGTAATGTGAAACGTCGCAGTTCGTGAAAAATTTTCCGGCTGTACTAAGGAGGATTGAAAACAGTGGCTCTTGTTGTAAAAAAATTCGGCGGCAGTTCGGTTGCGACGACTGATAAAATTTTGGCAGTGGCAAACAGAATTCTTTCCGAAAAAAAATCAGATGATAAAATCGTCGTGGTAGTCTCGGCAATGGGCAAGACGACTGACGGTTTAATTTCACTGGCGAGCGGAATAGACACGCAACCTTATAAGGGCGATTATCTGCGCGAAATGGATATGCTCCTCACGACTGGCGAACAAGTTTCGATTGCGCTGTTGGCTATGGCGTTTAAAAAATTGGGACAACCTGCCATTTCCTTAACTGGCGCGCAAGTCGGCATGAGGACAAATTCCGTGCACACGAAGGGCAAAATTTTAGGTATCAAACCAAAGCGCGTCCATGACGAACTTAATAAAGGGCAAGTCGTCGTTGTTGCCGGCTTTCAAGGCGCGGACAGATTCGGCGACCCTGTGACGTTGGGGCGCGGCGGCTCGGATACTTCTGCCGTTGCGTTGGCGGGTGCGCTTAAAGCTGACGAGTGCGAAATTTTTACCGACGTTGAAGGCGTCTACTCTGCTGACCCGCGCATTGTCAAGAACGCTCGCAAGATGAAAGAAATTACCTATTCCGAAATGTTGGAAATGGCTCGTCTCGGTGCGGGAGTTATGCAACCGCGTTCGGTGGAGATGGGGCAGTATTTTAATATTCCGATTCACGTCCGCTCGACTTTTACAAAAGATGCGGGCACGATTATCAGGGAGGATTATACGGTGGAGGAAAAAGATTTTGAGATTCGCGGCGTAGCTCACGATATGAAAGTTGCAAAAATTTCAGTTATCGGCGTCCCGAATAGTCCTGGCGTTGCGCATACACTCTTCCAATCTCTCGCCGACGCAAATATTTCCGTTGACATGATTGTCCAGAGCATTCGCAATATCGACCGCAATATTAACGACATTGTCTTCACGATTGACCTTAACGATTTGGCTGAAGCAAAAAAAATTATCAACACAGCAAGCGAAAAAATTAATGCCGTGTCCGTTTTAGTTGAAGAGGATATGGCAAAAGTTTCAATCGTCGGCGCAGGCATGTTGGGCAGTCCCGGTATTGCCGCTAGAATGTTCGGTGCACTCGCCCGCGCAGATGTAAATATTGATATTATTAGCACTTCGGAGATTAGTGTTTCGTGTCTCGTCAAAGGCTCGCAAGTTACAGAGGCAGTTAATAGCATTCACGACGAATTCTTCCCCGACAGGTAATGGCGCATGAAAGTTTTCGATTGCTTCCCGTTCTTTAACGAGTTTGAACTTTTGGAGCTTAGGCTGGAAACTTTTTACGACATTGTTGACTACTTTGTTATCGTCGAGGCAGATAAGACTCACGCGAATATTCCCAAGCCTTTTAATTTCTATGAACGCAGAGATGAGTTTAAAAAATATTTCCCAAAAATCCATTACATTATGGATACAACGGTTGTTCCGTATAAGGGCGCGGGCGATTGGTCGATTGAAAATAATCAGCGCAACAGCATTGCTAAAGGTTTAAGCGCGGCTGAACCAGACGATTTGATTATGATTAGCGACTTAGACGAATTTCCTAATCCGGCAATGTTAAAGACGTTGATTGAAAGTTTTTCCGACGAGAATAAATTTGTCGACTTCATTGCTTTTTACGACACGACGCCTTACACGAAAAATCAGCTGGTGCCATTTCATAGCGGCATGAGAATTAATAAATTTTTAGACTTAAGCCCCGTTGGCTGTCAACAAATTTTTCACAGCTATTATTTTGATTGGGTTAATCGTGATTTGCCGTGGTCGGGTACGGTTATAGGGAAATTTAAGCACATGGAATCGCCGCAAGATTTTAGGAATGCTCGAAAAGTTTTGCCGCGTATTGTGGATGGCGGCTGGCATTTCTCAAGTATGGGCGGCGTAGAAAAATTTTGGGAGAAAGTTCGTTCCGCGCCCGATTTCCAAAAAGTTTCTAATGCAGATAAGGATTTTTTGGAGGCGGCAATGAAGAGCGGCAAATATCTAATCGGCGGCGCGAAATTTGTTTCCTGCGACGTGGACGAAATAAAATTGCCCGCGCTGAAAAATTTCCTAAAAAAATATCCGCACTTCATAAGAGGCTAACTAAAAGCATCGGGGATAAAATCTTCGGTGCTTTTCTGTTGCGCAATTTGAATTCCGCCGTTACAATATAAAAAAATTTATCGGAGGCTTTCTAATGCAAGAAACTGAACTATATTATTTGATGTATAAACTTCTTTCGCCTAAAGAGAATCCCGAACGCTGGCGGCTATATCTCGAACTGTTTGATAAACATGTCCTGCGCCTTAAAATGAGTAATAAAGAATTAGACCATGCAAGGGTTTTTGTAGACAGCTCAAAAGTTCCCGAAGAAGATAAGTATCATATGCAATTTATAGAAAATAAACAAAAACGAATAGATTTGGTAATTATCACGAATAAGCGTTTCATTCCGATTGAAGTAAAAATAGATGCTGACGATCAAAACAATCAATGTAGCGATTATTGGCTCGAAGCAGAAGCGTATCATAAACAACACGCTTTGAGCGAATCCCCCGTTCTCTACTACTTGACGCCGCAAGGAGATTTTCCTTCATGGGAAAGCGCGGGCAATTTAGGATACGAAGATTGTCCGTTCATTCGCTCGGACAAAATTGACGACGTTGCATTTTGCTCGGAAGGTTTTAATTGGATTGCTGATTGCGAGGGTAATCCTCCAACAAAAGATAGGGATTCAAAGAAAAACTTGATAAGTGTTTACGATGAAATTAAAGGAATGATTGATAAAAACAGAACCTATTCGCAAAGTCTAACGGAAGAAATTATGCGCAGATTCTTCATAGCTCTTGATAAACGCTTTGACGAAAGCTTTTGCAGGAAACATCATCTTAAGCGCGGCGGCAACAGACGTGTGGAAATCGGCGACTGTTATACTTACAAACGATTTATTGACAGATTTTTTGGCAGGGCGTTTTCTTGGCCGAGTATTTGTCTTTACTGTACCGACGCGGCGGGTAATGTGATAAAGTTCGACGACGACAAGGAACTGTGGTTTCGAGTGGGTTGTTACAATGGCAAATGCGACCCAGTCGACGGCGAATCAACGGCATTTTGCGCGGGCTTCATGATTTTTTCCAACGAAGTAAAGCAAGGTCTTTATAAAGAGCCGGAAATTAGGCGATTGCTCAAGGGGAAAAATATTTTGCCGCAGAAAATTGTCGACGAGTACGATAAAATCTTCAACGGGCTAATTGGCAGAACAGATTTGCATGACGAGCGAGGCAATCTCATTTATTTCACGTATGTTGATAAAACTTTGAGACGCTTTATGAATCAGGAAGAAATTGACCAAAAAGCGATTGACCGCACAATCGAACATATCATGACGGAAATAAAAAATCTTCTTAGGAGGGTTGTTTATGGATAAAAATTTTTTGAATGACTTCCCAATTTTGCGCCGTCAAATGAACGGACAACCGCTGGCATATCTGGACAATGGCGCGACCACTCAAAAGCCCGAAAGCGTCGTTCGTTCGATTTGCGGCTACTACGGCGGTTGCAATGCTAATCCACATCGCGGCGTTTATGAACTTAGCGTCAAGGCGACAAAAGTTTACGAGGACGCGCGAATTAAAGTTGCCAAATTTCTCAACGCAAAACCGCAGGAAATTATTTTCACGAAAAACGCGACTGAATCGCTTAATCTTGTTGCTTACAGTTACGGCTTAAATAATCTGCGCGGCGGCGACGAAATTTTAATCACGATAGCCGAGCACCATTCAAACCTTGTGACGTGGCAAAGAGTAGCTAAGGCGACAGGCGCGACGCTTAATTATATTTACCTCGCGGCTGACGGAAGTTTATCGCCGGAGGAAATAGATAAAAAACTTACACGGCGCACGAAAATTTTAGCCGTCACGCAAGTTTCAAATGTTTTGGGAATTATCAACGACATTAAAACTTTGGCGGCAAAAGCTCACGAAGTCGGAGCAGTTATCGTGGTTGACGGGGCGCAATCGGTGCCGCATATTCCCGTTGACGTTCAAGACTTGGACGCGGACTTTTTAGCGTTTTCGGGGCATAAAATGTTGTCGCCAATGGGTATTGGCGTTTTATACGGCAAGAAAAAAATTTTAGACGCAATGCCCCCATTCCTAAGCGGCGGCGACATGATTGAATACGTCGAAGAACAAGAAACTACTTTTGCTGAATTGCCGCAGAAATTCGAGGCTGGTACGCAAAATGTTGGTGGGGCGGCTGGCTTGAGTGCGGCTATTGATTATCTGCGCGGCGTCGGTTTCGATACGATTGAGCGCATTGAACGAGACTTGACGACCTACGCGATTGCCGAGCTGAAAAAAATTCCTTACGTTGAGTTATACGGTTGCGACGTGGAAAATAAAATTGGTATAGTGACTTTTAACGTTAAAGACGTTCACCCGCATGACGTTGCGACTATTCTTGACGCTGAGGGCGTTGCCATTCGTGCTGGTCATCATTGCGCTCAACCGTTGATGAAATATTTAGGGCAGAATTCGACGTGCCGCGCTAGTTTTTATTTTTACAACACACGCCGCGATATTGAACGACTAATCGAGGCTGTTCAAAAAGTTAGAGGCGTTATGCGGCTCAATTAAAGGAGGAGATTTTAATTTGAGATATACAAGCACACGTTCAAAGATAAGGTCGATAACTTCAGCGCAAGCAATTTTACAAGGACTGGCGGAGGACGGAGGATTATTCGTTCCACAAAAAATCCCCAAAGTTACGCTTGAAGAAATTGATGCGCTCAAAAGTAAAACTTACGAGCAAATATCCGCGTGGCTGTTAGGAAAATATTTGACAGACTACACAGAGGACGAACTCGGCGAATGTACGGAACTTGCTTATAATTGGTTCGATACAACTGCGCGGGTGCCCGTTGCGATTTTAATTCAAGACCCGAAAAATCCAGTGGCTCCCGTCGGCAACATTGAACTTTGGCATGGACCAACAAGCGCGTTTAAAGATGTCGCGCTCCAAATGTTGCCTCACCTAATGCGCATGGCGTTAAAAAAAGTCGGCGAAACGAAAGAAATTTTAATCCTCGTGGCGACTTCGGGCGACACCGGCAAGGCGGCATTGGCGGGTTTTGCAGACGTACCGCAAACTAAAATTATGGTGTTTTATCCCGACGGCGGCGTCAGCAAAATTCAGCGTTTGCAAATGGTTACGCAAGTCGGAAAAAATGTTAACGTCACGGCAGTTAGAGGAAATTTCGACGACGCGCAAACCGGCGTTAAGAAAATCTTTAACGACAAAAAAATCCGCGCAACACTCGACAAAATCGGCGTCAAACTTAGTTCCGCGAATTCGATTAATTGGGGGCGGCTCGTTCCGCAAATCGCCTATTATTTTTCCGGCTACGTCGAATTAATTAAAGCTAATCAAATCACTCTCGGCGACCAAATTATAATCAGCGTGCCCACCGGCAATTTCGGCAACATTTTAGCCGCCTATTACGCTTTTAGAATGGGTTTGCCCGTCAAAAAGTTAATCTGCGCCTCGAACAAAAATAACGTTCTTACAGAATTTTTCAAGACGGGCACTTACAATCGCAACAGAGAATTTTTCAAGACAATTACGCCGTCAATGGATATTTTAATCTCCAGCAATTTGGAACGTTTGCTTTATCACGAGAGCGGCGGCGATTTTAAGTTGGTTAATCAATACATGAGCGAATTGAATATGTACGGCAAGTATACGATTGATAAGAATTTAAAGGCGCGGCTCGATAAAATTTTTCAAGCCGAATATGTCAGCGAATACGAGACGCAACTTTTTATCAAGCGCGTTTACAATTCGTTTAAATATCTGCTCGACACGCACAGCGCGGTTTCAATCGCCGCCCTTAGCAAATATCGCGGCAAGACAAATGATTTAACGCCCGTTTTGAGTGCCTCGACTGCCAGTCCGTATAAATTTACGAACGCGGTTTTAACGGCTCTTAATCAATCTGTTGACGGCGTTGACGACCTCGCACAACTCGATTTACTTAACAAGTTGACGAACGTTAAAATTCCTAAAAATCTCGCCGCGTTGTCGACGGCAAAAATTTTACACGAAGACATTTGCGATAAAGAGGAAATGGCGCAACGTGTCTTAGACTTCGCCGCCAAATAAAAAAATCCCCGACGGTCGGTTGACTATCGGGGATTTTTTTTATGCGTTCGTGCCTTTTCGATAAAAATCTAGCGCGTTGCCGTGAAATGTATTGCAATATTCATCTTCAAGCGCAAAAATTTCGTGGAGATTCGGCGCAATAATTTTCGTGTCGTTAACAAAAGCTCTTACCCAAGCATCGACAAAATCTTTATCAATCGGGACGCGCAAAATTATATCGCCGAAAATTTCTAGCACGTCGCGGAAAAATTCTTTAATGCCCTCGTGAATTTCCAAAATATTATCGAAGTGAATTTGTCCAGGTTCAGGCTCGCCGAAGACAGGCTTGCCCGCCGCGTCGAAATGTTGCAGTTGAGCATCGGGCGCAACCAAAATCGTTTCAAATAAAAGATGGTCGCTGTAAATAGCGGAGGTCGTTTGGGCGTAATCGTCATTTTCGGCAAAACAACCGCGCATTCTTTTGGTAGCGTCTTTACCGAAATTATTCATCGCGGCTGTTGCAAAGTAGTAGCCTGTGAAAATTTTATCTGTCAGCTCTTGCAAATAAAATTGAATCGTGCCCGAATAACCCACATCAACCAAGCCAACTTTATCGAGACTGCCGCCGAGATTGGAAATATATTTCTCGTAATTGGCGCGTTCCGTCGCCGCGTGCTGTAAAATTTCTTCGGCGTGTTCGTCAATTATTTTTGATACGGTCGCCAAATCTTTATCGGGCAAATAAACGAGGGTATCGTCGCCCAAATCCAAGCCGAAGCGCACTTTAAAGAAATGTTTCGTCGTGCCCTCGAATTTTAATTTCATCAATCGTTTTGCCTGCGAAATTTCCCGAATCGACGCAACTGTTACCGCCCGTCGTGAGGCGTAAAAATATTCGGAAGGCAACGTTTCAATTTCTAAAGTTTTAGTCACGAATTCATAAAGCCTTTGCAAAAAATATCCGTCGCGTGCCAAAAATAAAATTCGTTCTACGCCGTCAATTTGTGTCCGCTGAATCAACCAGAGCATAAAAGTTAAAAGCGGTACGCCGTAAAACCAATAGCCCAAATCGCGGAAATTTTTCAGAATCAATCGCCCGTCGTCATCGTGCAAAGCAAATGGATCCTGAAACTTTTTAGCCAACGTGACACCCAGCGTAATCCCTGAGTAAAGCGACATTTTATAACCGAGTTGCTCAAGTAAATTTCTCCCGAACGGCACTTGCGAAAGAAGATTTATCGCGCTCATTATGTGGTAGACGCCAAAATTCCTGTCACCGGGTAATTGCACGTCGCTCATTTCGTTATCGCCGAAGTGCAACAACTTTCCTGGTATATTTAAATTTTTGCTTGCTAGATTGTCCCAAATCGCCGCCGTATCCTTCCGCATGCCCGTTTCACACGAAATTAAAAGTTTTTGATAGCCTTCGACGCCGCACTTTTGGAGGAGCCGTTTAAGGTCGGGCGTTTGCATGTACATATCCGAAATCAGCCAAACATTTTTCCCGCGATTCAAAATTTCTTTTATCCACGACGCAACTTTTTCGCGCGGCAAAATTAATTTAACTTCCGTAGAAATTTCCAGCTCGCGAATCTTTTTGCAAGTATTAGCGTCGAGTTCAGTCAACTCAGCAAAACTTTGATAAATCTCGTCGAGTGTAACATCGCCATTCTTTTTTTGCCGCGCAAGCTCCTCTGCTTTAACGCGCAAATTCGGGAAGTCAAAACTCCGTCCGAGCAAATCTTCAACTTTGAGCCGAATAATTTCGTTGACGTGATAAGGCTTGGCAACATAGCGCATTAACAGCGTATCAAACACATCGAACGAAAAAATTGCCGCCTTATTCAAAATTACGTCAAAAACTTCAATGTCATCGCGAACGTAATATTGCCAAAGATTTTTGTTGCCAAGATTAATCGTGTAAGTGTCGGTGTTGGGCGCGAATTCGTAGTAAATCATATTTGCGGCTTGCGTCGCCAACAAAATCGAACGTTCAAAGGCGTGGGCAATCGTGCCGTCGTTTTGCCCTTGTTCGGGCGGAAAGTCATCAAATGTAAAGCCCGCTTTGAAAAATTTACTCAACGCCGCCGCTCTAGCCCAAAACATTGTGCCTGCAGGAAAGTCAAAGTAATCCATTTTATTGGGCGGAATGTCAAGCTGACTTAAAAGTTGCTGACCAATTTCGCGATTAGACATCCACGTAAACGCAACGTAGGGAACATTGGCGGCGGGTCGCGGATAAATGACGCCAACAGATTTATTTTCTACAAAAGCCTTGAAAATTTTCCGGATACGTTTTTGATCGCCGAGCAAGGCATTAAAAAGATATTTGCGCCAATTATGTTGTTCTGCGCCGGTGTACAACGATTTTTTAGAATGAATGTGCGCAACAAAATCATATTCGGGCAAAATGTCACCGAAACCCGCCAAAAACGGCGCAACATCTCTTCCGCGATTTGGCACGACGCGCACGATAACTTTCTCCGCGTTGGGAATTTTTTCAAAGGCGCGGCGAACGTTATCCTCTTCCTTAGCGTCGATAATCGAAACCAGCGCGTCAAATTTAAACGGCATGTTCATACAATACGACGCCATTTCGTTTAAAAGGTCGAGATAAAAAACGTGCGCTTGAATTGCAATCTTGCCTGGCTGCTCAAAAAGTTCGCCGACAAAAGAACTTTGCTCCTGATACAAGGCGTGCGGAACAAACTTGCCGTTGCTCATCTGCCAAACTCTATAACGGCGCGTATTTTTCAACAGCGGCGCAAAACACGTATAAAATTTATCCTTAAGCCCGATTTTTTTCTCTTCGGAAAGCGGCAGGGATTTATAAATAAAACGGGCGGCAGTAAGTGCTTTATCTTTTTTGTCAGTGTCAAGCCAATGTTTGAAATCGCGGAGCGGCGCAGTCAATTTCCACGAATTAGAATTTAACAACGAGTCAATCAGTTCCGTAAGCCGTTTAAGTTCCGAGCGAAGATTATCATTTTGCGCTTGCATTTCCTTAGCAAATTGCGTGCCCGTTGCACTCTTCAAAGTCTCTTCGATAATCGCGGGATAATTTTCCTCTATCTCGCCAAAAATTTCAAAAGTCAAATGCCCAGATAAATTGTCCACTTCAAAAGTAAATTGCGGGTCTGCCGTCCAAAATCTGCTAAAGCCGCCGACGAATTCCGCCGCATTGTCGGAAAAATCATTGTGCGACGTGCCGTTAATCAATACGCGGTCTACCCTGACGGAAATAAAACTTATATCTGGGTCGAAACGCACAGCATTTATCGGGCGGTCAAGCTCAATGTCAATGCGCCCATAAAATTTTCTTGTCGCGTCAACGCTGACAGATTTTTTTGCAACCAAATGGAATTCGTCATCTTCGCGAACAAAAAGTTCCGTGCGGAGCATTAGAAATTTCTGTGTGAGATTGAACACGTCATAATTGCCGCTGTCTTGCAGAAAACTTTTTTCGTCGTAGCCGTAAAGTTTTTTAATCTGCGCGGCGTCAACGGGATTACTTAGCAAATTTTTAAGAACCTCAAGCCCTGCAAGATTAAACGACTGGCGGTCTTGCTCAAGACAAATTTTAGCAACTGCAAAGCGGCGATTTATCTCCCCGTTAATCAAAAATTTTTTTGCGTTCGGAAAAACTTCCAAAAGAAATTTATCGTCTTTAAAATGATTTATAAACTCTTGCGCTATGAAATAAAATTCCAACTCTGCGCGGATTAATTTATCAGCAGAATTCGCCGAAGTATTTTCCTGCCGCGTCCGTCGCAATCTAAACTTAGTCAACCGCTCCTGCAAAATAAAAATGTCCGCGTTAAAACAAAGCCGAATCCACATCAAATAATCGGGCAACTGCCAAAAGCCATGTGCCTCCAGCAAATTATATTTTTCGTAAGCCTCACGCCTAAGCATTACACTTGGGTGGCACAGACAATTTGCATTATAAAAAAAATAATTCAGCCACTCGGCTCGCGAACGGTTGGATTTATCGAAAACATTTTTATAATTATCATCTTTATCAAGTTCCTGTGAATTGCCTTGCTCGTCGACGAATTTAACTAACGTAAAACATGCCGCGTAATTTTCATTGGCGTCGAGAAAGGCAACTTGCTTTTCCAATTTATCGAGCGTCCAAAGGTCGTCGGAGTGGTGAACCGCAATATATTTTCCCCGCGCAGATTTCATCGCGTCGCCGATTGCAATACCAGGTCCGCGATTTTCCTCATACAGAAAAGTTTTAATGCGCGGGTCGTCGAAAGTTTTAATAATGTCGCGGCTGTTGTCTTGTGAGCCGTCGTCGACGATTAAAAGTTCAAAGTCCGTGAATGTCTGATTGAGGACGCTCTTAATCGCCGCCGCCACGTATGCCGCATGATTATAACTTGTCAATATTACACTGACTTTAGGCAATCTCATCACCTTTCTTTTTGTAAAGGCCAGATAAATCAGCAATGCAACCTGCCCAGCTCAAGCCAACGCCATAGCCTGCCAACATAACTTGCTTTAAATTTGTCGCGCCAGAACTTTTAACAACTTGCTCAATCGCCAGCGGCACGCTACCAGAAACTAAATTACCCGTCGTCGAAATGTCGTTGTGGAAGGGCACGTCGTTTAAGCCCGCCTTGTCGCGTAAGTAAGTCATCATAAATTTATTCGCCTGGTGAAAAATGCAATAATCCAAATTTGCGCGGGTTAAATTTGCAGCGTTTAAAACGGCTTCGACAAGCGGCGGCACTTCGCGCAATGTAAAATAAGTTATCGCCATGCCGTCCATAAAAATTTCGTAATTCGAGCGATAATTATTGTTGTCGTCGGTAGAAAAAACTTCTGGATTGTCGCGAGGCATTAATCGACTGCCGCCAACGGGAATAATCAATTTGTCATAGCGCGAGCCGTCCGAGCCGAACACAAAAGCCCGTAAATTTTCCTTATCGCCGCCGTCAATCCAAGTCGCCGTTGCTCCGTCACCAAAAAGCGGGCGCGTCGACGTGTCTTTAACGTTGATATATTTCGTGTAGACGCTGGAAGTTATAAATAAAATCTTCTTAACAAGTCCAGTCTCAATCAAACCTTTAGCGACAGCAAGCCCGTAAATATAGCCCGAACAGCCCAACGAAATATCCATAGTACCGACAGATTTTTTCAAGCCGAGCCGGTGTTGAAGATGTCCGGAAGTGTGCGGACCCAAATGGTCGGGGTGTTGCGTGCACAGCAAAATAAAATCCGTTTCGTTTCGGTCAATGTCGTATTCGGCAAAAAGTTTTTCGGCGGCTTTAAATGCCAAATCGCCCGCTGATTCGTCCTTAGCTGAAATGTGTCGACACTTCACGCCAATTTTTTTTATAAAGCGTGCGTCGACAAGTTCCGAATTATTTTCAATCTGCGCAGGCAAATAAGTTGATATTGCTCGTATCGTTGCAAACATTTTTATCTCCTAAAACTTTTTAAAATCGCACAAATTTTTCTAATGTCGTCTTCGGTCAATTCGCCGTACATTGGCAAGCTTAAAACTTGTTGTCCGATAATGTTAGCGGCGGGCAAATTGGCAGGGTTCGACGAATGTAGCTGACGATAACAAGTGTACTCACTGCAAAGCGGATGAAAATATTTGCGCGTGTAGACGTTGAAATTTTTGAACTCGCCGTAAACAAAATCCCGCGAACGCCCAAAAATTTTTTCGTCAATGCGTACAACATAATATTGATAATTCAACTTTACATTGTCCGCGCAGGTCGGCATGAACTTAACTCCCTCAACCTCTGCAAGTTCCTCGTCATAAATTTGACGCAAACGAAATCTTTTCTGCCGCTCGTCATCAACGTAATTTAGCATGATTCGCCCGATTGCCGCCCGCACTTCGTCAAGTTTACCGTTTATGCCGGGCATGACGACTTCTTCCTCGTTCTTGATACCGAAATTTTTCAGTAGGTCAATCCGTTGCTTAACGTGCTCATTTTTCATGACAAGCGCGCCGCCCTCGACCGTGTGATAAAGTTTCGTCGCGTGAAAACTTAGCATAGAAATATCGCCGAAATTACAAATGCCGCGCCCGTCAATTTCTACACCAAATGCATGCGCCGCGTCGTAAATTACTCGCAAACCGTAACGGTCAGCAACCTCTTGGATTTTTTCCACGTCGCAGGGCGTACCAAAAACATGCACAGCCAAAATTGCCGTCGTTTGAGGCGTTATCATCGATTCGATTTTGTCAGCGTCAATGTTCATCGTCTCGGCGTCAACGTCGCAGAAAATCGGCTTAATATTATTCCAACTCAAAACGTGCGGCGTTGCGGCAAATGTAAAAGGCGTCGTGATAACTTCGCCGCTCAACCTCAAGCTTTGACAGGCAACCATTAGCGCGATTGTTCCGTTGTTAAACAGCGACAAGTACGGGACTTTCAAAAAATTTTTCAGCTCTTGCTCAAGCATGGTGTGTTGCGGTCCGTTGTTCGTCAGCCATTTCGATTCCCAAATGTCGTGCAATTTTTCCGTGACTTCCTCAATCGTCGGAAAAACTGGTCGCGTCACGAAAATTGTTTTCTCGAAGGGTTCAAGATTTTTTGTCATTGGTTTTCTCCCTCTCTTTGCGAATTTTTTCTGCCGCTTTAGGGTCAATTTTCTCCAAATAATTCAGCGGGACGGCGCGAGGATTTTTTTTCGTCAGCTCGTAAAGTTTTTGGTAACTTGCCTCCGCTTTATCCGTTTGCCCGCTCTCGTCGAAAATTTCTGCCTGCAACTTGTAAGCAATGGGATTTTTATCGTCGATTGCCAAAGCACTGTTAATATCTTCCAACGCAAGCTCCAATTCGCCGCGCATGTGTCGAACGTCTGCACGATTTAAAAAATTATACAAATTATTAGCGTCTTTATCAACTGCCGCGTTAACGTCAGCAAGTGCCCCGTCATAATCACCGCAAATCGCCTTAGCTCGCCCGCGTATCGCTAAACATTCCGCAATATCGTCTTGATTTTGGGCGCGAATGGCTCTTTCAATCTGTTTAAGCGCAAGTTCGCCCTGCCCGTGATCGTTGTAAATATCGGCGTTAATTCGGAGTTGCGTTGCGGCTTTTGCCTTAGCGGTATCGGCTTCCTCTTTTATCTTCGCCCAATAATTTTTCCGCGCCTCGTCAGCCTCGTGAATTCTCTGCCGAATTCGTGGACTTTCATAGTAATAAGCTTTGGTGACTGCCGTTTGAATTTTATCGCCAAGATTGTACAAGCTCGACAATTCGCGCAACTCCCGATAAGCAAATTCGTCGTTCAGAAAAACTGTTTGATTGTCCTCGCGTCGAAAATTCCAGCCGTCAACCGAATCATAATCATGAAAAGCTTTACTCAACCCGCCCGCAAAATAATAGGCATTAACCGCCGCGCTGTTGGTGTCGTCGCCGATATTCATTGAGTAAAAAACTTCCAAGCCGTCAATCAGCACTTGATAGGCGCGGTCAACTTTGCGAACTTTAACATGCCCGCCGCCGTAATTCGTCATAAGTTCCGCCATTTTAGCCTCGCGCCTTTCGGTGTCGGGGTGGTCGCTAAAAGTTTGTTCGCTTGGCTTGTCGTGCGCGTCGAATTCCAAAAAATCCCGCGTCTCATATCTCACATAATAACCAAGTCGATTCATAGCCGCCGCGCCGCCGCCGGGATTAAAGCCCGCACTCGTCATAAGATAAAAACCGCCTTCATCAGCTTCGTATTCGGCAGGCACGTTAATATTTTTCGCAATGGAATAATCGACCATAGCGGAAAATTTTCCCCAGTCAATATTACTACCGGTACTGCGTTCGTCGATATTCAAGCCAACGAGCATTGCACCGAGCTGTTGAGCGACGGCTTGCGCATAACTTTTAGCCGAGTGTTGTTCAAGTCCGTGCGTCATTTCGTGGGCAAGGACAGCGGCAATTTGATTTTCGTCGCCGTTCAAATTTCTAACCAGCCCGCGATTAATGCTAATATAATTCATTGGGTAGCACGCGGCGTTAAATTTTTCGTCATCGTTAACGCTCCACACGAAAGGCAGAGAATTTACTTTGAGTTCGTATTGTCCGTTGTTAACGAGCCGCGTCATCACCGAATCGACAAGTTCAACGTCGCGTTTATTTTTATCGACGCCGTTTTGCTCCATGTCTTGCTTGCGAACTGCCATTTGCGCATCGACGTTATTGCCGAGCGCGAGCATTTGAATTAACGTTGACCTGTACGCCGCCAATACTCCAAGAGCCTCTGCCGCGATTGCCCAACCGTCAGCCGCCAAAACTTTTGCCGGATTTAAAATCGCCGCGAGCGTTACGAGTATCACGATTAAAAATTTTTTCATATCAATCACCTCGCAAATTATATCCTTAATTCATGACAATGCGCAATTCGCCGCCGAAAAATTTTTTTATTGCAAGGCAGCGTTAAATGCTGTAAAATCTTTCAAAAATTTTACAAGCCAATTAAGGAGAGTTTTGGAAAATGAGAAGTGAGCCGCTTTAAAAGCGGCGGAACAGCGGTCACGTTCAACGTTGAAAAGTTTTCAGCTAATCGCCGCGTTCTAACGAGGAAAAATTTTAGGAGGCCATTTTAAAAATGAGAAGTGACATTGTTAAGAAGGGCGCGACGAGATGCGCTCACAGAAGTTTATTTCACGCGAATGGCTACGGCGCAGATGAGCTTAGTCGCCCGTTAATCGGCGTGTGCAATTCTTTTAACGAAATTATTCCTGGTCATATACATTTGAAGTCGATAACTGAAGCGGCAAAATTGGGAGTGGCGGCGGCTGGTGGAACGCCCGTTGAATTCCCTGCTATTGGCGTGTGCGACGGAATTGCAATGGGGCATACGGGCATGAAATATTCTTTGGCGAGCCGCGAATTAATTGCCGACTCAATCGAGGCGGTGACTATGGCAAGTGGTTTCGACGCTCTAATTTTGATTCCGAACTGCGATAAAGTTGTTCCTGGTATGTTAATGGCGGCGGCGCGATTGAATATCCCGTCGATAATCGTCAGCGGTGGTCCAATGCTTGCGGGTCGTTTTCACGGGCGCAATATAAGTGTTAGTCAAGCGTTCGAGGCGGCGGGCAAATTTGCGGCGGGCAAAATGACGCAGGAGGAAATGACAGATCTTGAGGCGCATGCTTGTCCGAGTTGTGGTTCCTGTGCGGGCTTGTTTACGGCAAATACAATGAACTGCTTAAGCGAGGCACTTGGAATGGCTTTGCCCGGCAACGGCACAATTCCCGCCGCTTATACGGGCGACAGATTTATTCTTGCTAAACGCGCTGGCAAAGTTATTATGGACTTGCTGGAGAAAAATATTTGCCCGCGAGATATTTTGACGCGCAAAGCTTTTGAGAACGCTATAACGGTTGACATGGGCATTGGCGGTTCGTCGAATACAGTTTTACACTTAACGGCGATTGCTAACGAATGTGGCATTAAAATTCCTGCGACGCTTTTCGACGAAATTTCTGCGCGGACGCCGTATATTACAAAGCTTAGCCCGGCAGGAACTCATCACATGCAAGACCTCGACGAGGCGGGCGGGATTAACGCCGTCATGCACGAACTTTCTAAGAAAAATTTGCTCAACCTCGACGCGCTGACAGTTACGGGCACTTTGGGTGAACGCATTAAAAACGCAAAGATTGAACGTCCTGACGTGATTCACACGGTTGACAATCCGTATCGTGCGACGGGCGGCATTGCGATTTTGCAAGGTAATCTTTGTCCCGATTATGCGGTTGTTAAGGCGTCGGCTGTTAGTGAGGACATGCTCGTTTATAAGGGCAAGGCAAAATGTTTCGACAGCGAGGAGGCAGCGATTAACGCGATAATGGCTAGAGAAATTCACGATGGCGACGTTGTTGTTATCCGCTATGAAGGTCCAAAGGGCGGTCCCGGTATGCAAGAAATGCTCAATCCTACAGCGGCTATCACGGGCGCGGGTTTAAAAGTTGGCTTGATAACGGACGGACGATTCAGCGGCGCAAGTCAAGGAGCGTGCATTGGGCACATTTCACCGGAGGCTATGGAGGGCGGTCCGATTGCCTTAATTAAAGACGGCGACCAAATTTTTATTGACATTCCCAATCGCAAACTGGAGCTTGAAGTTTCAGATAGTGAACTTGCTAAACGCCGCGCAGAGTGGACTAAGCCCGAACCAAAGATTAAGACAGGTTATCTTGCCCGCTACGCCAAACTTACAACTTCCGCTTCAACGGGTGCCGTTTTAAGGAGCTAAGTCAATGCTTTGGGAAGAAACTTTTGAAGCGCAGCTTGAGAAATTTTTGAGCAAAGATCAATTCATATTTCACGCGCCGATGAGGGAGCACACTACGTTTAAAATCGGCGGCGAGGCTGACGTTTTAATTTTCCCGTCAAATGCGGAGGAAGTCTCGAAAATTTTCAAACTGATTGAGCTGTTCAGCTTGCCATGTACGATACTCGGCAACGGATCGAATGTTTTAGTTCGGGATAAGGGAATTCGTGGAGTAGTCGTCAAGTTTACTGAAAAATTTTTCGGCGGCATGAAATGCGAAGGGCAACGCTTGACTGCCTGCGCGGGAGCTAAGCTTAAAGACGTGGCGACTTTTGCGGCGGAAAATGGCTTGACGGGTTTAGAATTTGCGTGCGGTATTCCAGGCAGTATTGGCGGCGCAATTTTCATGAACGCGGGCGCATATGGCGGGGAAATGAAAAATGTTATTGCGAGCGTCAAGGCCGTTACTCAAGGCGGCGGGTTTATCGAATTTAGCGGCGCGGGTTTAGATTTGCATTATCGTCACAGCATTTTTCAAGAAAACGGTTGCGCGATTTGCGAAGTCGAATTGATTTTGCAACGCGGCAATGTTGACGAGATTAAAAATACAATGGCGGATTTCACGGAGCGGCGCGAGAGTAAACAACCACTTGACATGCCCAGCGCAGGTTCGACGTTTAAACGACCTAAAGGACATTTTGCGGGCACGTTGATTGACAAGGCGGGCTTAAAGGGCTTGAAAATCGGCGGCGCAATGGTTTCAGAAAAACACGCGGGCTTTGTGGTAAATACGGGTGGCGCGACGGCTCAAGACGTTTTGACTTTGATTGAGGAAGTTAAGCGCAGAGTTTGTGAGGCGCACGGCATCACCCTTTCTCCCGAAGTTCGCATTATCGGGGAGGAGTAGATTATGAGCTGTAAAATATTGTTATCTTCAAAATCAAATTCCCCACTCGTCAGCGTTATTATCTCCATGTATAATTCGGCGAATTTTATTCCTCAGACGTTAGAAAGTTTGCTTTATCAGACTATGAAAGATTTTGAGGTAATAGTAATAGACGATTGCTCGACCGATAACAGCGTTGAAGTCGTGGAAAGTTTCATTGACCGTTTTGAAGAGGGACAACTACATGTTCTCAAGCTCTCTAAAAATACGGGAAGTCCAGGTTTGCCGCGTAACGCAGGAATTAAATTTGCTCATGGAAAATATATCTCTTTTCTCGACAGCGACGATCTTTATACCAAAACTGCACTTGAAGAATTGACTACACTCGCCGAAGAATATAAGGTAGATGCTGTCCACAGCAATCAAATTTTTAGTCTGTGGGGAAGAATGTATACAAACAGAAAAACCGTCGACGATCCAGAGTTCACGGACATGGAAGAGTTAACCAATCCCGCCAATTTTTACACGATGTACGAAGAAAGACCTAGTCCCGATAAGCCGACATTGAAGACGGGAGACATTGCCGAGCGCGTAAAAAAGTTTGTCGAAAATAAATACACAAGAGAAACATATACCACTTTTTATAAACGCGATTTTTTAATGAGCAATAAAATTGTTTTCCCTGGACTTTCGCAATTTGTAGATGAATCTTTTAATTTTCATGGCATGTGTCTTGCAAAAAAATTATTATTAATTCCTAATATTTATTATATTATTCGTCCTCGTGCAGATTCTGTTACTCGAAAGAAATTTGACCGCTCTGCTGAGATTCATAAAAAATTGCGTGTTTTTATCGACGGCTTCCGTGTATTTTCGGATATAATGGATAGCATAAAATTTTTCAGCGAAAACCCCGATTATCGCTACGACGTTCTAAATTGGTTTGTTCAATCAAAACCTCACCTTTTACACGATATTTATAAAGAAAGTAATCCTGCCGAGTTATACCCGTTAATCGAAAAGGAATTCTCGTCGGACGAAGCGTCATTTGCGGCGTATCTGTTTAACACCATGAAAGTTCAGCAACTTCAAATCGAAAAGTTGCAAACTGAATTAAGAAAGTTTCAATAAATACTAAACTTTGTCTGCTCCGTATAAGGAAGGGGTAAATTATGAGCCATAAGTTATTATTATCTTCAAAATCAAATTTCCCACTCGTCAGTGTCGTTATCCCAATGTACAATTCAGAAAAATTTATTTCTCAGACGCTGGAAAGTTTGCTTTATCAGACGATGAAAAATTTTGAAATTGTTGTGGTTGATGATTGCTCAACCGACAACAGCGTTGAAGTCGTCGAAAGTTTTAAGTCAAAGTTTAATTCGGAAGCGGGGGGGGTATTAAATGTTATAAAACTTCCGAAAAATACAGGAACGCCGGGTTTGCCACGCAATATTGGAATCAAAATAGCTCGCGGAAAATACATCTCCTTTCTTGATAGCGACGATCTTTATATTAAAACTGCGCTTGAGGAATTGACGACGCTCGCTGAGGAATATCAAGCGGACGCTATCAACATGAGTAAATTTTTTTTGTTAGTTGATCCTCAATCGTCGTCTATGCCGACCAAAGAATTGTTAAACACCGAAGATTACGAAGTTATTAGTTGCCAGAAAGATGACGTACCGCGATTACAAGAAGTAAGCGTAGAGTCATGTGACCTTGCCGAACGAGTCAATGTTTGGGTGAATTCGGATTTTCATTGGGCGACGTGTGGATTATTTTGTCGACGCGACTTTTTGATTCTCAATCAAATTTTCTTTCCCGATATGCTTTTGTGCGAAGATCAAATCGTGCAATTTGCCTGTCTCTGTTTTGCGGAAAAGTTGTTGCGCGTACCAAACATTACCTATATCGTACGACGCAATGCCGATTCCATTTCACGGCAAAGCCGAACCGTCGAAGAATATTTCCACAGATGGTTGAGCAGTTTAAATATCGGTTTCAATGAGTTTTCTAAAGTAATGAAACGCATACCGTTTTTCTCGGAGAATCCCGATTGTCGTCTTGCTGTGCTGAATTGGTTTTTCGGTAGAGTTATGTTAGATGCCACGATTTTTTCATCGGCTTATGAGCAAATGAATCAAGCTACGCTGAATCAACTTGCCGAGAAGGAATTTCACGTGAATGACGCAACGTTTGCGGCATATTTGTTCAATGCAATGAGAATCCAACAGCTCCAAAGCAAAAAATTGTAAGCGGAGCTAATAAAGTTTCAAAAGCAGTAAAGTTTTAAAGGAGTTTGTTTCAATGATTAAAGAGGCTATCGTTAAAATCGTAAACAAGGAGGATTTGACTTACGACGAGGCATTTGCCGTTATGAACGAAATCATGAGCGGCGAAACCTCTCCAACTCAAAATGCGGCGTTTTTGTCTGCGCTGTCTACTAAAAGTGCGGGCGCGGAAACGACTGACGAAATCGCAGGTTGCGCGGCGGCAATGCGTGCACACGCTACGACCGTCGAAATGGGCATGGACGTTTTTGAAATCGTCGGGACGGGTGGCGACAATTCGCACAGCTTTAATATCTCGACGACTTCAGCTTTAATCGCGGCGGCGGGCGGCATGAAGGTCGCTAAACACGGCAATCGCGCTGCTTCGTCTAAATGCGGTGCCGCTGATTGTTTGGAGGCTCTCGGCGTCAACATCAATCAATCGCCTGAAAAATGCGTTGAACTTTTGCGCGAGGTCGGCATATGTTTTTTCTTCGCGCAAAAATATCACAGTTCAATGAAATACGTCGGCGCGATTCGTCGGGAGCTAGGTTTTCGTACGGTGTTCAATATTCTCGGACCTTTGACGAATCCCGGCAAGCCCTCAATGCAAATTCTCGGCGTTTACGCGGAATATCTCGTCGCGCCGCTTGCGCAAGTTTTGATTAATCTTGGTGTTAAGCGCGGCATGGTCGTTTACGGGCGCGATAAGCTCGACGAAATTTCTTTGAGTGCGCCAACTTCCATTTGCGAAATTAACGACGGCTGGATTAAAAATTTTGTCATTACGCCGGAAGATTTTGGTTTTGCTCGTTGCACGCTGGAAAATTTGCGCGGCGGTAATCCCGAAGACAACGCGGCGATAACTCGTGCGATTCTGCGCGGCGAACACGGACATAAACGCAACGCCGTCCTGTTAAACGCGGGCGCGGCTCTTTACGTCGGCGGCAAGGCAAATAGTTTTAAAGATGGCGTCAAATTGGCGGCTGAACTTATCGACAGCGGCAAGGCTCTTGATACTTTGGAAAAATTTATTGAGGTTTCGCAGTCATGACGATCCTTGAAAAAATCGCTGAACGGACAAAATTGCGCGTCGTCGATTATAAAAATAAATTTCCCCTCGACAAAGTAAAGACTCAAGCATTATCGTTGCCGCGAGGAAATTTTTCTTTTGAGACCGCTTTAAAAAAGCCCGACTTATCATTTATCTGCGAATGTAAAAAAGCGTCTCCGTCCAAAGGATTAATCGCGCCGAATTTCCCATATCTAGAAATTGCTAAAGCTTACGAGGCGGTGGGCGCAGATGCCATATCAATTTTGACGGAGCCAGAGTTTTTCTTAGGCGACGATAAATTTTTAGCGGAAATTGCCGCGCAGGTATCAATCCCGTGCTTGCGAAAAGATTTCGTTGTTGATGAGTACATGATTTATCAGGCAAAAATTTTGGGCGCAAGTGCTACACTTTTAATCTGTGCAATTTTGGACGACGCTCAACTAAAAAAATTTTTGGTGACTTGTGACGAATTGGGCTTGAGCGCATTGGTTGAGGCGCACGACGAACAGGAAATTAAACGGGCGATTAATTGCGGCGCGAGGATTATCGGCGTTAACAATCGCAACCTCAAAGATTTTTCCGTCGACATGGACAACGCCAAAAGACTTCGGGCAATGGTTCCGCCGGAAATAATTTTCGTGTCTGAAAGCGGCGTTAAATCTGCTGACGACATAAAAAAAATCCGCGAACTTGGAGCAGATGCGGCTTTAATTGGCGAAGTTTTAATGCGAGCCGCCAATAAAAAATCTAAACTCGATGAATTACGAGGCGGCTCATGACTAAGATAAAATTTTGCGGGCTGAAAACTTTAGACGATATTTATTATGCCAATGAAATTTTGCCAGAATATATCGGATTTGTCTTCGCGCCCAAAAGTAAACGTTTTGTCACACCCGCGCAGGCTGAAAAACTTCACAACGCACTTTCCAAAAAAATTTGTGCGGTCGGTGTCTTTGTTAATGAAAAACTTTCAACCGTTGCTGAACTGCTCAACGCGGGCATAATCGACGCGGCGCAACTTCACGGCAACGAGGACGACGACTATATTAAAAATCTGCGCGGGCTTAGCAATAATCCGATAGTCAAAGCTTTTAAAGTTCACGCGTCGGAAGAAAGTTTAGCAGATTTTATTTTGATTGACGCGGGCGCGGGCGACGGTAAAGTTTTTGACTGGAGCTTGATAAAAAATTTGCGGCGCGAATATTTTTTAGCGGGCGGTTTAACTCCGGAAAATGTTGGCGACGCGATAAAACTTTTAAATCCGTTCGCCGTCGACGTAAGCTCCGGTATTGAAACCAACGGCAAAAAAGATTTTAAGAAAATGACAGCCTTCGCGGAGGTTGTGCGGAGGGAAAATTTATGACGAATCAAAACGGACGCTTTGGTATTTACGGCGGGCAATATATTCCCGAAACGCTGATGAATGCCGTTATTGAACTGGAGACGGCGTACAATCGCTTTAAAGACGACGAAAATTTTAATCGCGAACTCGACGAACTTTTTAAAAATTATGCTGGACGCCCATCGCTTTTGTACTTTGCAAAAAAAATGACTGATGATTTGGGCGGCGCGAAAATTTATCTCAAGCGCGAGGATTTGAATCACACTGGCTCCCATAAAATTAATAATGTACTCGGTCAAGCATTGTTGGCAAAAAAAATGGGCAAGACGCGCCTCATTGCCGAAACTGGAGCTGGTCAACACGGCGTCGCAACTGCCACTGCCGCCGCTCTGTTAAATATGGAATGCGTCGTTTTCATGGGCGTTGAAGATACGATTAGGCAAGCTCTGAACGTCTACCGCATGAAACTTTTGGGCGCAACCGTCATTCCCGTTAAAAGCGGTACCGGAACGCTTAAAGACGCCGTTAGCGAAACTTTTCGCGAGTGGACGAATCGAATTGCCGATACGCATTATTGTCTTGGCTCGGTTATGGGTCCGCACCCTTTCCCGACGATTGTCCGCGATTTTCAAGCTGTAATCTCCAAAGAAATTAAAGCGCAAATTCTTGAGCGCGAGGGTAAACTTCCTGACGCGGTTGTTGCCTGTTGTGGTGGCGGCTCAAATTCTATCGGCACGTTTTATAATTTTATTGACGATAAAAGCGTTCGGCTAATCGGTTGCGAGGCGGCTGGTAGAGGCGTCGATACATTTGAAACTGCCGCGACGATTGCAACTGGCAGGACGGGAATTTTTCACGGCATGAAGTCTTACTTTTGCCAAGACGAATACGGACAAATTGCTCCGGTTTACTCGATTTCGGCGGGGCTTGACTATCCTGGCATTGGTCCCGAACATGCATATCTACACGACATTGGACGCGCTGAATATGTCCCGATAACCGACGAGGAAGCCGTTAACGCCTTTGAATATTTATCACGCACAGAGGGAATTATCCCCGCGATTGAATCAGCGCATGCGGTCGCCCACGTCATGAAGATTGCGCCCGATATGCCTAAGGATAAAATTATTATCATAACACTTTCTGGGCGCGGCGATAAAGATTGCGCTTCAGTTGCCCGTTATCGCGGGGAAAATATCACAGAATAAGATTTTCAACAATGCGCGGCGCACCGTTCATTTCAGCAACAAGGGCATCGCGTATTTTTACTTCCTGTTCGTCGACAACTTGCATTGCAAAGCCCGCGTGAACTAATACATAATCGCCGACCTTAGCTTCGGGCAAGAGCATTAAACTTGCTGAACGCTTGACGCCCGACCGCTCAATCGTTGCTAAGTCGCCGTCAATCTCTAAAACTTTTGCCGGAAAGGCTAAACACATTTCCTATCACCTCGCTGACAATCATACACCACGCGCCCCGACTTTGCAAAGTGTATCGTCTTTTTTACAGATATGATAATTGACAATTACGACGCAAAAGTTTATTATCGACGCAGAAAATTTTAGGAGGTAGAATTTTATGCCAATGATGGATTTAAGCAAGTACGGTATCACCGGCACGCCTGAAGTTCTTTACAATCCGACTTACGAAGTACTTTTCAACGAGGAAATGCGCCCCGACCTTACCGGATTTGACGTGGCACAAGAAACTGAACTCGGTGCTTTGAACGTCATGACTGGCATTTACACTGGACGTTCGCCTAAAGATAAGTTTATCGTTTACGACGAGACGACTAAAGAAGGTGCGCCCGGCGAAATTTGGTGGACGACGCCTGAATACCCCAACGACAACAAGAAATGCTCCGTTGAAAGTTGGAAAGTTCTTAAGAAACTTGCGATTGAGGAACTTTCTAACAAAAAACTTTACGTCGTTGATGGTTTCTGCGGCACCCATAAAGATACCCGCATGAAAATCCGTTTTATCATGGAAGTTGCATGGCAAGCGCATTTCGTAACCAACATGTTCATTCGCCCGAAGACGCAGGAAGAATTCGACCAGGAACCCGATTTTGTCGTCTTCAACGCTTCCAAAGCAAAAGTTACTAACTGGAAAGAACTCGGACTCAATTCCGAAACGGCGACTGTTTTCAACATTACCGATAAAGAACAAGTTATTCTCAACACCTGGTACGGCGGCGAAATGAAAAAAGGTCTCTTCAGCATGATGAATTATTTCCTGCCGCTGAAAGGTATTGCCGCTATGCATTGCTCCGCTAACACCGACATGAACGGCGAAAACACCGCGATTTTCTTCGGCTTAAGCGGCACGGGCAAAACTACCCTTTCCACCGACCCCAAACGTCTCCTTATCGGCGACGACGAGCACGGCTGGGACGATACCGGCGTCTTCAACTTTGAGGGCGGTTGCTATGCTAAAGTTATCAACCTCGACCCCGTTGCTGAACCCGATATTTATAACGCAATTCGCCGCGACGCACTCCTTGAAAATGTCACTGTCGACAAGAACGGCAAAATTGACTTCGCTGATAAATCTGTAACCGAAAATACCCGCGTCAGCTATCCGATTTATCACATTAAAAATATCGTTCGCCCCGAAAGTCACGGTCCCGCCGCGCAGTCAGTCATTTTCCTCAGCGCGGACGCATTTGGCGTATTGCCGCCCGTCTCCATTTTGACTAGCGAACAGTGCAAATATTATTTCTTGAGCGGCTTTACTGCTAAACTTGCAGGCACCGAACGCGGAATCACCGAACCGACCCCGACTTTCAGCGCGTGCTTTGGTCAAGCGTTCCTCGAATTGCACCCGACTAAATACGCCGAAGAACTCGTTAAACGCATGGAAAAGAGCGGCGCAAAAGCTTATCTCGTCAATACGGGCTGGAATGGCACCGGCAAACGCATTTCGATTAAAGATACTCGCGGCATTATCGACGCGATACTCGGTGGCGCAATCAAAAACGCTCCGACTAAAAAAATTGCTATCTTCGATTTGGAAGTTCCTACTGTCCTTGAAGGCGTCGCAACTGAAATTCTCGACCCGCGCAACACCTACGCTGACCCGACCGAATGGGATAAAAAAGCTGAAGATTTAGCAAGCCGCTTTATCAAAAACTTCAAGAAATACGAATACAACGAGGCGGGTAAAGCTCTCGTTGCGGCAGGTCCTCATCTCGACAAATAATTTTTGACTTAACAAAATAAAATAGCCTCGCTCGTTTCGACGTGCGGGGTTATTTTTAATCAACGAACTTTTATAGTTAAGTCTAAAGGAGGACTTTTTATGAAGGCTTTATACTTAGATTGCGCGGCGGGAATCAGCGGTAATATGTTTCTCGGCGCGTGTCTGCAACTAGGCGTACCCGAAAAATATCTGCGCGGCGAACTCGATAAACTCAACTTGCCCCGTGACTTTGAAATCGAAATTTCTAACGTTAGCAAGAACGGAATCGGCGCGGCTTATGTCGACGTAAAACTTGCCCGCGATTTTGAATCTGAACTCGACCGCCCGAATATTCGACACTTGCACCGCCACGAACACATTAAAAATCACAGCCACAGAACTTTTGCCGATATAAAAAAAATTATTGACGCCTCGAATTTAAATGCGGCGATTAAAACTCGTGCACTGGCGATTTTCAACGTGATAGCTAAAGCAGAGGGAAAAGTTCATCAACGCCCCGCCGATGAAGTTACTTTCCACGAAGTCGGCGCGATTGATTCGATTGTCGATATTGTCGGTTGCGCCGTTTGCTTAGATTATCTTGACGTGGAAAAAATTTTCGTCTCGCGAATCAATACGGGCAGTGGTTTCGTCAAATGTGCGCATGGTTTAATGCCGATACCCGCCCCTGCAACCGCTGAACTTTTGCAAGGCTTTAAAACTTATCACTACGGCGCGGAAAAAGAATTGACGACCCCGACGGGCGCGGCGATTGTCAATGCACTTGCCGAATACAGCGCGGATTTGCCGGAGGATTTTTCGTCGGAGAAAATTGGCTACGGCGCGGGCAGTTGGGATTTGGATATTCCAAACGTGTTGAGAATTTATTTGGGCGAATTCGGCGGGCAAGTTGAGCGGCATTTAGTTAAGCTTGAGGCAAATATCGACGACATGAATCCGCAAATTTATGGCTGGCTCTACGAAAGACTTTTCGACGCTGGAGCTTTAGACGTGTGGACGACGGCAATTTACATGAAAAAAAATCGCCCCGCGCAGATGCTTAGCGTTTTAGTCGACGCTCAACACAAAGAGGCTTGTATTAAAGTTATTTTCGAGGAAACAACTACGATTGGTTTGCGCGTGATTGAAATTGCGCGGCGTGTTGAGGCAGTTCGCAAGATTGCTAAAGTTGAAACGAGTTTTGGCGAAGTTCAATGCAAAGTCAGCGCGTATGACGGAAAAATTGTTTCGATAACGCCAGAATACGAAGACTGCCGCCGCTTAGCAGAAAAAAATTCCGTGCCACTTAAAGCCGTTTGGCAAGAGGCATTAACTAAGCAAGAGGCGCGACTCGGATAAAAATTTAGCTCGGCTATCGTTAAGACGGTCGAGCTTTTTTGTTGTTAATTTATCGAACTAAAACAATTTCTTCAATGCGTGCACTTTCTGCTTCGGTTTTGTTTATGACGCCCGCTTTTTCCATTGCGTCGATAACGACAAGTTGTCTTTGCTTAGCAAGATGAAAATCAACATAGGGCGAATAAAGGCTTGGGGCGTTCGGAAGACCGGCGAGCATGGCGCATTCGGCAATCGTCAACTCGGCAGGCTCTTTACCAAAATAACCTTGCGAGGCGTCATAAATCCCGTAAAAATTCGAGCCAAAATAAATTGAGTTCAAATATATCTCAAGGATTTTGTCTTTGCCGAAATTTTTTTCCATATTCATGGACAGAATCAATTCTTCTGCCTTGCGCGTAAAAGTTTGATCGGAGGTAAGGAAAAGATTTTTGACGGTCTGTTGAGTGATAGTTGACGCGCCCTCTTGAATTGCGCCTGCCTCGACGTTAACGAAAATTGCGCGGGCAATGCCGATAAGGTCAAAACCTTTGTGTTTATAAAAGCGCGTGTCTTCGACGGATACAACCGCTTGTGTCAATAGATTGGGCATTTTATCGATTGTGACGTAGTGCGGAATATTTTTTATTTTCTCGTCGACAGCGGGCTGTATGGAATTCATTCGGTCAAGCGTGGCGAAAAATCCTAGCTCTTCTTCTTGCCGCGCAGATTGAGATGATTTGTCGTCGACAGGCAAATTTTCTTTGGTGTCAACGGCAGAAACTTTTTTATCGGCGTCGTTATATTTCGCCGGGTCAAAGGGCTGTTCGTTAATTTCGTCGAAGAGAGTTTTTATCTCCGTTGCGCCGCGAGGTTTAATTTGCTCATCTTTACTAAAAATTTCGTCGGCAATGACATTAAAATATTCGTCGGGATTATCGCTTTTCACGTACAAAGTTACAACGAACGAAATAACAAACGTCAACGCCATTGCAACAATAAATTTTATTATCTTGAAAATTATTCGGAAAGAACGTTTTGGCTTAGGCGAATTATCATTACTCAAAAAAACTTTACTCCCCTCAAATGTTGTTATGGAGATTATATCACAAAAAAATTTTTTTTATAGCCCAAAATCTTAATGCGTTTGAGCGGCGGGCTTTTGCTGTGGTATAATAATGAAAATTTTTGCGAGGTGAAAATATGAAACGAATTTTTTTAGAAAATGTCACGAGCGATTTGGTTACGATAAGTGGCGACGATGCGAATCATTTGGCGCGATCGCTAAGGGCAAGGCGCGGAGATAGGATAACTGCTGTCGACGGCGCGGGAAATTGTGCTGTGATTGAGCTGATTGATTTTGATAAAGAAACGATTAAGGCGCGGCGTGTCAGCGAGATTAAAAAAATTGTCGTCGATAAAAAAATTATTCTCGCGGATTGTCTACCAAAGCAAAATCGATTCGACAACATAATCGAGAAGGCAACGGAGCTTGGCGTCGCGAAAATTGAGCCGCTCATTTCAGAGAGAACTATTGCCCGACCCGGCGGTTTGCGTGCCCAATCTAAACTTGAGCGTTGGAGAAAAATTGCTAAGGAAGCCGCTGAACAATGCGCCCGCGATACCATTCCTGAAATCGGAGAAATTCGCGAGCTTGACGAGTGGTTAAAGGAAATTGCGCCGCTTGACGAGGATACACTGTTGCTTTTTTGTTGGGAAAATGAGCAGGAAAGAACCGTTCGCGAAGTTTTGCACGCTTGGAAAGGAAACATAATCGTTTTAATCGGACCGGAAGGCGGCTTTTCGGAGCGTGAAGTCAGCGCGATAAAATCTGCCGGCGGCGTAAGTGTAACTTTGGGCAAGCGCATTTTGAAGACGGACACCGCTGTAATTTCCGTTTTGGCGATAATAAATTATGAGCGCATGTAAAGTTTTTTTTCAAACGTTGGGTTGCAAAGTCAACCAATACGAGACGGAAGCAATGCAAAAACTCTTCGAGGCGGCGGGTTGGCAAATTGCAGAAAATATTTCAGCGGCTGATGTTGTCGTCGTCAATACTTGCACAGTTACGGCGGTAAGTTCGCAAAAGTCGCGGCAGATGATTCGTCGTGCGACTAAGCAAAATTGTATTTTGGCGGTCGTTGGCTGTTACGCGCAAAGCGAGCCGGAAGAAATTGCAAAAATTGACGGCGTGGACGTAATAATCGGCACAAAAGATAGAGTTCGTATCGTCGAGCTGGTCGAGGCGGCGATTGATAGACGAGAAAAAATTTTTCAAGTCGGAAGCGTCGCAGATATTAAAACTTTTGAGGAACTGCCACACAGTCCGCACCGCACGCGAGCTTTTCTTAAGATTGAGGACGGCTGTAATAATTTTTGTTCATACTGTATAATTCCTTACGTTCGAGGGCGGGTGCGCAGTCGCGAGCTTGAAAGTATTCGTGCCGAGTGCTTAAAATTAAAATCTGCGGGCTTTAAAGAGATTGTCTTGACGGGAATTCATATCGGAGCCTATGGTCGGGACTTTCAAAATAAAGTAAATCTAGTCGACGCGATAAAAACAGTTTTGGAGGCGGCGAATCCGCTAAGATTACGTTTAGGGTCAATAGAATCGGCGGAAATGACTGACGAACTAATTGACTTGATAAAAAACGACGGGCGCATTTGCAATCACGTGCATTTACCGTTACAATCGGGCAACGACGAAATTTTAAAAGCAATGCGCCGCCCTTACACGACAAAAAATTTTTCGGAGCTGACTGCGCGGCTCATCAAAGAAATTCCGGAAATATCAATCGGCACAGATTTAATCGTCGGCTTTCCTGGCGAGACGGACGAAAATTTTTCAGAGACGCTAAACTTTATTCAAGCGCAACCGTTCAGCAAAATTCACGTGTTCCCGTATTCAGCGAGGGCAGGAACTTTAGCGGCGACATTGCCTAATCAAATTCTGCCGCAGATAAAAAAAGCCCGCGCAGGTCAAGCATTGGAAATTTCGCAAGCTAAATCTGAAAATTTTTCTAGTAAGCTAATCGGAAAAACAGTTGAGATAATCGCTGAAACTTCAGAGGGTGGAATTGTCGACGGCTTGACTAAAAATTATGTTCGCGTGTATACTCCCGATAAAAATATTAAACTCGGCGAAGTTATTAAGGTTAAGATAGAGAAACTTCACAAAGACGGCGTTATCGGAATGTTGACTAAGAAAAGGGGCATTTATTATGAATGTTGACGACGTGACAAAAACCAGTTTTATTGGCAATGTTAAAATGGATTTTTCTGCTTACAACGGCAAAGACTCTTACAGCGACGGCAGTATAGAGGACGAGATTTTGTTCCACGCTAAGGTGGGCGACATTGAAAATTTTTTACGAAGCGACAATCGTTTTCATGTACTGTATTATTTATCGCCTCTTAGGCATTTTCTTTTGGAATGGTTGCCCATTGATAAAGAAGATTCTGTGCTTGAAATCGGTTGCGGCTTGGGAGCTTTGACTGGTACATTACTGAATACGGGTGCTCAAGTCGAGGCAGTTGAACTTTCTTCGCGTCGTGCTAAAATTTGTGCTTTACGTAATAGTCATAAAGATAATTTGACAATTCACGTAGGCAATATGAACGACATAACTTTTGATAAAAAATTTGACTTTGTGTTCTTGATTGGCGTTTTCGAATACGCTGAAATGTTTACTCACACGAAAAATCCGCAGGTAGATTTTTTATCAAAATGTAAAAGCCTCCTTAAACCCAATGGTGCGCTTATTATTGCCATTGAAAATCGACTTGGTTTGGAATATTTGAGCGGGGCAGCAGAATCTCACACCGGAAAACTTTTTGACGGCATTATGGATTATCCTCAACCTATCGGAGTAAGAACCTTCTCGCGGCTCGAACTTAAAAATATCTTAAATACATGCGGATTCGTTCATCAAAAGTTTTTCTACCCTTATCCCGATTACAAATTTCCATATGCAATTTATTCCGATGAAATGTTACCAACCGCCGCAGATTTTGCGCACTTTGGTGATCTTTTTTATGACACAGATAGAATGGCATTTTTTTCGTTACCAAAAGCTTTGCCGACAATTATAAACGCGGGATTATATGCGGATTTAGCCAATTCGTTCTTGATAATAGCCCAACAAAATCAAGAAAGTCAAAGAATTTTCCCTTTAAAAATCTTAGCGAATAGTAGTCCGCGAAAAACAAAATATCAACTGCGAACGGAAATTCATAAGGCTCCGACGGCAAGCGGCTTGGTTGTCAAAAAAATAGCGCGGAATTCCTCAGCTCGCGAACACTTAAAAACTATGGTTGAGAATTGCAAAATTTTCTCCGACATTTACGGCGCAGAACACGTCGCTCAAATGGTGCTCATTTCCGACGATACGGCAGAAATGGAATTCATCGACGGCATAACTTTTGAGGATTATCTCTGCCAAGCGTTGGAGTCGGGCGGTCCGGAAGCACTTGTCGAGGGATTGACTTTTTATTTCCAAGATATCCTGCGCGGCACTGGCGATAATAACAAATTTTCCGATGAAATTGTTGCTTTCAATTCGCCAAATCGAAAGTATCAGTATGATTTGAATTTGCATAACATATTTATTAAGAACGGTAACTTTGTCATTTTGGATTATGAATTTTTACTCCCTCATCTTCCCAAAAAATTTGTTGCTTGGAGAATGTTTCGTGATTTTTCTTTCAAACGCGAAGCTTTTTTACAGCAACACGGTATAACTTTGGGTAATCTTATCGCGACGCTAGAATTGCCTGATGACACTTTAAAAGACTATATACTTCAAGATCTTATTATCTTTAATGCATTATCTGATGAATACGACCTAAGGTATCGTAAAAGACGCTTGCCGGTTAAAGGTTTCAAGTTCGACTGACTCGCCCGAAAAAATTTTTTTGCCAACGTGTAACAAAATCTTCCGGCTGACGTATAATAGGCAGAAAGAAAAATTTGACTAAACAAAAAGGAGATAGATAAAAATGGCAAAGGAAATTTTGAAAGACGAAATCCTCAATGACGAACAACTCGACAACGTGACGGGTGGCACTCTTGCCCAAACCGCCTCTGACATTAAAAGATTTGCCCATGAAACGGGTTTCCGTTTCGACGGCAACGACAGCCAACAGCGCGAACAATTCCGCGACATTCTCTTCCGTTGCGGCGTCAAGATTAAAGATCACGGCGGTTTCGAAGACAACGAGTACTTCCTCTTGGATCGTCAAGGGAAAAGAATCCGCACCCTCACCGAAACTGAAGCCATGAACACCGCGATTCACAACTACAAGAACAGAGATTTTATCTGCTAAAAAATTGTTAACAAAAAAAGTCCCAGAACAAATCGTCTGGGGTTTTTTAATTTCCGAGATAAGTTATTTTAGCCAAGCCGTCACAAGTTCACGAGCGGCAAGTCTAGGATTTTCTGCGCCTGCAACCGCTGATACTACGAAAAATCCATTCGCACCCGTCGCGGCAAGAGCAGGAATATCTTTAAGCTTAACGCCGCCGCCAACAACAATCGGTAACGGGCTGACTTTAACGAGTTCAGCGATTTTTTCAAAGCTTAGCACTTCGCCCGTATCAGTTTTTGTATCCGTCGCATGTAAAGGACCGACACCAAAATAATCAATCTGCGAAATGTCAACGGCGGAAATAATTTCTTCCGTGCTTGCGCTAAGTCCGACGATTGAATTCACGCCTAAAAATTTTCTGCAGACTTCAACGGGAATATCGCTTTGTCCGACGTGCACGCCGTCAACTTTTATACCCGCCTCACGAGCCGCCAATACAACGTCAAGCCTATCATCGACGAGCAACGCAACTGAATCACTTTTGCCGAGTTCGTTAATTGCCCGCGCAGATTTTTCCAAGATAGAAATCATTTCCCGCGCAGAGACAACTTTGGAGCGAATTTGTATGCAAGTAAAGCCCTCGTCTACTGCCGCCTCGATAACTTCTTCAACGGGACGATTACAATTTTCAGGACCAATAACCAGATAAGCCGAAATGTCCAGCCGTTCGCGAATATTCATCTTTTGCCTCCGACGCGCTGTAATGTCGCTCGTATTCTATCTTCGACGGATTGAGGTTTTTCCTCGACGGGCGGTTTAACTTCTTCGACTGGTTGAGGTTTTTCGTCAAGTGCCTCGTTAAGCCTATCGATTTTGCCTTCCATAGTATTTGAAAATCCGGGGCGAATATCAGCCTTAAAAACAACTTCAGTGCGAATTCCCTTTTCCGCTAAAACAAAAGTCGCACGCTTTACGACTTCCATAACTGAATCCCAATCGCCCTCAATCTCCGTGAACATGGAATAAATTTTATTGGGCAAGCCGGATTCACGGATAACTTTCACGACTTCGGCGACGTGTTTGCTAAGCTCCTCGCCGGTACCGACGGGCGCAATCGACACTGCAATTAACGTATTCATTTTTATACCTCCTTAAACATGCCGTCAAAAAGTTTCTCAAATGAACCAACTACACGGAAATTATTTGCCGCCTCGTCAGCTGTCAACTTATATAAATTGTCTAAGAAATTTAATTTGAAACTTGCAGGAGCTTCGACCGTTGCCGCCGCCTTTATGCCCGCTAAGTTAAACATTGTCGTTGCCGTTAATGCCGCGATAAACGGACTAGCTACCGTCAGATAAATCGCCATGACGCCGCCCAACGCACAGCCGCTTCCCGTGATTTTCGTAAACAGCACTGAACCGCCCGCGCAGAGAATTTCTTCCTTGCCGTCAGTCACAAAATCTTCCTCGCCCGAAACGGCAACAGCGCCGCCCGTGAATTTTGCCAACTCAATAGCCGCCGCCTTAGCTGAAGAAACTTTTTCCGTTGAATCGACGCCGCGAACTTGTCCGCCCGTATCTTCAATCAATCCCCAAAGTTTAGCCAGCGCGATTATCTCGGAGGCATTGCCGCGAATTATCGTCGGCTTAAACTCTTTAAACTGCTTTAAAATATCCGTGCGTAAACTTGACAAGCCAATTCCCACAGGGTCAAGTACCCACGGCGTTTGATTAGCTTGCAAAGCTTGTGCCGCCTTAGGCAACGTCTCCTCGTAGAAAGGCATTGCCGTGCCCATATTGATATAAAATGCCGGCGCGATTTTGGCGATTGATTCGCATTCGTCAGCCAAATAGAGCATTGCCGCCGAGCCGCCAACCGCCAACTGTGCATTCGCTACAAAATCTTGCGTGACGGTGTTGGTTATCGACGGTGCCATTGGATTTTTTTCGCGAACCTCGTTGATTGCTTGCGCCATTGCCGCGCTAATTTCTTGTTCTGTCAAGTTAATACCTCCTTGAACGCAAAAGGACGTCGCCGCACGCAACGCCCTTGTTATTTTCAATTTATGGTGACGCCTAAGGGATTCGAACCCTTGAACCCGCCGTGAGAGGGCGGTGTCTTAACCACTTGACGAAGGCGCCGAATCACTGCACCGCATATTAGCATAGTTAAATTTTTTCGTCAAGCAGAATAAAATTTTTTCGCGTAGAGTATTGCACAGCTACCAAAAATTTATATAATTCGTGTTAATAGGAAATGTTTATTGTGTTTTAATGGAGGAGGGGATTTTGTGAATAGGTTTATCTTCGATTTGCAACGCTTCGATGAGTTTACGAATTATACTCCCGTCACTTTGGTTGGCGGCTCAAGTGGCGACGATGCAATTTATAATTACGGCACGAATGTTACAATCGACACTTTTGAAGGCAACGATACCGTTGAGAATTATGTTTCCACCGTTTCAATCGACGGCGGCGCGGACGCAGATTATCTACTTAACTGGGACTGGTCAAATGAAAATGTCACTGTTCTCGGCGGCAACGGCAACGACACCATACGCAATGTCGGTTCTTACAGCAACCTTGAGGGCGGCAACGGTGACGATAGCATTTCCAACTGGAACGATTTTGTAACGATAAACAGCGGCGCAGGTAAGGATACCATTGAAAACAGCAATTACTATGATACTGGAGATAACGTTAGTATTAACGGCGGAGACAACGACGATGACATTCTCAACTGGGGAAATTCTGTCACGGTAGACGGCGGCGCGGGCAACGACATTATTAAAAATTATCAATACAACGGCGGTGCTCAAAACGTTACAATCACGGGCGGCAAGGGCAACGATTCAATACATAACGCGGGCGAAAATGTTTTGTTCAAATACGCGGCGGGCGACGGCAACGACACTATCAGAGGTTTTAATGCTACGTCGACGCTTACGATTTCAGGCGCAACTTTTTCGACAGAAAAGAGCGGCTCGGATATTCTCGTTACCGTTGGCGACGGCAAAATAACTTTGGAGGGCGCGACAAGCCTCGATAATATCAACATTGTCAGCGACATTAATATTGTAAGTAATAGTAATTCAAATACTTTAGTCACTGGTAGCGCGGGCGTTGATTCCATTAACAATTCGGGCAGTAACGTTACTATAAACACGGACGGCGGCAACGATACAATTTACAGTTCCGGAGACGTGTTGTCTATTAACGGCGGCGCGGATAATAATTTCGTGCATCTTTACGCCGACGCTTATAACGCTACTGTTTTAACAGGGAGCGGTAAAGATACTGTCGAGACTGCTGCCAAGACTGCTTCAATCGTTACGAGTTTTGGCAAGGATTTCGTTTACCTCTACGCTAACGCTGAACAGCACACGATTAACACAGGCGACGGCGATGATTCAGTCGACAGCGGCGGAAAAATCGTTTCAATCGTCACTGGTTCCGGCAATGATTCCATTCATCTCTACGGTAATGCCGAAAATCATACGATTGATACTGGCGACGGCAACGATACAGTTGAGAGTGCTGGCAAAGTAGTTTCAATCGTCACAGGTATCGACGACGACTATATTTATCTTTACAACAACGCAGAGGATCATACGATTGATTCGGGCACTGGTAGTGATACGGTTTACACAGGCGGTCAAAGAGTTTCAATTAATACAGGCGCGGACAACGATTATATTCACATCTACACCAACGCCACAAAAAATACCGTGAACAGCGGCGCGGGCGACGATACCATTAGAAGTTACAATGAAAACGGCGTCTTTTATATTTACGAGATTGGTAGCGGCAATGATTCCATTCTGGGATTTACGGATAAGGACACGTTGCAAATCGGCGACGGAAAAGGCGTTTACTCTAAAAAAATTGTTGACAACGATATTATTATCACGGTCGGGCAAAATAAAATAACTTTGAGCGGCGCGGAAAGTTTATCGTCACCAAATATTCACGGCGTAATTGACGGCGGCGCGCTCAAGGTCACGATTTCCGCAAATAATACAATGGTTAGCGGCACAAAATATAATGATAGTATTTCTGTCACTGGCTCCAATGTCACAGTTAACGCGGCGGGCGGCAAGGATATTATCGAAAACAGCGGCGGAAATGCCGTAATAAATGGCGGTGCAAACAATGATTCGTTGTCGAACACGTCGGCAAATAATGTTACGCTCAACGGCGGAAGTGGCTCCGACACGTTAAGAAATTCAAATTACAACAACGTATCGATGAACGGCAACGGCGGCAGTGATAAAATTTATAACTCCGCTAACTATGTTACCATGAACGGCGGCGACGGCAATGACTCAATCGTCGTTGAAAACAGCTATGCTTATATCACCACGATAAACGGCGGCGCGGGCGCAGATAAAATTACGGCTTATGGCGGCGTAATTGACGGCGGTTCAGGTAACGACCAAATTAGTCTCGGTGCTTACCTTGATTCGGGTGTTGATTATGGCGCGACGATTAAAGGCAAGTTGGGCGATGATACAATTTACGGCACGAGCGCGGGAAATATCGTTTACGAATTCAACAAGGGCGACGGCAACGACCAAATTTATAATTACAAAACTGGCGACACTATTGCAATCGGCGGTAATGAAATTTATACAAAGACTACGAATGGCTCCAACGTCGTAATCAAATTAAACAGCGGCGGCTCTATGACTTTGAACAATGCAAGCTCGCAGAAACTAAATATAAGCGGCGGCATTGAGTCTTTACCCGGCGGCAAGAATATTAAAAATACCGCGTCAAATACCGTGATAGGCGGCACGAACGCGGCAGATACCATTTCAAACAGCTACGGAAATAATGTCGAAATCAACGCGGGCGCGGGCAACGACACGATTTATAATAACGGCGGCAAAGATATAACGCTTGCGGGCGGCGACGGCGACGATACCATTAACGACGCTTATGCTGATAATATTTATATCGACGGCGGCAACGGTGCTGATTCAATTTACGGCAACAACAACTACGCAACGATTAAAGGCGGAGCGGGCAAAGATACAATTCTCGGCAACCACTATAAATCAAATATTGCGGGCGACGGCGACAACGATTTAATTAGCCTCACGACTTACTGGTACAACACAATCGACGGCGGCGACGGTAGCGACTCGATTTATGCGGGCGGCGGTCAACATTCCGTCAACGGTGGCGCAGGAGCCGATTTAATAAGCTTGAGCGGCGGTGAATTGACTGTACAGGGCGGCACCGGCGACGATACCATTTACGGCGCAAGCACTGAAAGCCATTTTTATCAATATACAAAAGGCGACGGCAAGGATACTATCTACGGCTTCAACTCCAGCGATTCAATCACGATAAGCGGCGGCAGTGCCTCAACGACTAACAGCGGGCAAAATGTTATTGTTAAAGTTGACGGCTCCAATGTTATGACGTTGATTGGCGCGAAGGGTAAGACGATAAATATTTATTCGGATACCCCCGACACTTCGACAGAAACAACCCAACAAGAAGTTATCAAAAGGTTTATGTACTCGCTCAATGCCAACAAAAATGATTCGGGCAAAGCGGCTCTCGATAAAGCTGTAAATTACGCCTCCAATGGTTACTTCGCCAACTTGTCGACGCTAATAAATCAAATGGTTGCTGACTGCAAAAATTTAGGTTCAGCTGAATTCCTCGAAAAATGCGGAATAAATTTAACCAACAAAGACACAGGCGCAATCACCGGTTCCGACGCGGGCGGCTCCAAAGTTAAGACGGCGGAAAATGTCGTCCCTGAAAGCGGCAACTTAAACACGAATTTTTATTCGACATCGTTTACGACCGCTAACGGCTTAACGTTCCGCCTCTCCAAAACTAATTTATCTAATGACGAGCTTTATATCTGGCAAGCGTTGCAGACTTGGTGGGCTGAAGAGGGGCAAAATCTCATCAAAGAATCTTACGATTACAGTTTCCTCGACAGCGACGCCCCTGTTAAAGAAATTACCGTTGTATTCGAGGAAAATTATAATGGCGGCTATTTGGCGTACACCGGCTGGCCGAAATATATAAACGGTCGATATACGCGGACATTGGGCATAAATAAAGTTTACTTTTACGATTTCGCGAGTACAGACGTTAATGGCAAAAGTCCCAACGGTCAAGGCTATTTGGACAGAACAGTTGCTCATGAACTTACACATGCGATAATGATGTCTAAGATAACTAATTTCGGCGACTTGCCGCAGTTTATCACAGAGGGAACAGCGGAATTAGTTCACGGCATTGATGACTACCGCGGCAACGTTATTGATTATCTGTCAAAAAATTATCAGCCGTTGCAAGAATCTTTGAGCTTAATGCCTGGCACAGGCGAAAGCCATTCATATGCAGGAGGTTTTATGTTACTGCGCTATCTCGCTAAACAAAGTGCCGAACATTATTCTTCCGGCGGTTCGGGGAGCAAATCCGCGATAAATGCTGCCTTCAATGCTAAAAATGTCACGGTTAAAAATAATGTCCTCACGGTCTCGAAAAATTATATCGGCAACGAACTTGACCTTGCTGATTATTCGTCCAAAGTTAAAACTGTCAACGCAAAGTCTTTTAGCAAGGGGCTAATGATTTCCGGTAATAAAAATGCAAATTCAATCGCGGCTGGCTCTGGCAACGATACAATCTTCGCAAATGTTGGTAAAGATACGCTCGTTGGCGGCAAGGGAAATGATATTCTCTACGGCGAGGCGGGCAACGACTTAATTAAAGGCGAGGCAGGTAACGACTCGATTAACGGCGGCACCGGCAATGACACGCTAACCGGTGGCGACGGCTCGGATATTTTCATTTTCGGTAAGGAGTCCGGCAAGGACACAATCACCGATTACACGGTGGGCAAAGACAAGATTAAAATTATCGACGGCGGAATAACTGGTGCTTCTATCAGCGGCTCCGATTTAATTTTGGAGGCTGACAGGTCCGGCTTAATCACTATAAAGAAGGGCAAGGATAAAAAAATAACAGTCATTGACGGCACCGGCGCAACAATTACTAAAAAATATTCGGACGCCGAAAAGATTTTGACCGTTACGAACAAAACCAAATCTCCCGTTACAATCGATTCGTCAATTCAAGGCGTCGACGCTTCGGATAGAACGACAGCTGTTAAAATCACAGGTAACAAACTCGACAATATAATTAACGGCGGCTCCAATAACGATATACTTTACGGCGGCAAGGGCAATGATTCACTCGCCGGTAACGCAGGCAACGATAAACTTTATGGCGGCGCAGGTAGTGATACGCTTTGGGGCGGCAAAGGAAATGATTCACTCTGGGGCGACGCAGGCGCAGATATTTTTATCTATGCTCAAGGCGACGGCAAGGACATTATCTTTGGTTTCGAGGATAATGACACCCTCACGCTTGACAGTCTCGACTTTACGCCGTCCTATAAAGATAAAGTCGTCACGTTGAAATTCGATAGCGGCTCAATCACGCTTAAAAACTTCACAGCTACGACTTTCCACATCAACGACGACACTTATCAAATCAGCAACTCTAAATTTGTTAAAAAATAAAATCTGCGCGGGCAACGTGACGTTATATCCACTTTCAGGAATGTAGAGAACTTAAAATGGCGTAACGGCGCAAAAAAGAGAATGGTTACGCGCTCTATTTCATTTACATTTTTAAAATGGAATTAACGTGGGCGGCTGAACAAATTCATAACAAAGATAAAGAACAGCGATAGCGCAACGAGAATAACCGCCCACTTGAAAGCGAGGTCGTAATCGTTGGCTTGAACGGCGGCATAAATGGCGGTGGACATAGTTTGAGTTTTACCGGGGACATTGCCAGCGAACATAATCGTCGCGCCGAATTCGCCCATAGCTCGTGTAAAAGATAAAACAACGCCCGCCAAAATTCCTTGCTTAGCATTTGGCAAAAGTATTCGCCAAAAAATTTTCCATTCCGATACACCCAAAGTCCGCGCCGCGTAAATTATATTCGGGTCGAGTTGTTCAAATGCGCCGCGAGTTGTGCGATACATAAGCGGCAAGCTGACGACAACCGCCGCGATAACTGCCGCCTTCCACGTGAACACGAAATTTATATCGAATTGCAGAAGAAATTTTCCAATCGCGCTACGCTTGCCTAAAAACAGCAATAAAAAAAATCCTACGACGGTCGGCGGCAAAACCATAGGCAACATAATCATGGCGTCGACTAAAGTTTTTCCGCGCTTTAGTTTAACGACAAAATACGTCAGAAAAATTCCCGCAAAAAATGTTATCAGCGTAGCGACTGCCGCAGTTTTCAGCGTTATGATTAATGGCATAGCATAATAATCCTATCGGGCGGAAAATAAATATACAGCTTATCGCCGACGTTAAAAAATTTGTCGACTTCCCAGCGGATAATGTGATTGAGCACTACGATAAAAAAATTTGTATCTTCGACGACCTGTGTAACTTCCATAGAGAAAATATTTTCGCCAAGCGCATTGCGATATTCCAGCGAATTAGCGCGAATCCCAACGAACTTTAAATCGTCGGGAATTTTTTTTGCAGTCAATTCGAGTTGCCAATCTTCGGCGAAAAGTTTATCGTCGGAAATTTTTTTAGCATGGGAAATATTTTTGCAATCCGTTAAAACGGCGGCGGCTAAAGTCTTGGGATTTTTAAAGATTTCGCGCTTGTCGTCAATCGTGCCGATAATCCCGTTGTGCATGACGGCAACTTTATCAGCTAAACGGTAGACTTCGCCTTTATCGTGACTAACCAGAATTGCTGCGCCGTATAGCTTAAAAATTTCGGCAAGCTCTAATTCAAGTTGCCATTTTAGCCAACTGTCAAGCGCGGCGAATGGCTCATCAAGCAACAAAATTTCAGCGTGCGAAGTCAAAACTCTTGCAATCGCGACGCGCTGTTGTTGCCCGCCGCTAAGCTGATGAGGATAAACATTTTCTAAGCCGTCGATTTGGAAACGGGCAAGATTTTCTTTAAGCTTGGAGCGTTTATCGCCCGTCGCCGCGAACAAAATATTTTCAGCAACCGTCATATTCGGGAATAGGGCGTAGTTTTGAAAAAGATAACCTGCGCGGCGGGCTTGAGGCGGCAAGTTAATTTTTTTGTCAGAATCAAAAAGCGTGCGCCCGTTGAGGATAATTTTGCCTTCGTCAGGCGTCTCAATGCCGGCAATACATTTGAGCGTTATAGACTTGCCGCAACCGCTTGCGCCCAATAGAGCAAAAATTTCATCGCGAACTGTAAAGTTAACGTCAAGCGTAAAGTCGCGCAATTTTTTCTTAATGGATACTTGTAAATCCATATTTGGCAAAAACTTTCTTAGCGGCGTCAGAGCCTGTGAATTCTAAAAATTTTTTTGCGGCGTCGAGATTTTTGGAAGACTTAATCACGGCGGCAGGATAGATAACGGGCTTGTGGGAACCTTCCGGCGCGGCACAAATAACTTTAACTTTATCGCTAATCGCGGCGTCGGTGGCGTAAACAACTCCGCAATCGACCTCGCCGCTTTCCGTCCACGCCAGCACTTGTCGAACGTCAGAGCCGTAAACCGCCTTAGCCTTAACAGCGTCAAGAATATTTAGCGTGGTAAAAATTTCTTCGCTGTATTGCCCAACGGGAACGCCTTTAGGTTCACCGAGCGCGATTTTCTCAACCTTATCAGTTGCCACGTCGTTGAAGTCTGAAATATTTTTATTGCTGTCGTTAGGGACGATAAGGACGACTTCATTGCGTAACAAATCTTTGCGCGTACCTTCGGCAAGTTCGCCTTTCTCGTCAAGTGCATTCATTTGCTTTTGCGCGGCTGAAAAAAATAAATCCGTTTCGCCGCCGTTTTCAATCGCCTGTTGAAGTGCGCCGCTTGAGCCGAAGTTAAAAACAATTTTGACGTTAGGATTTTCTTTAGCGTAAAGTTCGGCAAGTTCATTCATGGCATTTGTAAGACTTGCCGCCGCTGAAACGTGTAATTCAACATTTTTTTCGACGTTATCGCCGCCGCAACCTGTCATTAATAACGCCGCCGCGCAGATTATTGCTAAAAATTTTTTCACGATAAATTCCTCCAGTAAAAGTTTAAGGACTACCCTCCGCGTATGCAAAGGATAGCCCGAAACTTCAAAGCAAAACTACTTGCGCACTATGGACTCTCCTTTTCAAACAGGGAAGGCGACGCAGTTTCCCGCATCACCCCGGCTAAACGTCATGGCATAAGCTTTAGACGTTTTCGCTCGGAGAATAAAAAAATTTTAGCACAACAGAGTAGCATTATAGGTGACAATAATCACGTTGCAAAAAAATTTGGCGACAAGCTTTTTAGCCTGCCGCCGTTTTTTTATACGGAAATTATTTTATCAATCTTGAGGTCTAGGTTTACGGATAAAGCCAAGAATCACGCAACCGACAACCGCACCAACGATAATCGACGCAAGATACATCAGCGGATTGCCGATAGTCGGGACAACGAAAATTCCGCCGTGCGGAGCCATAAGCGTGCAACCAAACGCCATAACGCCTGCGCCCGCAATAGCCGAACCGACAACGCAAGCGGGTATAACGTGAAGCGGGTCACCAGCCGCAAACGGAATCGCGCCTTCTGTGATAAACGACAAGCCCATTATGATATTCGTAGCAGTAGTTTTCTGTTCGCTCTTGGTGAATTTGTTCTTGAAGAAAATCGTAGCAAGAGCAATGGCAATCGGGGGAACCATGCCACCAGCCATAGCCGCCGCGATAACGTAATAGTTGCCGTCAGCCAAAAGACCAACGCCAGTAACATAAGCCGCTTTATTCAAAGGACCGCCCATATCAACAGCCATCATACCACCGATAACAGCACCCATAACGAGTTTAGCATTAGGATCCATGTTAGCAAGAGTATCTTTAAGAGCCTCGTTGACACCTGCGACAGGCGGACCGATTACGAAATTGCAAATAAGACCGATAATCAAAACGCCGAGCAACGGATAAAACAGAATCGGTTTGGTGCCTTCCAACGAGGGCGGGAGGAAACTAAGAGCTTTTTTGAGCCAGTTGACGATAAAACCTGCAAGGAAACCCGCAAGCAATGCGCCTAAGAAACCGGAGCCATTGGAAGCACTAAGTGCGCCGCCGACAAAACCAGCCGCTAAGCCGGGACGGTCAGCGATTGACATAGCAATAAATCCTGCGAGAACCGGTAACATAAATCCAAACGACGCGCCGCCAATGCCCATAAAAGTTGCCGCAACGGGAGTTATCGAACCGAATTTCCCGCGCTCTTCAGCGGGCAAGCTGTTTAAGTCAACAGAGAAACCGTCAACTAAAAATGCCAATGCGATTAAGATACCGCCGCCGATAACGAACGGCAACATATGCGAGACGCCGTTCATCAAATGTTTGTAAACTTGACGACCAATACTTTCGTTTTCGCCGCCACCGCCGCCAGAATCGCCTGCAGATTCGCCCGCCTTAGCGTGATAAATCGGAGCTGAACCGCTTAATGCCTTATCAATGAGTTCATCAGCTTTGTTGATACCGTCGGCAACTTTGGTAATAACAACGTGCTTTCCGTCGAAACGAGCCATTGCAACGTTTTTATCCGCCGCAACGATAATTCCGTCGGCTTTAGCAATTTCGTCAGCAGTCAAAACATTTTTCGCGCCGCCGGAGCCGTTAGTCTCAACCTTAATGGAAATGCCGCGTTTTTTAGCGTGTTGCTCCAAACTTTCAGCCGCCATAAACGTATGAGCAATACCCGTCGGGCAAGCTGTGACTGCAAGAATTTGGATATGGTCGGCAACAGGAGCGGGCGCGGCATTTGCACTATCGGCGGGTGCTTGGAATTTGCCGTCCTCTTTGTCGTCGATAATCTTCAAGAATTCTTCTTTGGTCGTCGCCTTAATCAAAGCTTCCTTGAAGTCGGGATCCATAACCATTGTAGCGAGTTTCGACAGAATCATTAAATGTTCGTCGTTGCCGCCATCGGGTGCCGCGATTGCAAAGAACAAACGCGCGGGGTTGCCGTCCATAGACTCGAAGTCAATACCTTCGGGAATTGTCATGGCGGCAAGACCAGGAGCTTTAACGCCCGCTGATTTGGCGTGCGGCGTTGCAATGCCGTCGCCTAGACCTGTGGTGCCGGACGCCTCACGAGCAAAGACATCTTTTTTGTACTGTTCTTTGTTCTTGAGGTTGCCGCCCTTTTCCATCAAGTCAACCA
>CAMJRX010000017.1 GCA_946408355.1 uncultured Selenomonadales bacterium
TTGATTGCCACGATTCCTTGGACTTTTAACAACTATCAAGAGGCTCGTGAAATTATCGACACGACGGGCGGCGAATATTACAAAAAAATTCTCGCTCAACAAGGTATGACTTTCCTCGCGTCAGCGCATAACGGATTCAGACAGATTACAAACGGTAAACACCCGGTTATGAAACCGGAAGATGTTGCCGGTCTGAAAATCCGCGTGCCTGGTGGCGAGGTTTATTTTAAGTTTTGGAGAGCATTTGGAGCCGACCCTGTTGCAATGAGCTGGTCTGAAGCTTTTACCGCGATTCAGCAAGGCACGATTGACGGGCAGGAGAACGGCTTTTCCGTCACCAATTCCGCCAAAGTCAACGAGATTCAGCAGTACATGACAGTTTGGAATTACACTTACGAAAATTATCTGTTCGTAGCCAATACTAAAATTTTTGAAAATCTTGAGCCTAAGACGCAAGAACTTATCCGCGCCAAAGCTAAAGAGGCTTGCGAGTGGGGACGCGATTTAGTTGAAAACGACGAAGAAAATCTGCGCAAGAAATTTGAACAGGGCGGCATGGAAGTTATCGTCCTCACGCCCGAACAGTTGAAACCGTTCCAAGATAAAGTTCAAGGCGTCCGTCAAGAACTTATGGAAAAATACGGCGACGAGGCTTGCAAAGCCTTCCGCATGAAGTAAGGAGGCAGTCGATATGCGATATATTCTAGGAAAAATCGAAGACATAATCTGCGCGATCTGCCTAATCGTTATGACGGCGTTAACCTTTGCAAACGTCATCGCCCGTTACGTCTTCAGCGCGTCATTCTCGTTTTCGGAAGAAATTACAACTTATCTGTTCGTGTTGCTTAGCTTAATCGGCTCGGCGGCGGCGGCAAGAAGAAAAGCGCATTTAGGCTTTACCGCGATATTAGATTTAATGCCTGCGGGAATTCGTCGTGCAATTCAAATCATGAGCTACGCGCTTGCAACATTTTTCTCCGCCGCGCTGTTCTGGTACGGAATCAGCATGGTGCAGAGCCAAATTTTTCACGGACAAGTTACAGCGGGTATGCAGTGGCCGGAATGGATTTTCGGTTCGTTCGTACCGATTGGAGCATTTTTTATCACAATAGAATTTTTATTCATGTTACTTGACACGATAAACGGCAAGGAGGACGACGCGAAATGATTGGTCCTGTAATTTTCTTGAGCTTTGCGGTCTTCCTCTTAGTCGGTACGCCAATTGCAATTTGTTTAGGCGTCTCTAGCGTCTTCGGTATGTTAATTGACGGTGCGGGGCGTCCGCTCGATACGATTATGACAATGTTGCCGCGTATCTTCTCTTCTGCGACAAGTAAATTTGTCTTATTGGCGGTTCCGTTTTTTATCTTAGGCGGTAACGTCATGGAGAAGGCTGGCATTTCCGAACGCTTGATTAATTTTGCGCAAAGTTGCGTTGGACATCTGCGCGGCGGCTTAATCGTCGTTATGGTCTCGGTTGCGTGTTTCTTCGCGGCAATTTCCGGTTCCGGTCCTGCGACGGTTGCGGCTCTCGGCATGATTCTTATCCCCGCAATGGTTAAAGTCGGTTATCCGCCGGCGTTCAGTGCGGCGTTAATGGCGGCGGCTGGTGCAACTGGTATTGTTATTCCGCCGTCGATTACATTCGTCGTTTACGGTTCAGTCGCTGATACTTCAATCGGCAAATTGTTCTTATCTGGTATCGTTCCTGGCGTCATGATTGGCGTTGCGTTGATTGTCGTTGCAATGTGGACGACGCGCAATCTTAAAATTGAACTTTTGCCCAAAGCTTCAAGCGAGGAACGTTGGAAATCTTTTAAAGAGGCGTTCTGGGGATTGCTCATGCCGGGTATCATTTTGGGCGGCATTTACGGCGGTATCTTCACCCCGACTGAAGCGGCTGCTGCCTCTGCGGTTTACGGTTTGTTTGTTGGATTCTTTATCTACAGAACTTTGAAACTTAAAGACCTCTACGAGATTTTTGTTAACTCTACGACGACTACAGCAGTTGTTATGTTCATTACGGCTACGGCGTCATTGTTCGCTTATATCTTAACTAGAGCGCGCCTCGACCTTGCGATAAGTGACGGCTTGATTGAGATAACGGGCGGCAATTACATAATGTTCTTGCTTATCGCCAACATTATCTTCCTAATCGCGGGCTGTTTCATGGACGCAACTTCGGCAGTCTTAATCTTTACGCCGTTGTTCCTGCCGGTCGCATTGAGTTTGGGCATTGATCCGATTCACTTCGGCGCGGTTATGGTTCTCAACTTGTCAATCGGTTTGGTGACGCCACCAGTTGGAATAAATCTATTCGTCGGGTGCGGTATAGCGAACGTCTCACTAAAAGATATTTCAATCGCAGTCATTCCGCTAATTATCGCTTGCTTGATAGTCTTACTAATGGTAACATACATTCCGCAACTCCCGTTGTTATTCGTCTAGCGCGGAGAAAAAATTTGTGGAGGTATGTTTCAATGAAAAAAACATTTGCGCTGTTAATGCTCGCGACGATGCTGTTTTCCGTTGGTTGCGGCAATCAGGCACAGGACGCGGCTAAGGACACTCAACAGAAAGTCGAGCAGAAAGCTGACGAGGCTAAGGCAAAAGTCGATGAGGCTAAGGACGCGGCTAAACAAACAGCTGACGACGCCGCTAAAAAAGCCGAAGAGATAAAAGCTGACGCCAACGCTAAAATGGACGAGGCTAAGGACGCCGCGAACAAAGCCGCTGGTGACGCTACCGCTAAAGTCGACGCGATGAAGTCTGACGCCGACAAAATGGCTAAAGACGCCGCCGCTAAAGTTGACGAAATGGCAACTGATATGACGAGCATGATGAACGAACGAGTTATCGCGCTCAACGGTATCAAGCCTGGTGCGTCGCTTGAAGAGTTAAAAACGGTGTTCGGCGAGGCGACTTCAGTTGACGGCAACACTATGACCTTTGCTGACGGTTTAAAAGTCGTGCTTGACGGCGCAAACAAAATTAAATCCATTTCCACGACGGCAGACGCTTTCGACACGGCTGAAGGCGTTTACGTCGGCGCAAGTGAATATTCACTTAACGACGCATGCGGTCCGGCTGATGCTGTTCGTGTAGCTAATGGCGTTGCAGAATATGAGTACAACAGCGGCGACAAAAAATCTATCATCGTGTACAAGGCTCAAAATGGCGTTATCACCGAAATAATCTGCTCACTCAAATAAAATTTTGTCGGTACTAACAAAGGGCGTTGCTCGTTAACTGCGCGTCGTGCCCTTCGTTTTAACATAAGGAGGTTTAATCATGAAGAAAAGGTCAGTCGAGGAACTCAAGAAGATTGCAAAAGATTTGCGCAAAAAAGTTGTGACAATGATTTACGAGGCGCAGTCGGGACACCCCGGCGGATCGCTTAGCGCGGCGGATTTCGTTACGGCTTGTTATTTCCGCGAAATGAACGTGGATCCGAAAAATCCTAAGTGGGAAGATCGCGACCGTTTTGTTCTGTCGAAAGGTCACGTTTGCCCGATTCAATATGCGGCACTCGGAACGCTCGGTTTCTTCCCCGAAGAAAAATTGCACACGCTCCGTCAAGAAGGCTCGCCGCTTCAAGGTCATCCGAATCATCATTGCCCCGGCATTGACATTCCAACGGGTTCACTCGGTCAAGGTTTCGCCTGCGCGGTTGGCATGGCTATCGGCTTGAAAATCGATAAGAAAGCTTCCCGCGTCTTTACAGTACTCGGCGATGGCGAATGTCAAGAGGGCGAAGTTTGGGAGGCGGCGGCTACTGCTAACAAATATCAGCTCGACAATCTGATTGCTTTTGTCGACGTAAACAATCTGCAAATCGACGGAACGACTGATGAAGTTATGCCTAACCTCGACTTGGGAGAAAAGTTTAGAGCTTTTGGTTGGGAAATTTACAACATTGACGGCAACGACATGGCGCAAATCGTCCGCACGCTCGATACAATCAAAATGCACAGCCACGACCATAAGCCCAAATGCATTATCGGACAGACGACTAAGGGCAAGGGCGTTTCTTATATGGAAAATGTCGGCTCATGGCACGGCGTCGCCCCCAATAAAGAGGAATGGGAACAGGCGTTAAAAGATATTGAGGAGGGCTTCTGATATGGAAAAAAAGGCAACTCGTAACGGTTTCGGCGAGGAAATGATTATTCTCGGCGCGGAAAATAAAAATATCTTTGTCGTTGACGCTGACATCGGCAAATCCTGCAGAACTGACGGTTTCACGAAAGCACACCCCGAACAGCACATCAACGTTGGCATTGCTGAACAGAACGCGGCGGGCGTTGCGGCAGGTATGGCTACTACCGGTAAAATTCCGTTCGTCGTAACTTATGCGGTTTTCGGCTCGCTCCGTATGTGCGAAATGATTCGTCAGGAAATTGCTTATCCGCGTCTCAATGTCAAAATTGCTTGCTCGCACGGCGGCTTTACTCCTGCTAACGACGGCGCAAGTCATCAAGCTATCGAGGATATGGGCGTTATGCGCACTATCCCCAACATGACGGTTATTATGCCGGCTGATTATTGGGCGGCTCGCAAATTAACCCGCGCCATTGCCGAATATGACGGTCCTGCGTTTATCCGCTTTACTCGCGACGCTATTCCGATTATCTACGACGAAAACACCGAATTTGTTATCGGCAAGGCGCACATTGCCCGCGAAGGCACCGACATTGCGATTATTGCTAATGGCGACATGGTTTGCTACGGACTCGACGCGGCGGCTAAACTCGCTGAAGAGGGCATTTCTGCTAAAGTCGTCGACATGCACACGATTAAACCGCTCGACGTTGACGCCGTTAAAGATTGCGTCGAAAAAATCGGCAAAATCATCACGATTGAAGACCACAACATTATTAACGGGCTTGGCTCGGCAGTGTGCGAAGTCGTCGCCGAAATGGGCAAAGGTAAAGTTAAACGTTTCGGCATTCAAGACCAATTCGGCGAATCTGCTCCGTATCACCGCTTGCTTGAGAAAAATGGTATAACCGTCGACGCTATTGTTGCGGCGGCTAAAAATTTCTAATAAAAATTTTCTGGAGGTAATTTACAATGTTTGATTTTAAAGACCAGGTTGTTATCGTAACGGGTTCCGGCTCCAAGCGCGGTATCGGACGCGGAATTGCCAATATGTTCGCTGAGGCGGGCGCGCAAGTCATTATCGCCGACATGAACGAGCAGGGTTGCAAAGATACTGTTGCCGAAATTAAAGCCGCTGGTTACAAGGCTGATGGTTTCGTCCTCAATATCGCCGACGAAGATTCCGTTAACGCTTTTGTCAAAAATGTTAAGGATAAATACGGCAAGATTGATGTTTTGGTTAACAACGCCGGCATTACCCAGCGTGTAACCGTTCACGATATGACGCTTGCCGATATGAAGAAAATTTTCACCGTTAACATGTTCGGTACGTTCCTCATCACCAAAGCCGTTGTTGAAGTCATGAAGGAGAAAAAATACGGGCGTATCGTTAGCTTGTCCTCCGTTTCGGCTAAACGTGGCGGCGGCGTCTTCGGTGGTGCTCATTATAGCGCGTCGAAAGCTGCTCTGCTCGGTTTCAGCAAAAACTTGGCTCGTGAAGTCGCCGAATATGGAATTACCGTTAACTGCGTCTGTCCCGGCGCGATTAATACCGACATTCGCAAGAACATGAACGGCACCGAAGAAGACGACATTAAACTCGCGCAAGAAATCCCGATGAAACGTATCGGCGAAGTCTTCGAGGTCGCAGGTCCGATTGTCTTCCTCGCGTCCAAAGAGGCAGGCTACATTACGGGCGAAGACATTGACATCAACGGCGGCTCCCACATGGACTAAGCTATTATCTCATTAACCTCCACCCTTTTACATTAAATAACATTTGAAAGGCGGTCGGTTTCGGAAAAAATTCGTTGCCGACCGCTAACTTTTTGTAAAGGAGTTGATTAAATGAATGCTGAACAATTCGAGGCAATGCTTGACGCCTATCGCGAACAAAATATCCACTTCCTGCACCTCAAGACAAATTTGCGCGATTGGTTTTTCATAATTGACGACAGTTATTATCTGACTTATCGCGACGACAAAAAAGAAATCGTCGTTAGCTGGCTTGTTAAACCCAAAGACGATAAGCACGAGGAATTTTATTTTTATAACACTAACAATCGCGGCTTTAATCAGTGGTACGGCGATGTTATTCACGAATTCGACAATATGGAAGATAAGGAATTTTACCACGAGCCGTATTACGAAGACCTTTATATCAATTACATGAACGAGGAAGAGAAAGTTCCGCTTAAAGATTTCTTAGCAGTTATTCCGCGCACAAATTATAAAATTTTTGGATCCTTCCTGCTGTGCGACGAAATTGGCTCTGGCTTTGACAAGAAAGAATTGCCTTATAAGACTGATAACTCGACTATTGCTAATCAATTCAAGTTTTGGCTTCGTTTGGAGGACATTGTGCCGTTTAATTATGTTTTGCGCGAACCGGTGAAATTTCCGGCAATAAATCTCGCTGAAATTGAAGAAATTATCCCTGCGCATACGAATGTTCGCTTTGTATTTGATGACGGCTCTGTTCGTGCGCTTAAACAAATTCTCGCCGACAAAAATTCGGCAACCTAACTTAGCGGCAACTTTTAAAAAGTTGACAAACAGCGAGCGCGATTTATTTCTCGACAAATTTTAACTTAATCGCCGCGCTCCAAACTAACTTAGCGGTCAAAAAATTTTTTTGTTACATAAAAAGTCCCTTCGATTTTGGAAGGGCGATTTTTTTTGCTATAATTGGGAAAAACTCCTAAGGACGATTATACATGGCGGAAATAATTGGAAAAATCATCTGCGCGGCAATTTTAAGCTTAGTTGGTTCAATGTGGATAGATAAACTTTACTCGCAAAGTACGGAGCTGACATTTTCGGACGAAATTTTAAGACGCTCAAAATTTCGCAAGCCGATTTTATTTTTGTCGACGGCAATTTTATTCAACATGACTGACGATTTATTTTTAATGGCGGCGATTTTTCTGTTGGTGCTAATGACTTTTACGGACTTTGAACAATACATGCTTTTCGACGCAATGACATTTCCATTTGCTTTGCTCGGAATATTTTACGCTTGGCAGAATTCGACGTTGCAAGAAAATTTTTTAGCGGCGGCGGTTGGCGGGGGAGTTTTTTTATTGATAGCGATAATTTCTAAGGGTTCAATCGGCGGCGGCGATATAAAATTAATTTTCGGGCTGGGCATGTGGTTAGGTGCGGAAAAATTGATAAACGTTGTAATTGCAGGAACGATTTGCGGAGGCGTGGCGGCGATTGTAATGATTTTATCTAAAAAAAAGAATCGTGGCAGTTATTTTGCCTATGGACCTTACTTTACTATTAGTGCACTGTATTTTTTACTCGCTTTGTAAAACGTTGCGAAAAAAATTTTAAGCTGTGAAGGAAAATTTTTTTATTAGCAGAAATGGCAAGCGCAAAAATTATTTTAATACGACAGGAGTAAATTTTTATGATAAAGAAATTTTTAGCGTTAATTATAGCGGGAATGTTTTTTTTAGCCCCGCTAAGTTCAGCGCAAGCAGAAGAGGAGCAGGAGACAAATTTAGTCGATAATCCCTTTTCAGAACCCACAACAACTACTGAAGAGTCGCCAGCCGATGACAAGCCGGCAGAAGATACTCACAATCTAGACCCTGAATATTATGATCCGCCGACTTACGGACCCGGTGAAAAACCGCCGCAAACTGTCGCGCCGCCACCCGTCGAGGAAGTCGAGGGCTTAGAATTTTTAATGTACAATCAAAATGGCGTTATGGCGTTCGCGATTATCGCTGACCACGAGAAATATCAACTGCGCCCCGTGTTAGCTCGTGGACAAGTTTTAGGACGTGCAACCGTTTCGCAAATGAATGCACCCGACGCAATCGCTACGATTAACGCAAGCTATTTTGCTCCAAACGGCGTTATACTAGGCAATACCAAAATTGACGGGCTGACAGTGGGCACAACTTATTTTATTCGTTCGGCGATTGGTATACGGGCGGACGGCTCCACGATTTTTGCGCGGCAAAGTTATCATGGCGTCTTACAATTCAACGGCGAAGAGGTTGTTATCAACGGCGTAAACTGCGAGCGCAATTCAGATAGCGTCGTCGTCTACAATGGCTGGTATGGTGCAACGACCGGCACAAATAATTTCGGCGTCGAATTAGTCGTTCAAGACGGCGTTGTTGTAAATATTTTCCGCGATAAGGGCAATAATTATATTCCGCCCGATGGTTTTATAGTAAGTGCGCACGGCACCGCCGCAGAAAATTTCAAAGACGTTTATGTTGGCGATAAGATAACTTTCGAGGAAGATTATGTAAATGTGGAGCACGGCGACGACTTCAACGAAGCAATTCATATTATCGGCGCGGGACCTACTCTAGTTAAAGACGGCGAAATTTATGTTACGGCTGACGCGGAACAATTTCCTCCCGATATTCGCGTAGGACGTGCGCCTCGTTCGGCTGTCGGTATAACTCAATACGGCGATTATATTTTTGCGGTCGTTGACGGGCGGCAAGCTCACAGCAAAGGCTGCACGTTAACCGAATGGGCGCGGATTCTCAAAAATAATTTTGGCGCGATTGAGGCGATTAATTTGGACGGCGGCGGCTCAACGGAATTAATTTTTAAGGGCAGTTTAGTAAACAAACCCAGCGACGGTCGAGAACGCCTTGTTGGTGATGCTTTGACTATTATAAAAAAATAAGCAACTCCCTGTTAAAAGGAATTGCTTATGCAAATTATTTACTGTAATTTTAACGGTATGTTGCGTTTCTTAGTACAGACCGGTTGGTTTTTCGCCGAGACTGATAAAAATATTTTTCTTTTGGGTATAGGCATTCATTATCAGCTTGTGAGTTTCGCGCCCGATGCCAGATTTTTTATAGCCTCCGAAAGGTGCGCCCGCCGGCAACTCGTTATAGGTGTTAACCCACATTCTGCCGGTTTCGATAGCGCGAGCCACTCTTAAGGCGCGATTGATGTCTTTCGTCCAGACTGCGCCGCCCAAACCATATTCGCTGTCGTTAGCCATTTTAATAACTTCGTCCTCATCGTGGAACTTAACTACAACTGCGACCGGACCGAAAATTTCTTCGCAAGCAACGCGCATATTGTTATTAACGTCGGCGAGGATTGTCGGTTGCATGAACGCGCCATTTTCGCCGCCCTCGACAACAGCTTTTGCGCCGCCCGTGATGACTTGTGCGCCCTCCGCCTTGCCGATTTCTACGTAATTCAAAATCTTTTCAAGCTGGCGATTGTCAATCTGGCTACCCATTTGCGTATCGGGTTCCCACGGCAAGCCAACTTTGACAGACTCGAATTTTTCTTTAATCGCCGCGAGGAATTTGTCGTAAATGGTATCCTGCACGAAAATTCTGGAGCCTGCGCAACAAACTTGTCCTTGATTGAAGAGGATTCCCAGACACGCGCCTTCGACGCCTTTTTCCCACGGCATATCGTCAAAGTAAATGTTAGCAGATTTGCCGCCGAGTTCCAACGTCGCAGGAATAAGTTTTTTAGCAGCCGCATCAGCCACGCTGTAGCCAACTTCTGTTGAGCCGGTGAACGCAAGCTTGCAAATGTCGGGGTGGTCGAGGAGGAATTGTCCAGTTTTGCCGCCTGAACCTGTAACGATATTGAGGACGCCGGGGGGCAATTCTTTCTCAATAAGTTTCATAAGCTCAAGGACGCTTAAACTTGTCGTACTTGACGGCTTAAAGACGATACAATCGCCCGCGCCGAGTGCAGGTGCCAATTTCCACGCCGCCATAAGGTACGGGAAATTCCAGGGAACAATTTGTCCGACGACACCAATCGGCTCATTGAGGATAAGGCTCAAGGTGTTGTCGTTTATCATGTTCGCGGAGCCTTCCTCCGAGCGAATGACGCCCGCAAAATAGCGGAAGTGGTCGGAGCCCATTGGAATATCGATATTCATAGTTTCGCGAATGGGCTTGCCGTTGTCGAGCGTCTCAATCATGGCGAGATGTTCTTTGTTCGCGTCGATAATGTCAGCGATTTTGAGGAGAATATTTGCGCGTTCGGTGATTGAAGTTTTCTTCCACGCAGGGAACGCCTTCCACGCCGCCTTAACTGCGTCGTCAACGTCCTGTTTGCTAGCAGCGGCAACTTTGCACATGAATTCGCCGTTGGCGGGGTTGTAAACGTCAAAAGTTTTTTCGCCTTCAGCGTCGCGCCACTGCCCACCAATGTAGAGCTGATAGCTATCTTGCCAAATTTTCTTCGGAACCGATGCCATTGAAAAATCCCTCCCAAAATAATTTTTATATATTATACCGCATTGAAGTTATATCTTGTCAAGAAAAATTTTTACCACGTATTACTTATAAATTTGGTCGAAGGTCGCGTCGTCAGCAAAATGGTCGTTATAAGCCTTAACCCAGCCGCCAAACGCCTCATCAATCGTAAACAACTCCAGCGGCTCAAAAATATCTTGATACTTTGCAAGAATATCTTTATTGCGCGGGCGATAAAAATTCTGCGCGGCAATCTCTTGACCTTCGGGCGAATAAAGATAATTCAAATACTCTTCGGCAAGTTCACGAGATCCCTTTTTGTCAACAACACTATCGACAATGGCAACGGATGGTTCCGCGAGGATACTCAAGCTTGGTGTGACAATTTCGTATTCTTCTGGATACATTTTCGTAGCGAGCAGGGCTTCATTTTCCCACGCAATCAAAACGTCGCCCTTGCCGCTCTCAAAACTTTTAGTTGCACCTCTTGCCCCGTCGTTAAGAGCCACGACATTAGCAAAAAGTTTACGCATAAAATCTTTGATAATTTCTTCGTCGTCACCTAAATTTCTGCGAGCAAATTCCCACGCGGCAAGGTAATTCCATTGAGCACCGCCAGAAGTTTTCGGATTCGGAGTGACAATTTTAACGTCGTCACGGATTAAATCGTTCCAATCGCGAATATTTTTCGGATTGCCTGCGCGGACGAGAAAAACTATAGTAGAGGTATACGGCGAGGAATTATCCGGAAATTCCTTACGCCAACCGCCGCGAATCAGACCGGCATTTTTAATTTTAATAACGTCGTACGAAAGGGCGAGTGTCACAACGTCGGCTTCAAGTCCGTCGATAACGGCTTTAGCTTGTTTACCGGAGCCGCCGTGCGATTGCGTCAAAATAATTTTACCTTTGACAAGCTCGTTTTCCCAATGGGTCTTAAACTTTTTGTTATAATCGGCGTAAAGTTCGCGAGTCGGGTCATATGAGACGTTCAAAAGCTCTAGAGTATCGAAATTAGTTTTTGCTCCGCCGCAACCGCTCAAAATCACTGCAAAGCTTATAACTGCTAATAAGATTTTAAATCTGGACATATCGTCAAGCCTCCCAAATTTTGACAGTGTCGCAGGATTATTTTATAATTAAATGGGAATTTTTCAAGGGTGGTGTTCAAAATGAAAATTCAAGGCGCAGTAATTATAGAACAGGGCGTAACGTTTGCGATAGTTGTAGTAAATCAAACAGTTACAAATTACACCTCGCGGGCAGTTCGTGTGAGAGCGCATTTATCGCAATATTTTCCGAACATGCCAATAATTTTAATGTCGCAAGATTCAAACGGCACGCCACATTATTACGGGCGCAAAGATATTGTAGAGTTTCTACGTTCAATTCGATTGGATCAAATTCCGTGGAAGTTTTATCATATTTATTAAGCGTCGTTGTCTAATTCACGTCGCCCCTCGCCTTTAATTTTCGAATAAGAGCGTCGCAAAAAAGTCTCTGCAAGCTCTTTGTAAATTGCAATAGCTTTTTTATAGTTGCCATTGTCGCGAAGATGTTCGGCGTATTATAAGTTAATTTGTAACAAAAAAAATCCCGTCGCTTTGACGGGATAAAATTTTCCGTATAAAAATTATTTTTTGACGAGTTGAGAACCGCTGATTTTGTACGTGGCGTTATTTATATTGAAAGTCGTTGCGCTGAAGTCTTTAAGAGTAATAGAGCCGCCGCTGACTTTGAAGGTAATCATATCTTTTGAATTGTCGTAGGACGCCGTAAAGTCGAGATTATCAAGCGTGAGCGTGTCTTTGTTGTCGAAGCCGTAAATTATATCTTTGCCGTCACCCTTAGCGTAGAAAAATTTATCTGCGCCGTCATCGCCCCAAAGTGAATCGTTACCTGCGCCGCCCCACAGCGAATCTTTGCCGGTTCCGCCTCTTATGCAGTCATTGCCTGCGCCACCGAGTAATCTATCGCTATCAGCCCCGCCGTCGAGCGTATCATTGCCTTTGCCGCCGTTTAAACTGTCATTGCCTGCATTGCCGAGCAAATTATCATTACCAGCCCCGCCGTCGAGCGTATCATTGCCCTTGTCGCCGTTTAAATTATCATTTCCCGCGCCGCCGAGCAATTCATCATCGTCATCGCCGCCAGAGAGCGTATCGTTACCATTTCCGCCGCTTAAATTATCATAACCCTTGCCGCCGATTAAAATATCATCGTCATCGTCGCCGGAAATCGTATCGTCGCCTTGTCCGCCGCTTAAGCTGTCATTGCCTTCGTCGCCGATTAAAATATCATCGCCATTATCGCCGGAGAGCGTGTCATTGCCTTCGCCGCCGTAAAGTGAATCGTGTCCGGAACCACCAAGCAAAATATCGTTGTCATCGCCGCCGTCAAGTGTATCATTGCCCGAACCGCCAGAAAGTGAGTCGTGATTCGTGCCTCCGAGCAATTTATCATTGCCCGAACCGCCGTCGAGCGTATCTTTACCGTCGCCGCCATAAAGCGAATCATTTCCGCCATTTCCGAGCAGTTTATCGTTGCCAATACCGCCCCACAGCGTATCTTTACCTTTGCCGCCTTTTATCAAGTTATTATTTTCATTGCCTTTAATTTTAATAGCCTTTGTTCTAGCAGTTGCGTCGACGGTTATCACTATAGAATTGACAGTTACTAAAGATTTGTCCGAATTCGTGATAGTTTTAAGCGCAGTTTCCGAAGGCGTGCCCTTGATGTTAAGAAGATAGTTACCAGACGCGCCAACCAGAGTAATTTTACCTTCGCCGACCGTAACAACGACATCATTGCCGCTTTTCTTGGTTGCATAAGTGCCACTTGCGATTGAGATCGTATCATTATCGTTAAAGCCGTAGATAGTATCGTTGCCGTCGCCTTCATTGTAAATAATTACGTCGTTATCAGCATATACATCCAAACTGACTAAATCATTGCCCGCACCAGGATTTATTTTGAATTCATCGCCACCGCTATTATTATAAGAAGCAATTATAACTGTATCATTTCCTGCGCTAGTGTTTATTGTGACTTTGTCACTATAAATAATATTAACGAAATCATTTCCAGTTCCAGTGTTAATTAAAACAGCACTGTCTTCATTAAGAACGGTATCATTTCCTTCCCCAGTATCTATTGTGACGGAATAGCCACCAGCATAACAATCGTTATAAACGGAATCATTGCCATCGCCTGTGTAGATTTGGACTGAATTACCCTGACTTTCGTAATAACCATCATTATGAACGGTATCATCGCCATTTGCAGCATTAATCGTAACGTTTGAGCCGCTGTTGCGAATATAATCGTCGCTACTCGTGCCTGAAACTAAAGAATTGTTCGTTTCATTATAAAATTCAGCCATAAAAACGCCTCCTAACTAAAAATAACCCGACATCGACAAAATTTTTGCCTAGCATACCTCCTTTTATTGCTTGCACCGCGTCAAAAAAAATCTGACACGATTTTATGATTTATAGTCATAAAAGTCAATCCCGCCCCTGTCCCTTCTATATACTTTTCTCTGTTATGAACAAAGTATGTAGAAAATTCCCGCGTATTCGTGACCTCAGGGAAGATTCCGACTTAACGCAACAGAAAGTCGCTGATTATCTTCACTGTTCGCAATCGCTTTACGCTTATTATGAATCTGGAAAACGCAACTTGCCGGTCGACAATTTGATTGCGCTTGCCGAACTTTACAACGTCAGCACGGATTATATTTTGGGGTTGACCAATAATCCCAGTTCGAAGTAAAAATTTACTTGCAATCGTCAGGAATGTCGTAATCGGTATCGTTCAGTTGAGCCATCATGTCGTTAAGTTCGGAGTTGAATTGTTTCATCTCTTCAAACATAGTCCTAAGCTCGGTAATCTGTTCGCGAACTTCATTTTTGGAATTATCCAAGTCGCTCAAGTCAACCAGCAATGCCAGCTCAACATCGAGAGCCTTAGAAATTCTTATGAGCAACGGCAAGGATACAAATTTATGAGCCGAGCCGCTCTCTATGTGCGACAGATAATTTTTGTTGATAGAAACTTTTTCGGCAAGGTCGGCTTGAGTTAAGTTGCGCAATTTTCGGAAATAAGCTATCCTAAGTCCGATATATTGAATTTCCTTTAAGCAGTCGTCAAATTTTTCCATACGTTCACCTCGAACACATTCTAGCATAAAATCAATAAAAGAACGTGTACCTTGTAGGTAGATTTTTTACCAGAATAGATACACGCTAGAATAAAATTTTAGCCCTCGCCAAATTCGGTGAGGGCTTATTGTTATGAGGATTAATAAAATTCATTAAATAAATTTTTAGTGCTCTTCGGCTATAAAATTATCAAAGCGCACACATTCCTTGTCGAAACGCAACCTTATCGATGTCGTCGGACCATTACGATTTTTAGCTATGATTAGCTCGGCGATATTTTGATTGTTAGTGTCGTCTCGATTATAATATTCGTCGCGGTAGAGGAACATAACAATATCGGCGTCCTGCTCCAAACTGCCCGATTCCCTTAAGTCGCTAAGTTGCGGCTTTTTTTCTGCTCTAAGCTCCACACTGCGCGACAGCTGACTTAATGCCAATATCGGCACGTTCAATTCCCGCGCCAAAGCTTTCAAGCCACGACTTATTTCTGAAATTTCTTGTTGACGATTTTCCGCACGTCCACCTTGCATTAACTGCAAATAGTCAATTATTATCATATCTAAGCCGTGATCGTGCTTAATCCGTCGAACTTTGCTACGCATTTCTAAAAGTCCTATGCCCGCTGTGTCGTCTATGTATATTTCAAATTTACTCAGCTCATTAAGCGCATTTACCACCTTAGTTAAATCGTCGTCGCTTATATTTCCCGTGTTCAAATAATGGCTGTTCACTCTGCTGGCTGAACTTAATAATCTTATACCAAGTTGCGATTTGCTCATCTCCAACGAAAAAATTGCTATTGTTTTGCCTTCCTTCGCCGCATTTGTCCCTATATTTAATGCCAATGCTGTTTTGCCCATTGAAGGACGCGCCGCCAAAAGTATCAAATCCGTTTTCTGAAAACCATTTAATACTTTGTCCAAGTCTACAAGTTTACTTGGAACGCCCGATTGTTTTCCGGGATTATTTAACATGTAATTTATCCGCTCAAACGATTCGGACAAAACCGTTGAAATTTGTTCAAATCCTTTTTGCGTCGTCTTGCCTGCCACAGCTAAAATTTGTTTCTCTGCTGATTCTAATAATTCTTCTATTGACACGTTGTCTTTGTGTGCCTTGTTTACCAATTCGCGCCCTAATTCCGTTAAACGCCGTAGCAGTGCTTTTTCCTTGATTATTTGAGCATATTCTATTACTCGTCCCGTCGTGTGTTCACGAATCAATAGCGAATATAAATAATTACGTGTCACCTTTTTTAGTTCGCCCGTAATCCTTAATTCGTTCTCCAGCACTAAAATATTTACTTTCGTCCCTTGCCCATTTAATTTTAGCAGTGCCGTATAAATTAATTTATGCTCTGGGCGATAAAAATCATCCGCATTTAAATCTTCCGCTACGTCCGATATTGCTACGCCGTCTTTAAGCAATAGTGCACTTAACAGCGATTTTTCTACCTCAACATCTGCTACAACTTGGTCTAAGCCCATTCAGTTCACCTCGCGAATTAATTCGCTTAATAGACGTCGAACTTCCGACATGTCAACCCGCGTATTATTGCAAGGTCCATTCGGGCGAATATTTAATAAACCGACTGCCGGCAACGGATATACATCTTGAATCCCGCTAAATAAATCTCGCTCGCACGCTATCGCCATTACCAGTTCCGGTCGAATGTCCTTTACAACTTGCCGCGCCAATGTTCCACCTGTCACTACGAAAAAATTAAAGCCCATTTCCTCTGAAAGTTTTACCAGTTCGCCGATATTACAACGTCCACAGCGTTTGCAATTTCGCGGGTCTCGTGTGATTTTGTGCGGGCAAGTTGATAGTTGCAAACAATGCGGTGCTAAAAGTAATAATTTGTTCGCCGGAACTTTCAGCCCACTTTTACGAAACAGGGCATTGCTCACTGTCACGAAGGAACCTTCTAATTGGCGACGACGCACGCCGAATATTTTTCCGATACGCACTGCCAACGGGAATAAAAATTTTATAATTGCAAAGCTGTAGCGATGAAATAATTTCAGCGTAGGAAAACCTTTGAGTGCCAAAACCATATTGCACACTGCGCCAAATGAAAACGTCGAGATAAAAATTAAAAATGCGCCGACCAGCGCGGGCAAGTATTCAAAAATATTTTCCAGTCCAGGACGGCAGATTAACCATAAACCGTAAAATGTCAGCGCGACTAAAAGTTCAGACGCAACCAACATTCCCAGAAATAATCTTTTTTTCGGGCGTGCTATTGCCAATGTCTTTAACAAAAATTTTCACCTACCTGTTAAATTTTTTAGAGCGAATTTTATCAGCTGTTCCGTCGAAGAATTCGGGGGAGCTTTGCTCAATGTCGCAGAAATTTCCGCTGAAGTATATCCCAGTGCCTCTAATGCGTCAAAAGCGTCGTCTTGGGCTGTAGAGGCTATCTGCGCGGGTTGAAAATTTTCTACGGTGAACGACGGGATTTTATCCTTGAGTTCAAGCAAAATTCTTTCAGCGGATTTTTTGCCGACGCCAGGCAAGCGCATTAAAGTTTTTATATCCTGCCGAGCTATTGCCGTTGCAAAGTCCGTTGCTGAAATTTTCGACACGATTGCAAGTGCACTCTTCGCGCCAATTCCGCTAACCGTTAACAGCAATTCAAACAGCTCAAACGTCGATTGATTTTTCATGCCGAATAAAGTTATTGCGTCCTCACGCACCGCCGTATGGATAAATAATTCTGCAGTCTCGTCCACTGTCAAAAATTGGCGTGTAGCCTCGTCGATGAAAACTCTATAGCCCACGCCCGCAACGTCGAGTATGCACGAATCATTGGAAAGAAATTTAACCTTCCCGCGCAGATAGCCTATCATTTATTAGCCTCCAAAAAAATTGCGGCGAGCCAAAGAATTCGCCTCGAAACACGCGGCAACCGCGATTGCTAAAGCATCTGCCGCATCGTCGGGCGTTGGCTCCTCCGCCAAATTTAATTGTTTCGTCACCATGTAAATAACTTGTTCCTTAGTCGCGGCTCCGTAGCCCGTGATTGACTGCTTGACCTCGTTAGGCGTAATTTCTATTATGTCGAGATTATTTTGCGCCGCACATAACAGGACTACGCCGCGTGCTTGTCCAACGGGTATTGCCGTCGTCGAGTTCTTGCCGAAAAATAATTTTTCAATGCCCATAACTTGCGGCTGATACTCTTTAATCAATCCGTCAAGCTCCGTGTGAATTTTTAGCAATCGGTCTTGCATACGAGCTTGCGGCTTGGTAGTTATAACGCCGAAATTTTTTGCTATCAAGTTCCCGTCAACTTGCTCAACTAAGCCGTAGCCGCAAATCGCCGTGCCAGGATCGATACCTAGTGCCAACATTTAAAATTCGTAATTGCCGTAAACGTTCTGAACGTCATCATCTTCGTCGAGCGCGTCGAGGAGCTTTTGCATTTTCTCGGCGTCTTTATCGGCAAGCGCAACCGTCGTATCCGGAACTTGGGTAATTTCAGCGGAGGCAGTTTCAATGCCCTTCTCGGCGAGCGCGGTTTCAATCGCGTTAAAGTCGTCGGGGGCGGCAGTTATCTCAAAAGAATCCTCGTCAGCTTCAAAATCCTCTGCGCCGGCGTCCATTGCAATTTCCATAAGCGCGTCCTCGTCATCGAAAGTTTCTTTGTCAACGGTGAAGACAGCTTTTTTCTTAAACATCCACGCGACGCAACCATTTTCACCGAGATTGCCACCGTGCTTGCTAAATATATGGCGAATGTTAGCCGCTGTGCGATTACGATTGTCCGTTAAAATGTCGAGCATGAGAGCCGCGCCGCCGGGACCATAGCCCTCGTAAGTAATTTCCTCGTAATTGGAAGTATCAGAAGTTCCAAGCCCCTTTTGAATTGCGCGGTTAATGTTGTCTTTGGTTACGTTGTTCGCCTTAGCCTTAGAAAGCGCGAGCTTGAGGCGCATGTTGCCGGTCGGGTCTGCGCCGCCCATCTTCACTGCGATTGTAATTTCGCGGCTGATTTTTGTCGTCATTGCTCCGCGAATTGCATCGTTGGCTCCTTTCTTGCGTTTAATCGTCGCCCACTTTGAATGTCCTGACATAATCACAACTCCTTAATAAAATAAATAACGTCGCTCATCGGATTTTCGTAATAAGGTTCGGTCTCGACGAAGCCAAATTTTTTATAAAGACGAATCGCACTTTTCAGCGGCGTTATCGTGTCCAAAACAATTTCCTTGAAGCCGTCGGAGCGCGCGGAATTTATAATTTCCTCGACGAGTTTGCTGCCCGCGTGAAAATTTCTGAAGCCTTCACGGACGAAAAGCCGTTTCATCTCGCAACGTTCGCGCGTGTGTTTGTGATAAGCGACGCAGCCGATAATTTTTCCGTCGACTTCAGCGCAAAGCAATCTTCCTTCGGGCGGCATGTACTTGGCGGACAAATCGTTCAATTCGTCGTCGAGGTGCTGAAAAGATAAATCGCGCCCCAAAAATTTTGTGTATTCAATCACGAGCCGTTTAACTTCGTCGAGGTGAGTCGCGCCGTCGATAATTTCAATTTCCGACATAACGATAGACCTCTGTCCAGCCGCGGCCTTGCGCAGGATAAAAATCAATTTCGCCGCCCTGGTCGCCCGTCTCGTAGCGTCCAAGTCCGGTCGGATTGTTTACGCCGCGAGCCTCAACCGTTTTGCCGTCGCCGATATAAATTGCCACGTGAAATTGCGGACGGCAGAGAATGTCGCCGCGCTGAAGGTTATCTTTAATTTCGTTCCACGAAAATTTTTGCCAGCCGCCGTCGACGCTCAAATCGTCCCAAATCGTATCGGCATCGCCGGAATATTGCCTGCCATTGTAGCGATTCACGTATTTGGGATTTTTGTGCCAATTATCAATGATGTTAAAGCCGCCGTGATTGAAGGCGTGATAAACCAGCGACGAGCAATCATAATCGGGACCTTCACGCGAGCCGGTGTAAGGATTGAGCGCAGTAGCATTTTCCGCCCCCTGTGAATAGCCGTGAGTTTCGTCTTCGGCAATTTCGCAAGCCCACTGAACGGCATTTTCGACGCGAGAATCAATCGCCTGTGCTGAATTCATAAGCAAACACCCCGCAATCATCGCCATTAAAAATTTCTTCATGAGGCAATCACCTTGTAAAATTTCTTTTTACCTTTGCGAATGACGGCGGGGAAGTCGTCAGCTTGCAAAATATAATCAACGTCGGAAACTTTTTTGTCGTTGAGTGTCAAGCCGCTCTGATTGATAAGTCTGCGCCCTTCCGATTTGGAATCAATAATTTTAACGGCGGCGAGTACGTCCAAAAGTTTTTTCCCGACGGCGTTTGCAACTTCAACGGTTGGCATGTTGTCGGAAGATTGATTAGAAAAAATTTCGGCGGCAGATTGTCTAGCTTGATTGGCGGCGTCTTCACCGTGCACGAGCTTTGTAACTTCATAAGCCAAAACTTTTTTAGCCTCGTTAATTTCCGCGCCTTCCAAACTTGACAGGCGATTAACTTCGTCCATTGGCACGAACGTTAACAAGCTAAGGCAAGTTTTAACGTCCGCGTCGTCGACATTGCGCCAGTATTGATAGAAATCGTAAGGCGAAACTTTATCCGCGTCAAGCCAAAGTGCGCCGCCCGCCGTCTTGCCCATTTTCGAGCCGTCACTCTTGAGCAAAAGTTTATTTGTCAAGCCGTAAGCCGCCCTGCCAGTTTTACGCCGCGTCAACTCAACGCCCGCGATAATGTTAGACCATTGGTCGTCGCCGCCCATTTGCAAAATACAATCGTAATCGCCGTTGAGCTTGTAAAAGTCGTAAGCCTGCATAACCATATAATTGAATTCGAGGAACGTTAAGCCCTTATCCCAACGTTGCTTGTAACATTCGGCGGCGAGCATGCGATTAACGGTAAAATGTGCGCCAACTTCGCGGAGCAAATCAATATAGCCTAATTTGCGAAGCCAGTCGCCGTTGTTAACCATTAAAGCTTTGCCGTCGCTGAAGTCGATAAAGCGTGCCATTTGCTTTTTAAAACATTCGCAGTTGTGGTGAATAACCTCGTCCGTCATAACCTTGCGCAAGTCAGAACGTCCGGACGGGTCGCCGATTGTGCCGGTACCGCCGCCAACTAAGCAAATCGGGCGGTGTCCTGCGCGTTGCATGTGAGCCATTGCCATAAGCGCGATAAAATGTCCAGCGTGCAAACTGTCAGCCGTCGGGTCAAAGCCGATATAGAACGTAACTTTTTTTTCACCAAGCAATTTTTTTACCTCGTCAACGTCGGTGCATTGCGCGATAAAGCCGCGTTCGGTCAAAGTGTCGAATACATTTTCTGCCAAATTAATTGCCTCCTTTTTGACGAATTGTATCAAAAAATATCCTTAACTGCAATGCAGGAAAATCGTTAAGCTAGAAGAATCACGATTTAGGTTTTTTTAAGGAGTGAAGAATTTGGCAATACTATCTGCAGACACAAAACGAATTTTGCGCCGCGTCGACTTTGCGCTGATTTTGTCGGCGGCGGCGATAGTCATATACGGTTTAGTAACCATTTCTAGCGCAACACACATAAACACACCCGGAGAAGAGCGATTTTGGTTTGTACAACGTCAGGGCATATTCGCTGTTGTTAATGCAGTTTTAGGAATTTTATTTATGAATTTCGATTATCGCGGGCTAAGTCAGCACGGCAAGAAACTTTACGTCTTCAATCTAATAATGCTCGTGGCAGTAATGTTATTTGGGCACGCGGCATTAGGCGCACAGCGTTGGATACAAATAGGACCGATAAGCGTACAGCCGTCGGAGTTTTCAAAACTAATCATGATAATTTGCATGGCGTCGGTTTTGGAAGAGCGCATGGGAAAGTTAAATTCTCTGCAAGATATTTTGCCAATCGCGGCGTACGTGGGAGTTCCATTTATCTTAGTGTTAAAGCAACCGGATTTAGGCACGTCGTTGGTATTTATGGCAATTTTTTTCGGAATGGTAATTGCTTGTGGCATGCCTTGGAAGTATTTTTTCGGGATAATTTTCGCGGGAATAGCGACGTTCCCGTTGTTGTGGCAATTCATGAAAGACTATCAAAAAATGCGAATCATGGTTTTCATTGACCCAAATGTTGACCCGTTGGGGAGCGGCTATCACATAATCCAATCGAAAATTGCAATCGGTTCAGGAATGTTATTCGGCAAAGGATTATTCGAGGGAACACAGAGCCAACTGAACTTTTTGCCGGAGAATCACACGGATTTTATATTCGCGGTGGTCGGCGAGGAATTCGGTTTTGTGGGCGCGGTTATTTTATTGCTGTTGTACTTAATCGTATTTTGGCGAGGAATTATTATCGCAAAAGAGGCGGGCGACGTATTCGGGCGGTTGCTTGCAGTCGGGATAACTTCAATGTTGGCGTTCCATGTGCTGGTTAATGTGGGAATGACGACAGGAATAATGCCGGTTACAGGAATTCCTTTGCCGCTGATGAGCTACGGAATAAGCTCGTTGACGACGAACATTTTAGCAATAGCAATCCTTTTGAATATAAACATGCACAAACAAAAATTCCTATGGTGAGCCGCGCTTGAATTAAGTAAAAAATTTTATGGTGATGACAATGAATCTTTACGAACTTATGAAACCGGCGCGATATACGGGCGGTGAATTTAATAGTGTCGTGAAAAATTTTGACGAAACTGCTTGCCGAATAGTTTTGGCGTTGCCTGACGTTTACGAGGTCGGCATGTCGAATTTAGGCTTAGCGATTTTGTATTCGATACTCAACCGTCGCGCAGATACTTTATGCGAACGAGTTTATGCGCCGTGGATAGATGCCGAAGCCGTTATGCGCGAGAAAAATATTCCGCTGTTCGCGCTTGAATCCAAACGACCTGCGCGGGATTTTGACTTCTTAGGATTTTCTCTGCAATACGAAATGATTTATACAAACGTCCTCAACATGCTTGACTTAGCTAAAATTTCTTTGCACAGTTGGGAGCGCGGCGAAGACGAACCTTTTATAATTGGCGGTGGACCTTGCGTTTACAATGTAGAGCCTGTCGCAGATTTTTTTGACTTCTTTATTGTCGGCGAGGCAGAGGAAGTTTTTGGCGAGGTCGTCGACGAATTTATTGCTTGGAAAAATTCCGGCAAAGTCGGAGGGCGTAAAGAATTTTTGAGACGACTTTTAAACGTTCAAGGAATTTACGTGCCGTGTTTTTATGAGCCGCTGTATTCGGGCGAAAAGTTTTTAGGCTTAAAAGTTTTGGAGGGAGCACCGCGAAAAATTTTAAAGCGCGTGGTTAGAAATTTCGATGCGACGCCGACGGTTGATAATCCTGTTGTGCCTTTTATAGAAATTGTTCACGATAGGGCTATGTTGGAATTGTTTAGAGGTTGCAGTCGTGGCTGTCGATTTTGTCAAGCGGGCATGACTTATCGCCCCGTTCGCGAGCGCAAGACAGAAACTTTACGAACTATAGCGAGGCGATTAATTGATTCGAGCGGCTGGGACGAAATTTCTTTAACGTCGCTGTCGAGTGCAGATTATTCTTGTCTTAGCCGATTGATTGACGAATTACAAAACGACTTCCGCGCAGAAAAGGTAAGTTTCTCGTTGCCGAGCTTGAGGATTGATAGTTTTTCAATAGAACTTGCCGAACGTGTTCAATCGGTGCGGAAAAGTGGTTTGACGTTCGCGCCGGAGGCAGGGACGCAAAGATTGCGCGACGTGATAAATAAAAACGTGACGGAAGAAAATTTATTAGAGGCGTGCAGTGCGGCGTTCGCTAAAGGTTGGCGTGCAGTCAAATTATATTTTATGATGGGCTTGCCGACGGAGACTGACAAAGACATTGTGGGCATAGCTGATTTGGCAAAAAAAGTTGCGAACCTTAAACGCGGCGTCAAAGTTACAATCAGCGTGTCATGTTTTGTTCCTAAGCCGTGGACGCCGTTTCAATGGGCGGCGCAAATTTCAACAGCAGAATTTGAGCGTCGTCAACAACTCTTAAAAAATTTAATCACGAACAGGGCGATAACTTATAACTACCACAACGCAAAATTGTCTGTGTTGGAGGGCGCGTTGGCACGTGGCGACAGACGGCTTGCCAAAGTTATTGAGACGGCTTGGAAGTCGGGTGCTAAGTTTGACGGCTGGAGCGATTTATTTAAGCCTGATATTTGGGCGGAGTCGTTCGAGGCTTGCGGAATAAATCCCGAATATTACAGCGGGCGTGAACGTGATTTTTGGGAGCCGTTAGCATGGGAACATATCTCGCCGGGCGTCGATAAAAATTTTCTGATTGCAGAGTGGGAAAAATCTCAAGAGGGTAAAACTACTCGCGACTGTAGACGGACAAGTTGCACGGGTTGCGGCGTCTGCATGAATTTAGGCGTTAACGTCGTCGACTTTGACAAAGAAAAAAATATAACTAACAATCGCCAAATTCTAACCACTAACCACCAACCACTAATCACTAAATATCGTGGTCAGATTCGCAAGGGCGCGGAAATTGCTTTGCTAAGTCACCTCGATTATATGAACGTGTTCATGCGGGCGTTGCTAAGGAGCAAATTACCTGCCGCGTGGAGCGAAGGTTTCAATCCGCATTTAAAAGTTTCGTTTGCAAGCGCGTTGAGCGTCGGAGTTACCAGCGATTGCGAATACGTCGACTTTGAATTGACCGCGCCGATTAACGAGCTGGAAGTTTTACGAAGATTAAACGCGCAACTACCAAAGGGCGCGGAAATTTTGCGGATAAAAAAATTACGCGGAAAAGTTCAGCCGGTAATGTCACTGGTAGACTTATCGCGCTATGAAGTTCGTTTACCGTTTGATAAAAAATATTTGGACGCCGCGCAGATTTCAGTAAAAATTTTTAACGCAACGCCCGAAATAAATTTTACGCGAATCACGCCAAAAAAGACGCGGGAGCTTGAAATAAAAAAATATATCGCCGAGCCAATAAAAATAGCTTTATTCGGCGAGGAAGTTGTGATAAAATTAGCAATCAGAATCACACCTACAGGAAGTGTCAAGCCGAGCGAAATATTACAAATCTTGCACGAACGATTTAAATTCCCCGTCGACGTAGCGAGTGCGCGGATAAATCGAACGGCACTTTTGAGCAAAGGAAAAAATTTATTAGGAGGAATATAAATGCAAACAATAATAGCCCCGTCAATACTTTCAGCGGATTTTGCGTGTCTTGCCGACGAGGTAAAAAAAGTTACGGCGGCGGGCGCGGAATATGTTCATGTTGACGTAATGGACGGGACATTTGTACCCGAAATAACAATCGGGGCGGGCGTCGTCAAAAGCTTGCGCAAAGTTACCGAAGCAGTTTTGGACGTTCATTTAATGGTTGAACACCCCGAAACGCAACTGGAAAGTTTCGCTAAAGCGGGCGCGGACATTATAACTTTCCACGTGGAAGCAACGCGCCACCCTCACAGAGTGATTCAAAGAATCCACGAACTCGGTTGCAAGGCAGGCGTCGCACTTAATCCCGGCACGTCGCTTTCTGCTGTCGAGGAGCTTGTCGAAGATGCCGATATGATTTTGGTTATGACGGTTAATCCTGGCTACGGCGGGCAAAAATTTATCGAATCAATGCTCGGCAAAATTCACATGCTTTATCACATGATAGAGGAAATGGAGACCGAATGCGACATTGAAGTTGACGGCGGCATAAACTCTAAAACTTCCGAATTGGTTAGGGAAATGGGGGCAAATGTTTTAGTAGCTGGCTCGGCTATTTACGGGGCGGCTGACGTTGCTCAAGCAATTAAAGATATTCGCGGCGAAGAAATAATTCATCATCACCACGCCGATTAACAAATATTTACAGCTAACGACCGCATTAATTCCAAAAGGATTTGATTATTATTCAAAGGATGATGCTTTATGGTAATGACGGTTACAAATAAATTTACGTCGATAAATTTTCTGAATTTGTTAGATAGAACTGGCAATCGACTTGATAAATCGTTAACAAAAATTTCAAGCGGTCAGAAAATAAATTCTGCGGCAGATAACGCCTCCGATTATACAATTTCGGAAAAAATGAGGGGGCAACTTCGCAGTTTAAATCAGACGGATCAAAATGTTCAAAATGGTTTATCTATGGTTAAAGTCGCGGAGGGCGGCGTTCAGAGAATTGTTGATATTTTGCGCGACATGAAAAACCTTGCCATTAATGCCGCTAATGATTCCAATACCGACGCAGACAGGATAATCATTCAAAACGAGCTGACCAAACGCCTTGCGACGATTAACGACATAGCGATTGGGACAAAATACAACCAAAGATCTGTAATAGACGGCACTTTCGAGCCAGGTACGGTACTTGAGGATCAAGTTGTCAACGTGCGTAAATTTAATCTGCAAAGCATTAATATGACATCGACCAAAGATTATATCAAGCAAGTTTCTCCCGACGGCTCGCGAGTTATTATCGGAGAAAATAAGATTAAATATCTTGCACACGAATTTAATCAAACAGATGCCACCATTACGAAAATAGAATCAGGCTATGGATTAAGGGCATATACTCAACCGCCAATGAACGCCGATTTTGGTTTCAATGGAAATAGTTCTACGTGGAATTGGTCTACAGCTTACGAAAATGCAGGGGTTACAGATTTATCAAGAAAATTTAATGGTAACGAAATCGGCGTAGAAATTAAATTCAGCGGTGATATAGCTTACTTCGACGGACAAGGCTTTAGTATTTTATGTGGCGGTTGTTCGCAGTATATAAATGTTACTTTCGATATGAGTATGAGTATTGGGCAAGGAACGCTTACAACTTTTACGGATAACACTTTGAGAAAAGATTATCTTATCGGGATAAATGGTGCTAAAAATACAGCTGATTTGGGCAGAGCAATTTTTGAGGGAATAAAAAATTCTGGTCGTAAACCTTGGGATTCAGCTTTTGATGTTTCAGGCACGGTTAACGGCAACAATGAAGTTCTTTCCGTGACAATTGATTATGCAAGGCACAATTTACGTATCGCCAAAAATCCTAACTACGACGGTAACAATGCAGAATATCTTTTCGTGAAAGAAAATAATCCTTCTCTGCTGATTTTAGATTCGGGCACAATCATGGCGACGGGTGGTCCTGGTTCAAAAGATGACCTACCTGCCCCACAGAGCACGCAAATTGTCGACAATAAGGAAATTCAAACGATAAATGTTGATACAGCAACGGTTGGACACATTTGGGACAAAGAGGAAGCGGTTTTGGAAACGGTTATCGTAGGCTACGGTTCGCCGCTCACCATTCAAGACGGCACGCAAAAAGGAGAATACAACCTTTATATAATCAAGAACATGCAAACCAAAGCATTAGGTATTGGAAATATCCTCGATGATGACGGAGATTTTGTAAATTCTAGAGACCGCGCCAAATACAACGCTTTGAGTGCTCACCCTGACAAACAAGCAGAATTTCTTGCTCAATTACAAGAGGCGGTAGCTTTAGCGGGCAACGAGATTTCTGTTAAAACTTCCGAAGATGCGCAACTTGCGATTACAATTTTAGATAAAGCACTCAACTACGCCCTCGATAATGCGACTAAACTTGGCTCATATCTTCAACGTATGGAAAGTATGGAAAATACTATCTACACTATGGAAGAAAATACCGAAGCGTCTAAGTCCGTGATTCGTGATAGCGATATGTCTAAGGAAATGATTGCTTATACAAGGTCGAATGTTTTATCGCAATCCGTGCAGTTTATGCTCGCTCAATCCAATAACAATTCTTTTATGGTATTAAATTTACTGAGGTGATTCCGGTTATACTTTTGCATAAAAAAATCCCCGACGCTTAATCGGGGATAATTTTTTTGTCGTTAAAAATTTATTTAGTGGCACGTTTAGCGGATAAATATTCGTCCATAGCTTTAGCGACGATTTTAGAATATTTGACGGCAAGCACGACATTTTTTGCGCCAATAACAACGTCACCACTGGAGAAGACGCCTTCGCGGGTTGTGCGCCCTTCCTCGTCAACGACAATCAAGCCGTTCTTATCAACGGTTAAATCGTGCGTCGTGTTTACAATTTTATCTTTTGGACCTTGACTAATGGCGATAATCGTACTGTCGGCGGGCATGAGAACGGGTTCTTCCTCGCGAATGAGATTGCCATGTTCGTCGTAAATTCTCGGCGTGAAAATGGGACCTTCCTCTGTGAATTCTTTAATCGCCATGCCCTGTTGAAGTTCAATCCCGTCGACGGCAGCATAATCGAGTTCGCGTTGACTGGCGGCGATTCTTTGCCGGCGGGCATAAAGAGTTACGTGACGAGAGCCTTGACGAACGACAGTACGCGCAACATCAATAGCGGAATTACCCGCGCCAATAATCGCAACGTTATCGCCTAAGTCATAAGCGTCGGGGTTTTGCAGATAATCAATCGCGTAGTGGACATTGCCAAGAGATTCGCCCTTAACGTGTGGTCTGCGCGGACGCCAAACGCCGGTTCCGATAAAAATTGCTTCGTAGCCGTCGTTAAATAAATCGTCGAGGTGAAGTGCGCCGCCTATCGCGGTATTGGGGCGGAAGTGAATTCCCATTTGGCGGAGCTTAACTTGATAGCGGTCAAGAATTTTTTTCGACAGACGGAAAGCGGGAATTCCATAGCGCATCATGCCGCCGACTTTATCCATGCGTTCAAAAATGGTGATACGATAGCCGAGCGCGGCAAGTTTGATAGCAATAGTGATACCAGCGGGACCAGAACCGATAATCGCGACGCGCTGACCATTATCCGGCAAGCGTTCAATGCTTATCTTATCAAAATAAAAATCGGAGATATAATTTTCAATGCTGGGGATTTGAACTGCCGCGGCGTCTTTGCGCTTACCTTGAATACAGTTGCCCTCGCATTGATTTTCATGATCGCAAACTAGCGAACAGACGACACTAAGCGGATTATTTTCAAAGAGCATGCGCCCCGCTTCCACCGTTTGACCGGCAAGGAATAAGCGAATCATTTCGGGAATATTGGTTTCAATCGGGCAACCTTTGATTCTGCAGAGTGGTTTTTTGCATTGCAGACATCGACGAGCCTCTTCAATAACGTGTGCAGCCATAGTTAATCCCTCCTAAATTTTATCCTCTAAACAGTTGAATCCAATAATGATGATAAGTTGAATAGTCTTCGTAAGCGTAGCCGACGCCAAGTTCAGTGAACGCAGGATTTAAAATATTTTCGCGGTGCCCGTCGGAATTCATCCATTGTTCGACAGTTTCATGAGCTGAAGAATGCCCTGCCGCGATATTTTCTCCACAAGTTCTGCCTCGATATTGCATGACTGTAAAACAATCCGAGCCGTCGGGGCGCGTATGCGAAAAACTTTGAACGATTTCTTGCGCTCTAATATTTGCCGCCTCTTGTAAATCGTCAGCCAATCTAAGCGGCGCGGCTCCGACTTTTGCCCGTTCCTCGTTTACCAAATTTAAAACCTCGACAGCGAAATTTTCTGCGGCATAAGCATTGCTCATTCCTAACAAAACAAAAACTGCCGCGCAGATTAGAAGAAATTTTTTCATGACGCTCCCTCCACGTGTTTATAAACTTCCTCGAAAAGATTTCCGCCTGTAAAAAAAATTCCAGACCGAAGACCCGCCGCCTTAGCCGCCTCAATGTCGCGTTCGCTGTCACCGAATAAAATTGCCTGCGCGGGCTTGATATTAAAATTTTTGCACGCCTGCAGAATCATTCCGGGCTTAGGCTTGCGGCAGTTGCATTCGACGCTGAATTCTTTTACGCAACCTTTTATATGATGTGGACAATAATAAAAGGCGTCGATATGTGCGCCAATTTCGGACAAACTTTTTTGCATAAAATTATGAAGGACGTCGACTTTCCGCGCCGTGTATAAACCTTTGGCAATGCCGCCTTGATTAGTGACGACGATTGTTAAAATGCCGCGCTCGTTGCAAAATTTAATGGCGTCGCGTGCACCGTCAATCCACTTGAATTTATCGACTTCCCAAAGATAGCCGACCTCTTCATTTAAAACACCGTCTCTGTCGAAAAAAATCGCTTGAATCATGTTATTGCTCTCCAAAATTTTTAAAAGTAAGTTCTTCGTTGCATAGAAATTTTCCTGCAAACTAATTCCTCATTCCTACTTCCTAATTAAAAAAAGTCTTGCCTATTTGCTTTTTTGAAAGTATAATGTCAAAATATCAAGAGGTGATAATTATGCTGAATAATAAAGCAGACACGATTGAACAATACATACGTAAGCTACTGGCGCAGAATGCGAACGGGCAAATTGAGTTGAAACGCACGGCATTGGCGGACGAGGTAAGTTGTGCGCCGTCGCAGATAAGTTACGTTTTGAGCACGCGCTTTACGCCGGATAGAGGTTTTGTTGTGGAGTCGCGGCGCGGCTTAGGCGGTTACATTCGCATTGCGCTGATAACTGAGGAAATCGACCGCAAGCAACTTTTATATCAAGATATGCTGAACTCAATCGACGAGGATACGTCGTTCGCGGAAATGGAAGACATGATAGATTTTCTGCTGGATAACAAAATAATTACACGGCGCGAGGCGGCACTTGTCGCACAGATGACGGCAAATCTCTATCAGTCGGAAGCGGCAAAACAAATCGCGCCCTCCGAACGTGCAAGATTAATTCGTTCGCTCTTCGTGACACTGGCTAAAATAACCTAAAGATACGTTTAAAAATTTGCAACAAAAAAGCTCCCGTCAACATGGCAGGAGCAATTTTTTTGTTATTTTTCGCTGTTGAGTGATGTACTAAGCGGCACAAGAATTTTTTCATCGTAGCATTTAAATGCATTGTCTACCAATTTTTTATCGGGCTTAGGAGTTATCGCGCTGACAATCGGCACGATGATTAATCCGGCTAACATGGCAATTGCGCCCGAATTAATCGGCGATTGCAATATCGCGGGAAATGCGGGACGAATTAACATGTTTGCTGACATTAACACGCTTGCGAATATAAAGCACGTCCAGCAAGCCGCCGTTGAAACTTTTTTCGAGTAAAGCGAATACATGAACGGCGCGAGGAAAGCTCCAGCCATTGCGCCCCAAGATATGCCCATTAACTGCGCGATAAAGTTCACCGAACTTTTGTATTGAACCAACGCCAGCACCGCCGAAATTGCGATAAACACAACGACTAAAGCTCTTATCAGCAAAACTTGTCGCGGCTCCGTCATATCCTTAGCAAAGTTGTCGCGGATTAAGTCTAGCGTTAAAGTCGACGCCGAAACAATTACCAGCGAGGAAAGCGTTGACATTGACGCCGATAAAACTAAAATTACGACTAAAGCAATCATTCCGTCCGATAATCCGCTTAACATTGTAGGAACGACAGAATCGAAGCCGTTAGCTTTAATATCTATCTGGTCTGAGAATAATCTTCCGAATCCGCCTAAAAAATAACAGCCGCCAGCCACTACGAACGCAAATAACGTTGAAATGACGGTGCCCTTTTGAATCGCCTGTTCGTTTTTAATGGCGTAGAATTTCTGAACCATTTGCGGCAAACCCCAAGTGCCCAGCGAAGTTAGAATCACTACGAATAATAAATTCAACGGATCCGTTCCGAAAAACGACGCGAAAATTCCAGGCGTCGCAGAAACTTTATCGTCAGTGATTCGCGCTAATCCGTCGAGCGCAGACATAAAACCGCCTTTAGTCTCAAGCACAGCATAAATAACTGCAGAAATACCAACGAGCATGACGACGCCTTGAATAAAATCGTTAATCGCCGTTGCCATGTAGCCGCCCGCTATAACGTAAACCGCCGTCAAAACCGCCATTAGCAGAATACAAACGGAATAATCAATGCTGAACGCCATACCAAATAATCTGGAAAGCCCGTTGTAAAGCGAGGCGGTATAAGGTATCATGAAAATAAAAATTATGATAGCCGCGCCGATTTTCAAGGACGGCGAGCCAAAACGCTTTTCAAAAAATTGGGGCATAGTCGCCGTATCAAGATGACGTGTCATAACGCGAGTCCTTCTACCTAAAATAAACCACGCCATAAGCGAGCCGATTAGCGCGTTGCCAATGCCAGCCCACGTCGCCGCAATGCCGTATTTCCAACCGAATTGCCCCGCGTAGCCAACGAACACGACCGCAGAAAAATAACTTGTGCCGTAAGCAAAAGCCGTTAACCAAGCTCCAACATTGCGCCCGCCCAATACAAAGCCGTCAACGTCGGTGGCGTGCTTGCGACAATATAAACCAATGCCAATCAGAACTGCAAAATACAAAACGAGTAAAGCAACTTTCATACAAAAAACCTCCGTAAAACTAAAAAGGAGTTGACCGCCATGATAATCGATATGCACACGCACATTTTTCCCGACGAAATTTCTGCCGCCGTCATTGATAAGCTTAGTCACGTCAGTCGAACGCCCGCTTTTACAGACGGAACTTTGAACGGCTTAAAAAAATCTATGGACGCCGCGCAGATAAATTTCTCGGTGATATTGCCGGTTGCGACGAATACAAAGCAGGTCGAAAAAATAAATTCCGCCTCCGCCGCGCTCAATGAGAAAAATTTCGACGAAGGAATAATTTCATTTGGTTGTATTCACCCCGATTTTACGAATTATCGAGAGGAATTGAGCCGCGTGAAAAATTTCGGGCTAAAAGGTATCAAAATTCACCCGGTTTATCAAGATGTAAATTTGGACGACGTGAAATTTTTACGAATCCTCGACCGCGCCGCCGAACTGGATTTAATCGTCGTCACTCATGCGGGGCTTGATATAGGCTTTCCTGGAGTTGTTCGCTGTTCGCCGCAAATGGCGTGTAATGTAGTCGAGGAAATCGGCGAGTTTAAATTTATATTGGCGCACATGGGCGGCTGGAAAAATTGGTCGGAAGTCTTAAAAATTTTGGCGGGCAAAAAAATTTATCTGGACACTTCATTTTCGACTGGTAAAATAATTCCGCGCAATGATTCACATTGGCAAGAAGAAGATTTAAAACTTTTAGACGCCGCGAAGTTCATGAGCTTTGTAGAAACCTTTGGAGCAGAGCGGCTTTTATTCGGAACGGATAGCCCGTGGACTTCACCAAAAGTTTCGATTGAGTTTATTAAAAATTTACCGCTAAGCGACGATGATAAAAATAAAATACTCGGAGATAATGCCCAACGTTTGCTGAAAGTTTGAACGTTACAAATTTTTTTCATTAAGATATGCTAAACTTGCACAGCTTACGTAGAAAATTTTTTCACGGGGGGAAAGCAGATGTTTGAATTCGACGAGAATACACTAGACCAACTGGCGAAAATAAAAGTAATTGGCATAGGCGGGGGCGGCTCGAATGCGGTAAATAGAATGATTGAATCGGGCTTGGAGGGCGTGGAATTTATCGCAGTCAACACCGACTCGCAGGCTTTATTGATGAGTAAATCACCTAAGAGAATGCAAATTGGGGAAAAATTAACTCGTGGACTTGGAGCAGGTGCACGTCCCGACATTGGCGAACGCGCCGCGCAGGAAAGTCGCAATGATATTCTGGAGGCTCTGCGCGGTTCGGATATGGTATTTATAACGGCGGGCATGGGCGGCGGTACGGGAACGGGTGCGGCTCCTGTTGTTGCGGAATGTGCTCGCGAAGTAAACGCTTTGACGGTCGCAGTTGTTACACGTCCTTTTTCATTTGAGGGACCTAAGCGCAAAAAAAATGCTGATATGGGCATTGAAAAACTTAAACAGCACGTCGACGCGATTATAACCATTCCGAACGATAGACTGTTGCAGGTCGTTGATAAAAAAACTCCGATGACTAAGGCGTTCGTGATTGCTGATGATATTTTGCGTCAAGGCGTCAAAGGTATTTCCGATTTAATCGCTGTTCCTGGCGTTATAAATTTGGACTTTGCAGACGTTCAATCAATAATGAACAATGCAGGAGCCGCGCTAATGGGCGTTGGCGAAGCGTCGGGCGATAATGCGGCAGTTGAGGCAGTTAAGCAAGCTATTGCCTCGCCTCTGCTTGAAACAAGTATCGACAGCGCACGCGGAATTTTGCTGAACTTCATGGGCGCACAAGATAATTTGCCGATGATGGAGATAAATGAAGCCTCAACCACGATTCAAGAGGCGGCGCACCCCGACGCGGAAATTATTTGGGGCGTCAGCGTCGACGAATCTTTGGGCGATACGATTATCGTTACGATTATTGCTACGCGCTTTGGCGAAGAAAATGCCGCTCCCGTTGAAGAAAAAATTCCCCCGACAAAATTTTATCCGCCGCCCGCGCAGAAGAATCAGCCGCAATTCAATCAACAACAGCAACCATACAATCAACAGCAGTACAATCAGCAACCATCTAATCAACAATTCAATCAACAGCAGTATAATCAACAACAATATAACCAGCAAGATTATAATCAGCAAGAGCCGCCGCCATACAATAGAACTGCTCAACCTCGACAAGAGGAGCCGCCCAAGTCAAATAATCCTTTCCCGAATATAATTCCCGACTTCTTTAACAGGCGTAGGAGATGAATTTTCGACGGAGGGTTGATGATTATGTTAGGAAAAAGTTTAGATAATCAGTTTGTAAAAGTAAAAGTCGTTGGCGTCAACACTGCGAACAATGAAAAACTTTCGGGCGGGCTTTCCGCCCTTAATTATATGTTAGAACAAAATTTGCAGGGCGTGAACTATTTGGCGGTCGACAGGCAAGACGTTAAAAATCTTGACGATTGCAAAGCAATTCACAAATTAAGACTGCTGGACACGGCGGACGAGATAAATTTAGTCGAAACTCTGCGCGGCGCGGATTTAATTTTTATCGTAGCTGATGAGGTTTGGGAAAATATCAAGGTCGTCGCACTTGTCGCGCATTGTGCTAAAAAAGTTGGCGTGCCGGTGATTTTTATAGCAGGAGGGAATTTTGAGGACGCGGAGGATGAAATAATTTTCGACGTGCTGATAAAGTTACCGAGCAAAAATTTTGAGTTTGATTCTTGCAAAGTTGTCAAGAATTTTATCGAGGCGGTGACGCTTGACGGACAGCCGAAAATTGACGTGAAAACAATTTCAGAGCTTGTAAAAGATTCTGCGGCGATTATGGGCTATGGCGAGCGCGAAGGTAAAAATTCCGTCATGAAAGCCGCCAAAGCCGCCCTTGAGCATGCGGAAAATTCTACGGACAATTTCAAAGTCGCCAATAAAATTTTATTCAACGTGACAGCTTCCAGAGGAAATCTTTCATTGGAAGAGGCGCAGAAACTTTCCAAAATTTTTAAACGTCACGCGCCCAAAGCAGAAATTTCATTTGGCTTTTCAATCGACGATTGGTTAGTTGATAAAGTAAAATTTTTACTCGTCGCTTCCGTTTGACAGGGGCGGCGTATTTTTATAAAATCAACTTTTAAGGAGGGAAATTTTATGGACGCTAATTTGAAAATCGTTTTAGACCAATATTTTGAGGGAGCCTCGAAACTCCAGCCGAATGTTTTTGTACCTGTGCGCGATAATCGTGTTATTGAGCCGCTGGTTGACGCTTTTTTCAGCGAAACCGAACAGAGTACGCTAATCATGAGTGACAGGCAGGACATTTTGGAGGGCGATATTTTGGTTTATCCGAAGACGCGCCAGTTCTGCTACATTGACGACATTCGTCACATCACCGGCAAAAATATTTACGTCGTCCACTATCACACGAAATATCAGCGTAAAGCTATCACGCCTTTTGAGACAGAGTAATTTTTTCTCATCAATAAAAAATCCCGCAAGAAATTTTTTTGCGGGAAATTTTTTTGTGTGCTATAATTTACTAAACTCGTTTTTATTTTTACAGAAAATTTTTGAGGTGATGTTTATGGGAAAGATTGATTTACAGCTTATCAAGGAGCGCGCCGCAGATTTTTTTGTGACAGGCAACGAATACATGCGCGACAGTTTGAATTTAAAATTCATTCCTTGTGGACGCGCAGATAAAATTGCTTATGGTGGTGGTCTAATCCTTGATTTAAAATTTATCCCCTACGACTCTGAAGGTGTTCATAGGGGGGGGTAGTTCTTGCCGACGCTAATCAAGATTTGCCCCAAAGTTATTCGATTGCCAAAAATGTTTTCGAGCACGTCGAAAGCGGCACGATTAAATTTGTCCTTATTGGTCTGTCTCCGTATATCTTGCCGCAAAATGATACGGAACCTTTAGTTGCTTGGGACGTTAAAACAAATGCGTCCGTCCTTGAAGATTATTTCAAACTTTGTCTTGACAACGGGGCGAAACCTGTCGTTGTCGTCCTTCCCGTTCATTCATCCCTCAAAAAAAATTACAATGCAGATGTTTTGAAGACTTTTCGCGACACAATCAATCAAGTCGTGAGAAAGTTTCAATCGTCTGCATTTATTGACTTACTCGATATTGGTCTCTCCAATGTGCGCTTTCAAGACAAGACGCATTTGAACTCGGAGGGCACAGCGATAGTTACCGTTTTGCTCAGCGTGCGGCTTTATCTCAAGGGGATTCTTTATCCTAAAGACCTTTGCGCTGCAGACGACGAATTTTTCAATGTGTTCGCGAAATATTTTCCGCGAGATGCCAATTTCCCGAACGACGACAAACCATTGATTCATCTCGTCTTCTGTATATTAGCATGCGAGGATTTCAATCGCCTTTCCAAAACTATGCCAAAAGAAAATTGTATGGATTTAATGGCGCGTGTTTTCTCCGAGTTAACTTACAGTTATCTCGCGAATTTGGCGGACGTATTTCCAAAAGACGATTTCAACGAACTTATGAATCGTATTTTCAAGATGACTGTAGAAAATATTTGTCGCAAAGATAAAATTAAAGTCGGTTTTTATTTTGATTTTTCTGCCCATTGGTGTGGCGATGACCTGTATAATTTTTTTGCTCAAGATAAACGTTTCGACCCCGTAATCTTCATGCCCGTAGATGGTTGGTATAATAACGAATCTGATCGCAAAGATTTCCAAAAAGATGCAGAGAAATTCAAAGCACGTGGTTTAAATGTATGTGATATGAAGAGAGCTTCTTTTGATACTCCTGTACAGGGTATTCTATTTCGCTTTAGACCGTATCCAGAATTCATACCGCCTGCTTTCAAACTTGCAAATATTAGAGTAAAAGAAACTTTGGTACTTTACGTTTCTTACTCGTTTGATATAGTTGGTGGTCTATCCAGTTCGTATATCGACCTTCCGCTATTTATAATTTTATGGAAGATGTTCTTTAATTCTGTTCCCCAGATGGAAAGCGGAAAAAAAGTAAGTAAAATCGCTATGCCACGCGGAATATACAGCGGATATCCTAAATTAGACGTTTTCTTTAAGTCCGATTCAAAATTTCATTTCGATTGGAAAATGGCACGTCCCGACGCAAAGAAAATCATTTATGCGCCGCATTGGTCGATAAATAATTTTGGAATTCGAACTTCCACTTTCCATTGGAATTATCAATTCATGTACGAATTTGCTAAAGCGCATCCCGAAATTTCTTGGGTAATCAAACCACATCCTTTGTTATTTCACTCGACAAGATGGACAGGACTTTTCCCTTCCGATGAAGCCTTGAATGAGTATTTTCAAAAATGGGACGACTTGCCCAACGCTCGATTTTATTCGGGAGCCTATTATCAGGATATTTTTGCCACAAGTGACGGCATGATTCAAGACTGTGGTTCTTTTATCGCCGAATATCAGTATGTGGATAAGCCAATGATTTATTTAATGCGTCCGGGAAGAAAATTTAACGAATTCTGTCAAAAAATATTAGAAACAACTTACCTTGTCGTCGGGAAAAATTTTGACGAAATTACCGCGATGATACAGAGAGTTTTTATCGAGGGCGATGATTACAAAGCCGCCGAGCGCAAGGCAGTTTTTGATGAACATCTCAACTACCAAAAACATAACGGTATGTTAGCAAGCGAATTCATTTACAAAAATATTATCGAAGAATTGGGGTTATCTAAATGCAAGCAATAATTCTCGCAGCGGGCATGGGCAAACGACTTAAAGAATTGACGCAGGACAATACCAAATGCATGGTTAAAGTCAACGGCGTCACCTTGATTGATAGAATGCTTCATCAGCTTGAACAACAGCACCTGTCCCGTATCGTTATCGTCGTAGGTTATAAAGGGCAAAAATTAATCGACTACATTTCCACGCTTGATATTCAAACGCCTATCGTTTACGTCAGCAATCCGATTTACGACAAGACAAATAATATTTACTCGCTCTTTCTGGCACGGGAATATCTTTGCAAGGAAGATACGCTTTTGCTGGAGTCCGATTTAATTTTTGAAGACAGCGTATTGGAAGAATTAGTTAATGACCCTCGCGAAACTCTTGCACTTGTCGACAAGTACGAAAGTTGGATGGACGGCACATGCTTAAAAATTACAAACGACGATCGAATCGAAAAGTTCATCTCCGGCAAAAATTTTAATTTTAAGGATACGAACGACCTTTACAAGACCGTAAATATTTACAAATTCAGCAAGCATTTTTCCGAAAATCTTTACGCGCCTTTTCTCAACGCCTACTCAACAGCTTTAGGCAATAACGAATATTACGAACAAGTTCTGCGCGTCATAATGATTCTTGACGAACCGGAGATTCGCGTTAAGCGTTTGGATACACTTCGCGACACGGTAAAAACTTTGCGTTGGTATGAAATTGACGATATTCAAGATTTAGATATTGCCGAGTCGATGTTCGCTCTCGACGACTATGACAAGCTCGCGAAAATTCAGTTGCGTTATGGCGGCTATTGGCGTTATCCTAAATTGCTTGACTTTTGTTATCTGATTAATCCTTACTTCCCGCCGCAAAAGTTGATTGATGAAATTACTGCCAACGCGAAAAATCTTTTGACGCAATATCCTTCAGGCATGCGGGTAAACTCTTTACTTGCGGCAAAAAATTTTGTTGTCCATGAAGAAAATATCTTGGTTGGCAATGGCGCGGCTGAGTTGATTAAGTCGCTAATGGAAAAATTATCTGGGAAAGTCGGTTTTGTCCGTCCGACATTCGAGGAATATCCCAATCGCTATGATAAAGCTGATTCTATTTACTTCACGCCGCAAAATGAAAATTTCTCTTACAACGTTGACGACCTGACAAATTTCTTCGGAGATAAAGAGATAACTTCGCTCGTCGTTGTCAATCCTGATAATCCGTCGGGCAATTTCATTCCCAAATTCGAATTAATCCGGCTGATTGATTGGGCAACGCAAAAAAATATTCAGCTGATTATCGATGAAAGTTTTGCCGACTTCGCGGACGAGAACGAAACTTTAATTGAGCAAAAAATTTTAGACACGAATAAAAATCTCTGCGTTATCAAGAGCTTGTCGAAATCTCACGGCATTGGCGGATTGCGGCTGGGCGTTATGGCGTCGGGTAATCAAGAACTTATCGCCGCGCTGAAAAAAGACGCCGTCATCTGGAATATAAATTCTTTCGCGGAATTTTATATGCAAATTTTTGAGAAATACAAACGTACTTATATTGATTCACTCCAAAAACTTCGCGAGGAACGCAAAAGATTTTCCCATGAGCTTGAAAAAATTTCCGGTGTTCGCGTCGTTCCGAGTTCAGCGAATTTTATTATGATCGAACTTGACGATAAAGTTCCTGCAAAAGAACTCTGTAAAAATCTCTTAATCGGTTACAACATTTTGCTCAAAGATTTGTCGCCAAAAGTTAGCGGGAAAAATTACCTGCGCTTGGCGGTGCGCTTGACTGAAGACAATGATAAATTAATCGAATCTCTTAAAAAGGAGTTGTCGACATGAAAATTTGCATTGTCGGCGGCGGCAATCTCGGAACAGCTATGGCGGCTGAATTCGCCTCGAAAAATCACGCGGTTAATATTTTGACATCAAAACCCGAAGCTTGGCAAAAGAATATTGAGGCTGACGAAATCGTTCGGGGGGGGGGATTATTAAAATTAAAAGCTAAGTTAAATTTGGTGACGGCAGACGCGGCTGAGGCTTTTGATTCAACCGATTACATTTTTGTAACCTTGCCGTCTAATGTTCAAAAAGATTTTGCAAAAAGAGTAGCTCCCCTTGTAAGCGATAAAATGAAATTCGTTATGATACCTGGCTTTGGCGGCGTAGAATTTTTAATGCAACCAGTTTTAAAAAGCGGCGCAGAATTATTTGGTTTTCAGCGCGTGCCATTCATAGCTCGCTTAAAAGAATATGGAAAAAGCGTTTGGTTTGAAAAAAAAGCTCGCTTGCACCTCGCAAAATTTTCCGGCGGAGATATTATTTCAACCTGTCGCGAAATGGAAAAGCTTTTTTCTATCCCCTGTGAAGCGTTGAATAATTATCTGTGTATTACGTTGACGCCTTCCAACCCTGTACTGCATACCTCGCGACTTTATTCGATGTTGAAAGACGCCGATTCAGCGATTGAGCAGAATAAATTTTTCTATGCGGACTGGAATGACGCGGCTTCAGAAGTTTTATTTAAGCTCGACGACGAAGTTCAAGCAATTTGCCATGCGTTGAAGGAAGTAGATTTGCATTCGGTGCTTTCTTTGAAAGTTTACTACGAGAGCAAAACTATTTCCGCGTTGACTAAAAAAATCCGTAGTATCCCGTCGTTGAGCAAAATTTCTTCGCCATTTAAACATATTGCTCAAGGTTTGTTGCCGGACTATGAAAATCGATACTTCAAGTGCGATTTTGAATTCGGATTAGATATTTTTCTGCAATTCGCCGAGATATTGAAATTAAACGTGCCGACAATGCAAAACGTTATGAACTGGTATCGGCAACGAACAAAGAATTTTACTCGTGCAGTAAATCTTGCAGAATATGGAATAAAATCCGAGCGAAATATTTATAAATTTTACAGCACGACGAATTAAGAAATAAATTATTCTAAATTGTTTTTACAAAGGGGGCGATATTGAGAGGAAGTTTTTACGTTGAAAATAATTACGCATGACGAAATTAAAGGAGTAATCACGCCGACTGAGGCGTTTGATTTGGTTAAAGAAAATTTCATTCGCAAGAGTGAATGGATTCTTCCGGCTAAAACAAGTCTCAAGTACGAAACATCTGATTTTTTTAATGTTATGCCGTGCATGATGCCTAAAGAAGGTTTTGCCGGCGTGAAAATGATTTTCCGCCGCGCCGGACGAATCCCGACTTTGACGAGCAAGATAATTATTTTTGATTACAAGACAGGCGACGCATTGGCTTTGATTGATGGCGATTATTTGACGGTTTTGCGCACAGGAGCAGTCGCTGCACTTGCCGCTGAAACATTCGCTCTGAAAAATTACAGTCGAATTGGCTTATGGGGATTGGGCAACACGGCTTATGCGACCTTTGATGTGCTTACAGAGCGCAGAAAAATTTTCAAAAATTCGCCACTCGAAGTTTACCTGTTGCGTTATAAAAATCAGGCGGAAAATTTCATTGACAGATTTTGTTATTTCGGGAATGTGAAATTTTTTATAGTCGACAGTTACGAGGCAGTCGCTGAAAATTCGCAGATACTTTTTTCCTGCGTATCGAATACGGATGATTTATTTTGCGATGCCAAAAAATATCCTCAAGGCATAACGATTATTCCTGTTCATTCTAAAGGCTTTCAGAATTGCGATTTGGTGTTTGATAAAATTTTCGCTGACCAAACCGAGCAAATTAAGCCTTTCAAATATTGGTCGCAATTCTCCAAATTAAATTATTGTGGCGAACTCACGGACGTCTTAACGGGCAAGATTAAGGGGCGGACGAACGAGCGCGAAAGAATTTTGTCGTATAACGTGGGCATAGCGATTCATGATATACGCTTTGCCTTTGAAGTTTACAAACGAATTGGGGATAATTGCGCAGAATTTAATTTGAAAAGTCCAACGAATAAATTCTTTTATTAAACAAAAATTTAAAAGCTATCGTCGCTACTATTCCGTCAATAAAAAATTCCCGCAAGAATTTTTTTGCGGGAAATTTTTTTGTGTGCTATAATTTACCGAACTCGTGTTATATTTTCTAAAAAAATTTTTAGGTGATGTTTATGGAAAAAAAAGACTTACAGAGTATCACAGAAGGTAGCGTAGATTTCTTTGCAACGGGCGATGAATACGTTCGCAACAATTTGAATTTGGAATTTATTCCTTATGGACATACCGATAAAAATGCGTCTAGAGGATTAATTCTTGCCGACGCCAATCAAAATTTGTCGCAAAGCTATTCGATTGCTAAACAGATTTTCGAGCACGCTACTGTTAAATTTGTACTTATCGGGTTGTCGCCTTATGTCGTTTCGGAAAATAATTCGGAACTTTTGGTTGCTTGGGACGTCCAAAAAAATGTTTCCGTTCTTGAAGATTATATCCAACTATGCCTCAATAACGGAGCAAAACCTGTTGTTGTCGTCCTCCCCGTCCATGCGTCTATCAGAAAAGATTATGATTCAAATGTCGTGCTATCCTTCCGCAATACAATTAATAAAGTCGTAGAAAAATATGCTGTATTTATTGATTTACTTGACGTTAAGATTAACAATAAGCTTTTTAATGGTAATTGGCTTTTGAGTGCGGAAGGTTCAGCGTTAATAAGTGCTTTTCTCGGCGCGAAACTTTATTTTGAAAATCTTTTCTCCGCAGAAACAGTTTGCAGTATGGACAACGAGTATTTTAATTTGCTTAAGAAATATTTTCCAAGATTTTATAAAAAACTTATACACGACACTTTCTGCCGCATGGTGTTTGATGACTTCAACCGGTTAGCAAAAACTTTGACTAAAGAAACTCGCCTTGACTTAATGGCAAATGTTTTATCTGGTATGACTTATAATCATCTTGTAAATCTGTCAAATATACTGATAAAGGACGATTACAATAATTTGGCGGCGCGTATTTTTAAATTGTCGTTAGAAAAAATTCGCCACAAGGATAAAATTACAGTGGCTTTCTATTTTGACAGTACCTCTAAATGGTGCGGTGATGAATTGTACAATCTTTTCGCCAAAGATAAACGTTTTGAGCCTACAATTTTTATTTATCCAACTGGCGATAACCTTACGCGCAAAGAATTTCAACAAGATATAGAAAAATTTAAGGCACGCGGGCTAAATGTTTTTGTTGTGAAAAATCCTACTGTAGATATTCCCGTTCAAGATATTCTTATTCAAACTTCACCATACGATGATAATGTACCGAGAGATTTTCGCCTTATCAATTTAAAATTCACGACTTTATTAGTATATATTCCTTATGCACATACAATATCGTCCAGAGACGGTTTTATTCGTTACAATCCTTTTTTACGTGTTTTATGGAAAGCGTGTTTTCCGTCAACAATCTCACTCGAATATTATCAAAGAACATGTAGTGTAGGTATGCCACGCGGAATTTTCAGCGGCTATCCGAGAATGGATATTTTCTTCAATAAAAATGCTGATTTTAAATTCGATTGGAAGATAACGCGTCCCGATTCAAAGAAAATTATTTGGGCACCACATCACACTGTAAGCGATTCCGACACCAGCCTTAAATATTCAACTTTCCGGTGGAATTATCAGTTTATGTACGAATTCGCTAAGGCTCATCCAGAAATTTCATGGGTCGTCAAGCCACATCCTTGGTTATTTAGAAATACAGTTCATGCGCATATATTTCCCTCCCTTGAGGCTTGCGAAGAATACTTTCAAAAATGGAATGACTTGCCCAACGCTCAGGTTTATATGGGAGCCTATTATCAGGATATTTTCGCCACAAGCGACGGCATGATCCACGACAGCGGCTCTTTTATCGCCGAATATCAATACGTGAATAAACCAATGATTTATTTAACTCGCGACACGCAAAAATTTAACGCTCTCGGCAATGTAATTTTAAAAGCGTCTTATACTGTCGACGGAAAAAATTTAGACGCCATAGCCGCTATAATGCAACGGGTCTTTATCGAGGGTGACGATTATAAAGCCGCCGAGCGCAGGGCAGTTTTCGATAAATATCTCAATTACCCGAAATATCTTGGCATGTCGGCAAGCGAATTTATTTATAAAAATATTGTTGACGACTTAAAAGAGGTGGCAAAATGACGATAGGCTATACAACTGGCGTTTACGACCTTTTTCATATCGGACACCTCAACTTGTTGAAAAATGCCAAAGGACTTTGCGACAAGTTGATTGTCGGCGTGACGGTTGACGAGCTGGTTAAGTACAAACATAAACGCGCAATCATTCCCTTCGAGGATAGGCTGGAAATTGTTCGTTCAATCAAGTACGTTGACGCGGCAATTCCTCAAGATAATATTGATAAATTCGCGGCGTGGGAAAAGCTTAAGTTCGATATTCTTTTTGTTGGCGACGATTGGTATCAATCTGAAAGCTGGCAAGAAATGGAAGAAAAATTTAAGCGCGTCGGCGTCAAAATTATTTACTTCCCTTACACAAAAGGGGTCAGCTCAACCGTCATAAGTCAAGCTTTGAAATTGGTACGGGAGATAAATTAACATGATTGATAAAAATTTTTGCATGAGTTCGTTCCTCATGTATCGATATATTTACGACGAGACTTTTGATTTCGGTTTGCCGCGCAAGAATGTTGATATTTCTTTTGAAAGAACGCCCATTGCCAACGGCGACGAATTGATTGATTTTTTGCGTGCACGTGTCGAAGAGGCGACCGTTGACGGAAAGGCGGCTCTTGCGCTAAGCGGCGGGATTGATTCGGCGATTTTAGCTAAGTTTATGCCTGAAGGTTCGACGGCATATACTTTCCGCTGTCTTGTGCCGGGTAAAAAAGTTGAAGATGAATCCGAACGCGCCGCGCATTGGACAGAAATTTGCAAGCTTAATCACAAAGTCATTGATATTTATTGGGAAGATGTCGTAGCGGTCGTCGATAAACTCATGCTCCATAAAGGTGCGCCGATTCATTCGATTGAAACGCAAATTTACATTGCCGCAAAAAAAATTTTAGAGGACGGCTTTGAAAAATTTATCTTCGGGGAAACGGCTGACATTATTTATGGCGGGCATGACGGCTTGTTATCAAAAGATTGGCTGTTCGGAGAATTTGTGGAGCGTTATTCTTATATTTTACCCTACAAAGTTTTAAGGGAACCGCAAATGCCGCTTGACCCCTACCAAGAATTTGAAGTTGACGGACACATTGACCCGTATAAATTTATTAATAAACATTATCTTCAGGAGTCCCCACCTTCATATATCAACGCTTGCGAAACAGCGGGAATTGAATTCGTTGCTCCGTTTTTTATGTCGCGCATGGCAAATCCCATTGACTACAAAAAAATTCGCGGCGGTGAACCGAAATATATTGTTCGCGAGGCGTTCCGAAAACTTTATCCTGGAGAAGAAATCCCGCGTAAAACGCCAATGCCGCGTCCTGTCAACGAGTGGTTTGAAAATTGGCAGGGACCGACCCGCAAAGAATTTTTGCCACACTGTCAAGAAAATTTAAACGGTAATCAGCGTTGGATGGTTTGGGCGTTGGAAAGATTTTTGAACTTAATCGAGCCGTAAAAATAACAAAACAAAAAAAAACTCCTCTGCAAATGCAGGGGAGAATTTTTTATCGCTTAAATATCTAAGTTCTTAACGAGTAAAGCGTTCTCTTCTATAAACTGTCTGCGCGGCGCAACTTGATCACCCATTAAAATTGTAAAAAGTTCGTCAGCCTCGACCGCGTCATTAATTTCAACACGGAGCATTGTGCGCGTCATTGGATCCATTGTCGTTTCCCAAAGCTGTTCGGGATTCATTTCGCCTAAACCTTTGTAGCGTTGAACTGTTGCACCGTCGCGCCCGACCTCGTCAAGCTTTTTGGCAAGTTCGTCGTCGCTGTAGGTGTACCAGTGATTCTTGCCCTTGCGAATTTGATAGAGCGGCGGTTGAGCAATATAAACATGTCCGTGTTCGACAAGCGGTTTCATATACCGATAAAAGAACGTCAACAGCAAAGTCCGAATATGTGCGCCGTCAACATCAGCGTCCGTCATGATAATAATTTTTCCGTAGCGTCGTTTACTTAAATCAAAGTCCTCACTAATTCCAGTACCAAATGCCGTTATCATCGTGCGAATTTCCGCGTTGGCAAAAATTTTATCCAAGCGAGCTTTCTCGACGTTTAAAATTTTTCCGCGCAGAGGCAGGATAGCTTGAAATCTTCTGTCGCGTCCTTGCTTAGCGGAACCGCCCGCGCTGTCGCCCTCAACGATATAAATTTCTGCTTTATCCGGATCTTTAACGGAACAATCAGCAAGCTTGCCAGGTAAACTTGAAATTTCCAAAGCATTTTTCCTGCGTGTAAGTTCACGAGCTTTACGAGCCGCTTCACGAGCACGCGCCGCCATAACTGCCTTTTCTAAAATTTGCTTGGTTATCGCGGGATTTTCCTCGAAAAATTCGCTCAAGCTTTCGTTGACGACCGCGCTGACCAACGAGCGAATTTCAACGTTGCCGAGCTTGGTTTTAGTTTGTCCCTCGAATTGCGGATTGTGGAGCTTGACACTTATCACCGCCGTTAAACCTTCGCGAACGTCCTCGCCGCTTAAAGTACTGTCGTTATTTTTTAACAGATTGTGGCGTTTAGCGAACTCGTTAGCAACTTTAGTAAGCGCGGTTCGGAAGCCGACTAGGTGCATGCCGCCTTCCTCTGTGTTAATGTTGTTGACGTAGCTGAAAATATTTTCCTGGTAAGCGTCGGTATATTGCATGGCAACTTCAACAACAGCATCGTCGCGCCGCCCGTTGAAGTAAATCGGCGTCGGATTAATTTTTTCTTTCTTACGGTTGAGATGTTCGACAAAAGATTTTATCCCGCCGTCAAAGTGAAATTCTTGATTATCGCCCGTGCGTTTATCGTTCAGAGTAATTTTTATTCCGCTGTTCAAAAATGCAAGTTCGCGGAGCCTGTGCTTAAGCGTGTCATAATTAAATTCCAATACTGTAAAAATTTCGCTATCGGGCAAGAAGTGAACTTTAGTTCCAGTATCCTGCGCAGAGCCGATAATTTCAAGCGGACTGACAGTTTCGCCGCGTGAGAAAGTTATACGATAAATTTTCCCGTCGCGACGAACTTCAACTTCCATAGATTTTGATAGAGCATTGACGACGCTGACGCCTACGCCGTGCAACCCGCCGCTAACTTTATAACCGCCGTCGCCGAACTTGCCGCCCGCGTGCAAAACGGTTAATACGACTTCAACAGCAGGCTTGCCGCTTTCGTGCATGTCAACGGGAATTCCGCGCCCATTATCGCTAACGGTTATAGAATTGTCCGCCTCAATCGTTACGTTAATCTCCGTGCAAAATCCCGCCAACGCCTCGTCAATCGAATTGTCGACAACTTCGTAAACTAAATGGTGCAAACCGCGTTCCGAAGTGGAGCCGATATACATACCGGGGCGAAGTCTGACTGCCTCTAATCCTTCCAGAATTTGAATTTGATCTGCGCTGTAATCGCCCTCAACCGCTTCAACCTGCGCGGCTGCCTCGTCGAAGTGAACTTCTATATCATCGTCGTCGTCGTGTTCTTCGGGCGGCATGACATTTGGCAAATCATCTTCGTGCGGTTCATCTTCGGGGGCGTCGCCGAAGTCTTCAACCTTGTGAATTTTCTTTTCGTCCAAAATTTTTACCTCCGTTTCATAGATAGTTTATCACAAAAAGTCTTTCGTGTATAATGCTTGCGACAAAATTTTATTGGAGGTTTCAAAATGAACGAAAAAATTGTAAAAGGAATGTTATTGGGATTGGCGACGGGTGACGCGCTCGGCGTTCCGGTTGAGTTTGAATCGCGTATGACTTTAAAAAATACCCCTGTGGAAAATATGCGGGCGTTCGGTTCGTGGAGTCAACCGGCGGGCACGTGGTCTGACGATACCAGCTTGACGATTGCGACTATGGAAAGTATTTCGCGGCTCGGCAAAATTGACTACCAAGACATTATGGAAAATTTTTTGCGCTGGTATGAACGCGAAGACTTCACGGCGACGGGCGAACGCTTTGATATTGGCAATACGACACGTGCGGCGATTTTGAGATTTTCGCGCAGAATTTTGCCGCCGACTAAATGCGGTGCGACTGATGACAATACCAACGGCAACGGCTCATTGATGAGAATTTTACCTGCGACGCTTTATCTTTACGGCACGCGCGGCAATATTGGCAACGACGAACTTAAAATTATTCACGAATTTTCCGCGTTAACTCACGGGCACATTATCAGCCAAATTTCTTGTGGGATTTACTCGTTGATTGCCGCGCAGATTTTAAACGGGAAAAATATTTCCGAATCATTTCTAATTGGCATAAACGACGCTAAAAATTTCTACAGCACGAACGAGGCTTTTAAAAATTTCTCTCGTCTTTGTGATGAAAATTTTGCCGCGCTCAACGAAGATAAAATTTATAGTTCAGGCTACGTCGTCGACACGTTGGAGGCGGCTTTGTGGTGCTTGCTTAACACCAGCGATTATAAATCACTTGCGCTTAAAGCTGTTAATCTCGGCGGTGATACAGATACCGTTGCGGCAGTTGCAGGTGGATTGGCAGGAATTTTTTACGGCGCAGAATCAATCCCCGCTGAATGGCTTGCAACTCTCAAGAAACGTGACTATTTGGAAAAAATCTGCGCGGACTTCGTTGCTGTCCTATGAAAAAAAATCTTGACATTTTGTTGAATTAGGATTATTATACCGCCCGAAAAGTTCGACAGAAGATGTCGAGCAAGGTTGAATTTCTATAGGAGGCAGATATTTATGATAAAGCCACTTGGAGACAGAGTTGTTGTTGAAGTTGCCGA